>DATIXH010000196.1:0-16531 GCA_035518775.1 Candidatus Acidiferrum sp.
ACCTGGAGCAGGGTGATCGGCCGCGCGCCGGGGCCAGCCAGGAGACCCGCAATATGCGCCGCCAGGCGCGCACTCGCACCGTTGTCAACCGCCAGCAACAGCCGTTCGATGTTGCTGACGAAGCTCTTATCCTCGAACTCCTCGCGCTCCAACCGCTCCTTCTCGTCCTGCCGTGGCGGCAGGCGGGCGAGCGCGGCGCGCAACATCGGCGGCATGGCAAGCGTGGTCAGGATCGCCATGATGACGATCATGGAAAACATGTTCTGGCTGAGAACGCCGATCGACAGCCCGATCGAGGCGATGATCACCTCGGTCGAGCCGCGTGCATTCATGCCGCTGGCCAAGGCGAGCGACTCCTTCTGATTGAGCCCGCCGACGGCGCCGCCGGCCAGTGCGCCAGCGAACTTGCCGAAGCTTGCGACGACGATCAGCCCGGCGGTGAACAGCAGCAATTCGGGTGTGCGCAATTGCGTGAGGTCGGTCTCGAGCCCCGCCAAGCCAAAAAACACCGGTGTGAACAGGCTCGTGATCAAGCCGCGCAGCCGTTCGTCGATCTGTCGCGTCAGGATCGGGGACTCGCCCACCAGCACGCCGGCGACGAAGGCGCCAAGCACGGTATGCACGCCGATCAGATGCGTCGTGAGCGCCATCACGCTCATCACGAGCAGGATCACGGTGACCACTGCTGACGAACTCACCAGATGGTCGTTGGCGAGCCGGATCAGGAGCACCACAAGTCGCCGTCCCACCGTGAAGCTCAAGGCCAGGAACAGCAACGTGCCCAGCACGGCCTGACCAACCGAGGCCAGGTCCAGGGCGCCATGCGCGGCCACGCTGAAGATCATGGCGATGATGATCCAGCCGATGGTGTCGTCGATGACGGCCGACGCCACGAGCACCTGGCCGAGGTCGCGGCGCATGAAGTTCATCTCGCGCACGACCATGGCCACGATCTTCACCGACGAGATCGAGAGCGCGGTGCCGAGAAACAGCGACGTGATCAGCCGCGCCTCCGGATGCGGCAGCATGTCCGCGGGCAGGAACTGGCCGAGGGCGAACCCGCAGGCGAACGGCAGGACGACGCCGGCCACGGAGACGCTGGCCGCGGCGCGGCCGACGCGGCGCACCAGACCCAGGTCGGTCTCCATGCCCGTGAGCAGGAGCAGCATGAGGATGCCGAGCTGCGAGACCGCATCGAGCATCGCCTTCTGCGCCTCGCTCGGCGCGAACAGCGCGTGCTGCCATTCCGGAGCGAGCGCGCCGAACACGGAGGGGCCGAGCAGGAGGCCGCCGAGCAGCTGACCCATCACGGCCGGCTGACCGACGCGCTGCATCAGCTCGCCCAGCAACCGGCCGACCACGACCACCACGACGAGGGCGAGGAAGAAGACGATCTCTGACGGCTTCTCCGGTTGGCCCGCCGCCAGCGCGCTCGCGCCGGCAAGAGCAAAAGGCGCCGCAACGGCCGCCGAAATCGCCCACCGCTTCATGCGACCATCCTCGACCCGGACCGAAGGCGCGCGACTAGCGCGCCGCCGGCCGTTGCGGGGCGCCGCCCCTGACTGTTGCGTGCAGGGGGCGAGCGAGGCGGATCAGACGTGCGCCCGCTTGCGACCGTTGCTGCGCCGGCGGCGCACGTCGCGCAGCGGGTATTCGGCGGGCACGGTCTCGGCGATGCGGGTGCGCCCGGACGCCTCCAGAAGGGACGTCACGGTGAAGGAGGAAGCCTCCCCGCAATAGAGGCACTGCGCCATCGTCGCTCCGCCGGCGCCCATGAGCAGACGAAAGGTGTTGGAGTGACAATGCGGGCATTTGTATTTCATGAAGCGCTCCCTCCGGCGGCGCCGGTCGGCCAAGAAGGCACATCGCATCAACGCCGCGCCGGCGGATAAGTTCCGCGCTGCCAGTCGTCGGGCCGGGGGCGCGTTTTCGCTAGCGAGGTATTTTTCGTAACTACTTGCAATAAATAGCGAAAGAGTTGCATTTTGTGCGCCCGCGGACGAGGCGAGCGCATGTCGGCGCGCACCGATGCCCGGGACCTGCAGCCACAGACGTGAGGTTCAGCGTGCAGCCGCAAGAGAGCAGGCACCCGACCATCGGTCCTGCAAGTGTAGAGTCATTCAGGCGATCGGAGGCGAGCCGGACCGATCATGCGGCTCTGCGACGGATCGTGAGCACGCTTGCCATGCTGTGGTCGCGGCTGCAGGACGCGCAGCGGGCGCGGCGGACGCGGCGCACCCTGCAGTCACTCGACGATCAGATGCTGACGGACATCGGTGTTTCCCGCACGGCGATCGAGTGGGTCGCGCTCCACGACGCGGCGCGCGAGATCGTGCGGACGCGGGCGCTCGCGTCTTGCCGGCGGCTCAGTCGCGCGGAGCCGTCGGCGCTGCCGTCTTCGCGCCCACGAGCAAGGAACGACCGGATGGTCGCCCGCACCGCGGGCAAGCCGGATTGATGCTGTGAAGATCACGGTGCCGCGGAAAGGCGGGCGACCTTCCGGTCGCCCTACGACCTCTGATCTCCGCGGCTCCGGGTGAAACGACGTGCCAGCGATAGCGCTAGCCCACCAGGCCGGCGAAACTGTCGTCGAGGTACAGCTGCTGGGCGGCGGCATCGCGCGCCGAGCCGAGGAAGCGGACCCAGGCCTGCTGTTCGTGCCAGACCGGACCCAGCTCCCAGACGCAATAGGTGCCCTTGTGCCGGCGTTCGCGCGGGAACAGCGAGAAGCCGGGCGTGGCAGCATCCTGCTTGTAGTAGACGGATTCCCAGAGCTCGTTGTTGCCGCGCCAGGTGCTGACGATCAGGAAGAAGAAATCGTTCTCGCAGCGATGCAGCACGACGAATCCGATGTCGCCGTCGAGCTCCAGCCGGCCGGCCGACGCCTCGCCAACAAGGTAGTCGCGCGCTAGCCGGCGGATCGCGTCCGGCGCCGGCGTCGCGGCGCGGGCGAGATCGTACCATTTGAGGCGCGCGCCATCGAGCTCGAGTAGAGGTTGCGGCGTCACGAGCTTCGGGCCGTGGCGGTAGGCGGGATCGACATGCTGCAGGCGCGCGGCCGAGACCGGAATGCGATCGTCAGGCATCACAATCTCCTCATTTTCGAAAGATGCTAACGCGACCGCGCGTTCTTTGCACGTGTGGACAGAACGCCACGGCCGGCCGCCGCGACATCTGCTACACTCGCAGCCGGCACGGCGGAGGGTCCGCATGATGCGCGTGTTGCGGCTGGCGGTAGCGGCGTTGACCGCCTGGGCGATGACGGCCGCGGTCCTCGCTGCCGAGTCGACGGTCGGCGGTTCGCGGTTCGTGGTCAGCATCATGGACCAGGCGACCCGCGAATGGCACAGCGCGGAGGGCTCCGTGGTGCCGCTGCGTCCGGACCAGGCCTGTTTCGGCTGGCAGCTGTACCTGGTGACCGAGAGCCCCACCGTCACGGTCACCGAGATCTTCAGCACGCCCGTCAGGCCCGCCCATTGGCCTGACGATCCGAACATCAAGCTTCTGGAGGGCGGCCGCGTGGCGGAGGTCACCTTGACCTTTCCGATGCTGGCGCGGACATGGCTCGACCGCGGGGCCGAGCGCGCGACCGCTGGATGGATCGGCCACGGCTGGTGCATCGAGCAAGGCGACCCCGCGGGCACCCACATCATCGATGTTCGCGAGGGCGACCGCCTGCTGCATCGGTTCTGCTTTCTCGTCATTCCCGATGACGCGGACCCGACTGCACCGCAATGGGGTGCGCCCGCGGAATGCGGCGCCCCGATTTCGTGAGCGAACGCGCCGCTATTCTGTCGGGAACAGGGGCTTCACGGTCTCGTAGAGCTGGCGGAAGCGGGTGAAGCGCGGCGCGAGGTCGCCGGACCAGGCGGGCGGCGCGATGCGGTCGAGGAGCGGGGGCTGCGTGCAGACGTCTTCGACGCGCTCCTGCGGATCGTGGGCCAGCATGGCCAGGCGCGCGGCGCCGAAGGCGGCGCCGACCTCGCCGCCTTGATGGCGGTGAAGCGGCAGGCCGAGGGCGCCGGCGATGAGTTCGGCCCAGAAGCGGCTGCGGGCGCCGCCGCCAACGAGGGAGGCGCTCTCGATTTCGGTGCCGACGGACTTCAGCGCCAGATAGCCCTCTGCGAGACCGAAGGCGACGCCTTCGAGCACGGCGTAGGCCAGCAGGGCGCGGTCGGTGTCGTGGCCGAGGCCGAACCAGACTCCCTTGGCATGCGGATTATTGTGCGGCGTGCGCTCGCCCGAGAGGTAGGGCAGGAAGAGCGGCGCCTGGCGGCGGCCCGCGGGTGCCAGTGCCTCGACCTCGGCGAGCAGGGCCGGCTCGTCGGCGGCGCCCGTCAGCTTCGTCACCCAGCGCAGGCAGCTGGCGGCCGACAGCATGACGGCCATCTGGTGCCACTGGTTCGGCAGGGCGTGGCAGAAGGCATGCACGGCCTGCGCCGGGTTGGGGCGGAAGGTCGCGGTCGCCACGAACAGCACGCCGGAGGTGCCGAGCGATAGGAATGCCTGCCCATCGCGGACGGCGCCGATGCCGACCGCCGTGGCGGCGTTGTCTCCGCCGCCGCCGGCGACGACGACCCGCTCGCCCAGGCCCCAGGCGCGCGCCAACTCCGGCAGCAGCGTGCCGGCGGGCTCGCGGCCCTCGACCAGGCGGGGCATGTGGCGGCGCGTGAGGCCGGTCGCCTCCAGCATGGTGTCGGACCAGTCGCGGCGGCCGACGTCGAGCCAGGAAGTGCCGCTGGCGTCGGACATCTCCGAGACGTCTTCGCCGGTGAGGCGGCGGCGCAGGTAGTCCTTCGGCAGCAGGACCTTGGCCGTGGCGCGGAAGGCTGCGGGCTCGTGGCCCGCGACCCACAGCAGCTTGGGCGCCGTGAAGCCGGCCATGGCGAGGTTGCCGGTGATGCGCCTGAGCTCGGGCGCGCGGCGCTCCAGCTCGGCGCACTCGGCGCTCGAACGCAGGTCGTTCCAGAGGATGGCGGGCCGCAGCACGCGCCCCTGCGCGTCGAGCAGCACCGCGCCGTGCATCTGGCCGGAGAGGCCGATGGCGGCGACGGCAGCCAGCTCGCGCGGGGCGCGGGTGCGCAGATCCGCCATCGCGGCCTCGACGGCCTGCCACCAGGCGGCGGGATCCTGCTCCGACCACAGCGGGTGCGGGCGCTGCACGCTGAGCTCGTGGCGCGCCGTGGCGAGCAGCCGCTGCGCGGCGTCCAGCAGCACGACCTTCAGCTCGGAGGTGCCGAGATCGATGCCGAGATAGGTCGCTGTCATGGCAGTCCGGGTTGTACTATCGGCCCGGCGTTGCCACAATGACCGCATCGTCAACGGGCTATCGCACCGGGATCCACCGGCTGTGCTGCGCGACAAGAAGAACCCGGCCGAGGGCAAGGGACAGGCAAGCGACCGCGCCAACGGCGGAAACGCCTCCGATGCGGAGGAGGAGCTGCAGGCGCGCGTCGCTTGGTACTACTACGTCGGCAACCTGACGCAGCAGCAGATCGCCACGCGCATCGGGAGCAACCGCGTACGCGTGAACCGCCTGCTGGCGGCGGGGCGCGAGTCCGGGTTGGTGCAGATCACCATCAACAGCAAGATCGCGAGCTGCACCGAGCTGGAGCAGCGGCTGATCGAGCGCTACGGTCTCGGCGATGCCATCGTGGTGCCGACGCCCGACCGCGCCGAGCATGTGCGCGACGCCATCGCCGTGGGTGCGGGCACCTACCTCTCGAAGACGATCACGGATGGCCTCACCATCGGCATCAGCTGGGGGCGCACCTTGCGCGCGGTGCTGCGCTCGATCCGCGGACGCAACTTCGAGTCGCTCTCGATCGTGGCGCTGCTGGGCGGGCTGTCGCACGTCTCCGGCATCAACACCTTCGAGATCGTCTCCGACCTCGCCGGCCTCTTCAACGCCGACCAGCATTTCTTCGCCGCCCCCATCTACGCCAGCAGCGAGAAGGCGCGCGACGTCATCCTGCAGCAGGACGCCATCCGCGAGACCTACGAGAAGGCGCGCAAGGCCGACCTCGCCATCATCACCGTCGGCGAGATGGTGGAATCGCTGCTCGTCACCTACGGCCTCGGCGGCGGCGACCAGGTGAAGACGCTGAAGGCGGCCGGCGCGGTGGGCGACGTGATCGGCCACTTCATCGACGCCGACGGCGCCATCGTCGACCATCCGCTGAACCGGCGGACGGTTGGCATCAGCCTGGAAGACCTGCGCGGCATCCGCAAGGTCGTGCTGGTGGCGGGCGGGCGCAAGAAGATCGAGATCATGCGCGCGGCCCTGCGCGGCCGCTACGCCACCGTGCTCGTGACGGACGAGCATTCGGCCAAGAGACTTCTGTAGGGGCGGCCCCGCGTGGCCGCCCGGGGCGACCACATTGGGTCGCCCCTACGGACGTTTGGCGTGTCGGGGCGCGATCTTCTTCCCCGGCCGCAGGATGTGGCGGTGGTCGGCGGCGTAGAGGCGGCTGTCGGTGAAATCGCGCGCCTCGAAGACGCGGCCGACCAGGATGAGAGCAGTGCGCGTAACCTTCGCGGCGCGCACGGCGGCGGCGATGGTGGCGAGCGTGCCGCGGATGATCTGCTGGTCCGGCCAGCCGATACGCACGGCGACCACGACCGGACAGTCGGCGCCGTAGAGCGGCGTCAGGTCGGCGACGACGCGGCGGATGTTGCGCACCGAGAGATGGATCGCCAGCGTAGCGCCGGTGGTGCCGAGGGTGCGCAGGTCCTCGCGGTTCGGCATGGGCGAGGCCTTGCCGTCGGTGCGCGTGAGGATCACGGTCTGGCTGATCTCCGGCAGCGTCAGCTCGGCCTTCAGCACGGCCGCGGCGGCAGCATAGGCCGGCACGCCCGGCGTGACGTCGTAGGGGATGCCGAGCGCATCGAGCCGCCGCATCTGCTCGGCGATGGCGCCGTAGAGCGAAGGATCGCCGGAGTGGACGCGCGCCACCTCGAGGCCGGCGGCATGGGCCTCCTCGATCAGCGCGATGATCTCGTCGAGCGCCAGCGGCGCCGTATCGACGATCTTGGCACCCTTCGGCGCGTGCGCGACCACCGCGCGCGGCACCAGCGAGCCGGCATAGAGCACGACCGGGCAGCGCGCGATGAGATCGCGGCCACGCACGGTGATGAGATCGGGGTCGCCGGGGCCGGCGCCGATGAAGTGCACGGTCACTTCGCGGCCTCCGACTTGCTGTCATAGCCGCGCGGCGTGTAGAGCCACTCGCCGCCGTCGGGGCGCTTGAGGCGCCGGGTCGCGCTGCTGCCGATCAGCACGATCGAGAGCATGTCGACCTCGGCCGGATCGAGCGCGGCCAGCGTGGTGAGGCGCAGCGCTTCGGCGGGGCGGCCGAGATTGCGGGCGATGGCGACGGGCGTATCGGCGGCGCGCGCCTTCAGCAGGATGTCGCGGGCGGCGATCAGCTGCGTGCGGCGGCGCTGCGACACCGGGTTGTAGAGCGCGACGACGAAATCGCCAGCGGCCGCGGCGGCGAGGCGCCGCTCGATCACCGGCCAGGGAGTCAGCAGGTCGGAGAGCGAAATGGCGCAGAAATCGTGGCCGAGCGGCGCGCCGAGCCGCGCGGCCGCGACCTGCATGGCGGAGACGCCGGGAATACCGACGATCTCGACACGGGCCCAGTCGGCATTGGCGCCCCGCTCGATCAACTCGAAGACGAGGCTGGCCATGGCGTAGATGCCGGCGTCGCCCGAGGAGATCAGCGCCACGCCGCGACCCTCGGAGGCGAGCGCGAGGGCGGCGCGCACGCGCGTCTCCTCCTGGCCGAGGTCGAAACCGTGCAGCACTTTGCCGCCGGCAAGCGGTCCCAGCAGATCGAGGTAGAGGCGGTAGCCGACGATGTCCGTGGCCGCGCGGATGGCAGCATCCGCTTCCGCCGTACGACCGCCCTCGTGGCCAGGCCCGATGCCGACGACGGCCAGCCGGCCGCGGGCGCGGCCGCAGGCGCTCGCGTCGATGATGCGCGGGCTGCGGGCGATGGCGCAGGTGGCGCGCGCCGAGCGTTGCTTGGTCACGACGAGCGCGCCTTGCTGCCCCGCGGCCGCCAGTGCCGCGCCCTCGGCGACGCCCCAACAGCCGGTCTCGCGGAAGACGATGTCGGAGCGCTCGCTGAGGCGCGGCGTTTCCGCCAGCAGCGTCTCCGCGGGGAAGAACCGGGCGGGCACGTCCAGACTCTGCGCGAGCGCGTGGATCGCCGGTTCGGCAGCCTTGAGCGCGATCGAGAAGATGCCGGAGACGGCGAGCGGCGAAAGGTTGGCCCCCTCGAGGCACCGCATCGCGAGCGCGCGCACTTCGTCGGCCGATGCGCCGCGCTCGCAGCCGATGCCGATGGCGAGCGTGGCGGGATGGAGGACCAGGGCGCCGTCGTCGCCAGCACGGGTGCGATCGGTCACGAGCAGGGCCGCGCGCGATCCTGCGGACGGCGCGACGCCCGCCGCGCGAAGCCAGCCGCAATCGGGTCCGGCAGACTCGATCTCGAGAGTGACCCGTTCGTTTGCCAGGAGCGCGGCCATCGCCGCTTTTGCGGCTGCCGGGTTGGCGACTCGCCAGCCGGGCGGCGGGTCGTCGAGCGCCAGACCGAAGCGCAGGTCGCCGGCCGTGGTGACGGCCGCAACTCCGCCGGTGGCGGCGGCGATCCGGCGGGCCAGATCGTTGGCCCCGTGATGGCCGCCGAGCAGCGGGACGGCGGCACTGCCGTCTTCGGCGACGGCGACGACCGGAGGTTCGGCGCACTTGTCGGCCAGGAGGGGCGCCAGGCTGCGGACAACGATGCCGGCGGCGCAGAGCGCGACGATCGGCTCGCCCGCTGCGAACAGACGTTGCAGATGCTCGCCGACATCGTCGAAACGCACACCCGCAGCGGCGACGCGCGGCGCATACGCGTGCAGCGTCGCGTCGGGCAGCGAGGCGGCAAGGCGCCGGCCGAGCGCAAGGCCGCTCGGCCCGAGGACGATCACGGCCGTCATCGCGGCGCCGCCGGCGATGGCACGAGCACCATCGAGAAGTAGGGTGCTGCGTCGTCGCGCAGGTCGCGCAGCGCGGCGATGCGCTGGGTGGCGAGGGTCGCGCGCTCGATCAGACAGGCGCCCTCGAGCCGCGCGCAGGCTGCGAGCAGGCGGCGGACGCGGCTCAGGTGCCGGCCCACCTTGATGATCGCGAGCGCCTCGGCGCGCGCGAAGTACTCGCGCAGATCATCGTCGGAGAGCGGGGCCGGCACGACCGTGAGGGTCTCGTTGCGACGGGCGAGCGGCAGGCCGGCCGCGCCGGCGCAGGCCATCAGCGAGGATACGCCGGGAACGACCTGAACCGGGCAACGCTCGACGAGGCGTTCGTAGAGATAGAGGAACGACCCGTAGAAGAAAGGGTCGCCCTCGCACAGCACGGCGACGTCGCGACCATCGCCGGCGTGGCGGAGAATCGCGTCGGCGGCGCCGTCATAGATCTCGGCCTTGGGGAACTGACCGTCGCCGAGCGGCATGCGGATGGCGATCTCCTGCTGGCCGCCGGACAGATGCGGCGCCACGATCTGCCGCGCGAAGCTGTCGCCCGTCTCGGGCGCAGGATAGGCAATCACGGGCGCCGCGCGCAGCAGGCGCAGCGCCTTCAGGGTCAGCAGCTCCGGATCGCCGGGGCCGACGCCAAGGCCGTAGACGGTTCCGCTCATCGCTTGGTCGCGGCCAATTGCGTCACCGGCATGTGGGCGCGCCAGCCGGTGTAGCCGCCGATCGGCTCGGCCCGGCTGATCGCGATGCGCGTCAGCTCGCCGCCGATCTGCGGACTCAGGGCCAGCAGGCGCGCCTCGCCCTCGACCGTGACGGCGTTGGCGACCAGCCGGCCCCTTGGCCGCAGGATTCGCCAGCAGTGCTCCGCCAAACCTTCGGCGGTGATGCCACCGCCGATGAAGACGGCGTCGGGCGGCGCAAGGTCCGCGAGCGCCGCCGGCGCCTCACCCTCGACGAGCTCGAGATGCGGCACGCCCAGGGCGGCGGCGTTCTCGTGGATCATCGCGCAGCGCTCGGCCGCGCGCTCGATCGCGACGGCCGCGAGCGTGCGGTGGCTGCGCAGCCACTCGATCGCGACCGAGCCGCAGCCGGCGCCGATATCCCACAGGCGCCCGCCCGGCGTCGGCGCGAGCGCGGCGATCGTCGCCGCCCGCACCTCGCGTTTGGTGAGCTGGCCGTCGTGACGAAAGGCGTCGTCGGGCAAGCCGGGGACGCGGGGGCGGACGACGGCGGTCGGGCCGGGAATACATTCCACGGCGACTGTATTGAGCGCCTGCGCCCGGCCGGAGGACCACGCCTCGGCGGTGCCGGTCAGGCGCCGCTCCTCGGCACCGCCCATATGCTCGAGCACGGTGAGACGGCTCGGGCCGTAGCCGACGTCGGCGAGCGCCTTGGCGACGGCCGACGGCGTGGCGCCGTCGTGGCTGAGCAGCAGCAGCCTGGCGCCGGGCGCGACGACGCCGTTGAGGAAGGCGAAGGAGCGGCCGTGCAGGGTCAGGCACTCGACTTCGGCCAGCGGCCAGCCCAGCCGCGCCGCGGCGAGCGCGAAGGCCGAGACGCCCGGCACGATCCAGGTCTCCTCCGCCGGCACGGCGCGCAGCAGGGTGACGCCGATGCCGAACCACAGGGGATCGCCGGTCGCCAGCACCACCACGCGACGCTCGCGGCGCTTCAGGATCTCGTCGATCGTGAGCTTCAGCGGCGACGCCCAGGTCAGGCGCTCGGCGGCGCCGTTGGGCACCTTGGCGAGGTGGCGCTCGCCACCCACCAACGTCTGCGCCTGCGCGATCAGCGCGCGGGCTGCCGGCGTCAGGCCCTCGAGGCCCTCCTCGCCGAGGCCGATGATCGTGAGCCATCGGCTCATGGCTCGGCGCCGATGAGAAGCGCGTTCGCGGCCGCGGCCGCCAGGGCGCTGCCGCCGCGCCGGCCCTTCAGGGTCAGGAAAGGAACGCCGAGGCGCGCATCGATCAGCGCCTGCTTCGATTCGGCAGCGCCGACGAAACCGACGGGGAAGGCAAGGACCGCTGCAGGACGCTGCGGCTCGCGCTCCAGCTTCTCCAGCAGATGGAACAGCGCCGTCGGCGCGTTGCCGATCGCGACGACCGCGCCGGCGAGGCGCCCGGCCCACAGCTCGACGGCGGCGGCAGAGCGCGTCGTCTTCAGCGCGCGCGAGAGGTCGGGAACACGGGCGTCATCGAGCGTGCAGACGATCTCGTTCCGCGCCGGCAATTTCGCGCGCATGACGCCGGCGGCGACCATGGCGCTGTCGCACAGGATTGGCGCGCCACGCGCTAGCGCGTCGCGGGCGCGGGCCACCACCTCAGGCGTGAACGCCAGATCGTCGATGATGTCGATCATGCCGCAGGCATGGATCAGCCGCACGGCGGTGTCGGCGATGTCCGCCGGCAGATGCGCGAGCCTTGCCTCGCGCCGGATGATGGCGAAGGACTCGCGGTAGATGGCGTCGGGGTCGCGGAGATATCCGCGCAAGCTCACGGGCGCTGCATCCTTCGACGGTTCAGAAGACGTGGATCGAGAGCGTGCGTCCTTCGACAAGCTCAAGATGAGGTCGTCTGTGTCCGCCACGAAGAAGGCCCCTCATCCTGAGCTTGTCGAAGGACGCAGGATCGGCATGCCATCTCGCCCTACTCCACCCGCTCCGGGTTGCGGCGGCCGGGGCCATGCGGATGGCCGGCGTGCGGATGGGGCGGATGGTGGTGATCGTGATCATGATCGTGGTCGTGATCATGATGATGGTCGTGATCGTGCCCATGATGGTGATGGCCGTCATGGGCGTGGTCGGCGTTGGTGCCGATGCCCTGCACGTGGTGGTGGTGGCCGGACTGCGGGAGGCCGATCTCGGCCTCGAAGCCGATGACCTGCTCGCGGTACTTGCACAGCTGGCAGTTCATGTTGGGCGAGCCGGTAAGCATCTCCTCCACCCGCTCGGCGAAGGCGTCGAGCACGAGCGGATGGTCGTTGAGGTAGCCCGCCTTCAGGAACTCGCTCTCCGGATGGCGCGCCGCCATCTCGTCGGTGATGGAATAGATGCGCTTCACCAGCACGCCCGTGAACAGGAAATAGGGAAACACGATGATGCGGCGGTAGCCGAGCTTCACCGCATGCTCGAGGCCGGGGGCGACCAGCGGGAAGGTGACGCCACTGTAGCAGACCTCGCTCCAGCCGAAGCCCATGCCCTCCCACAGCATGCGCGCGACCTTGCTGATGTTGGAGTTGGCATCGGGATCGGAGGTGCCGCGTCCGACGACGACCAGCAGCGTCTCGTCGCGCGGCACCTTGCGGCTCGAGACGCGCTCGGCCTGCTCGATGCGCGCCTGCGCCACCCGCAGCAGGCGGACGTCGACATCGAGGTCGCGGCCGTAGTCGATGCGAAGCTGCGGATGCTCCGCGGTGTAGTCGTTGAGCACCGAGGGAATGTCGTTCTTCACATGGCCGGCGGCGAACAGCATGCCGGGCACGGCCAGGATGCGCTCCACCCCCTGCCCCCGCAGCTTGTCGAGGCCGTCGCGGATGATCGGACGCGCGAATTCGAGGAAGCCGCTCGCGACCGGATATTGCGGCAGCCGCCGCGCGATGCCGGCCGCCACGGCGGCGAACTCGCCGATCGCCTCGTCGTCGCGGCTGCCGTGGCCGCACACCATCACGCCGATCTTGGTCATCTTCACGCTCTTCCGGATGGGCCCGCATGTTGACGGGGGCAAGCACTGCCGCCCAATCTGCAGCCGCAGATTGTCCCAACGGCGGGCGCCATGTCCAATGCCACGATACTGCTTCTGGCCCTCCTGATCGACGCCGCGGTCGGCGACCCGGAATGGCTCTACAGCGCCATCGCGCATCCGACCGTGCTCGCCGGACGCGTCGTCGACTGGCTCGACCAGGGGCTCAACAACAGGGCCGACAGCCCGGCCTGGCAGCGCTTCTGGGGCATCGTCGCCATGGTGTTCCTGGTCGGCTGCGGGCTGACCATCGGCTGGGTGGTCACGGCGCTGCTGAGCCTGCTTCCCCTCGGCTGGATCGTCGTCGCCCTGCTGATGAGCATGCTGATCGCCCAGAACAGCCTCTATCGGCATGTCGGCGCGGTCGCGAGCGGGCTGGACCAGGGCGGGCTGGCCGGAGGGCGCGACGCCGTCCAGCACGTGGCCGGGCGCGATCCGGAGTCGCTGAACGAGGCCGGCGTGGCGCGGGCCGCGCTCGAATCGCTGGCCGAGAACTTCTCCGACGCCGTCGCCGCCCCGGCCTTCTGGGCGCTGCTGCTGGGCCTGCCGGGCATCCTCGCCTACAAGGCCGTGAACACCGCCGACAGCATGATCGGCTATCGCACGGAGCGCCATGAGCATTTCGGCTGGGCGGCGGCGCGGCTGGACGATCTGCTCAACCTCGTCCCGGCGCGGCTTGCCGGCGCGGTCCTCTGCGGGGCGGCATTCCTGCTGTCGCGCGAGCAGGGACGCGCGGCCGGGCAGGCGATGTGGCGCGACGCCCGCAAGCACCATTCGCCCAATGCCGGCTGGCCGGAGGCGGCCATGGCCGGGGCGCTCGGACTGGCGCTGGGCGGCCCGCGCGTCTATGACGGCGAGCTCGTCGACGACGCCTGGCTGGGCGACGGCGGCCGCACCGATGCGACGTCAGCCGACATCCGGCGCGGGCTGAAACTGTATGTCATCGCCTGTGCGCTGCAGGCCGCGGTCGTGGCGGTCGTCGCGATCCTCGTATTGATTCTGTAGGGCCGACCGGCAGGCCGCCCGCGGGGCCGCAGAGAGACGGGCGATCTCTCCTACGATCCTCTCGCGATCGCGAGAATGCGATCAAGGTCGAGATGCGCAGCGAGATGCTCCGCGAGCGCATCGAGCGTCGATTCGACCTCGTGCTCGTAAAGCAGGCCACTCGCAGCGCGCGGCTTCAGGCCGGCGAGGAAGGCGTGGCGGAAGGCGTCGCCGCCGAACAGGCCGTGCAGGTAGCAGCCGGCCACGCGCCCGTCGGGCGAGACGGCGCCCTCGGCACGCGCAGCGGCGCCGTTCGTGAGCGTCAGCATCGGGTGCGCCGTCGCGGGGCCACGCGTGACGCCCACGTGCATCTCGTAACCGCGCACGGCGATGCCCGCGCTGTCTTCGCCATGGACCTCCACGAGAGTCTTGTCGCCCGTGAGCTCCGTCTCGACATCGAGCAGCGCCAAGCCGTCGATCGCGCCCGGCGGCCCTTCGATGCCGCTGGGATCGGCGATGCGGCGGCCGAGCATCTGGTAGCCGCCGCAGAGGCCGAGCACGCGGCCGCCACGGCGCACATGGGCGGCGATGTCGATGTGCCAGCCCTGCTCGCGCAGGAAGGCGAGGTCGGCGATGGTCGCTTTCGATCCCGGCAGGAGGACAAGATCGGCCTGCGGAAGCGGACGCCCGGGCCGCACCAAATCGACGGCGACGTCGGGCTCGAGCCGGAGCGGATCGAGATCATCGAAATTCGCGATGCGCGGCAACAGCGGCACCGCGATCCGGATCGCCGCACCGCCCCTCGTCTCGTACGACGACAAGGCGACGGCGTCTTCGGCCGGCAGGCGGCGCGCCGCCTCGAAGTACGGCACGACGCCGAGGCTCGGCAGGCTCGTGCGATCGCGGATGATCATGAGACCGCCGTCGAACAGCCGGAGATCGCCGCGGAACTTGTTCACGATGAAGCCCTTCAACAGCGCACATTCCTCCGGCTCCAGGAGTGCCTGGGTGCCGACGATGCTGGCGATCACGCCGCCGCGGTCGATGTCGCCGATCAGCAGAACCGGCAGGCGCGCGGCAGTGGCGAAGCCCATGTTGGCGATGTCGCCGGCGCGCAGATTGACCTCGGCCGGGCTGCCGGCGCCCTCGACGAGAATGAGATCGGCCTCGCCGCGCAGGCGCTCGAAGCTCTCGAGCACCTTGGGCATCAACGTCGGCTTGAGCCGATGATACTCGGCGGCGTGGGCGTTGCCGAGGATGCGGCCCTGCACGACGACCTGCGCGCCGACCTCGCTCTGCGGCTTCAACAGGACGGGGTTCATGTGCACCGACGGCTTCAGGCCACAGGCGCGCGCCTGCAGCGCCTGGGCGCGGCCGATCTCCCCGCCGTCGGCGGTGACGGCCGCGTTGTTCGACATGTTCTGCGGCTTGAACGGCCGTACGCGCAGGCCGCGGCGCGTGTAGGCGCGCGCCAGACCGGCGACGATCAGCGATTTGCCGACGTCGGAGCCGGTGCCCTGGAACATCACCGCAGCGGTCATCAGAACTCGATTCCGGCCTGTGCCTTCACGCCGCTGCGGAACGGATGCTTCACCATCGTCATCTCCGTCACGAGGTCGGCGGCCTCGATCAGCTCGGGCTTGGCGTTGCGTCCGGTGACGATGACGTGCAGATCGGGGCGACGCGCCTTCAGGGTCTCCACGATCTCCGCGATCGGCAGGTAGTCGTAGCGCAGCACGATGTTAAGCTCATCGAGCAGCAGCAGCTTGTAGGCGGGATCGGCCATCAGGGCCTTGGCTTGGTCCCAAGCGGCGCGGGCGGCGGCGATGTCGCGGGCGCGGTCCTGGGTCTCCCAGGTGAAGCCCATGCCCATGGTGTTGATGGTCACGAGGTCGGGGAAGCGCTCGAGCAGCCCGCGCTCGCCCGTCTCCCAGCGGCCCTTCACGAACTGCACGACGCCGACCTTCAGGCCATGGCCGAGGCAGCGCATGACCATGCCGAAGGCGGCGGTCGATTTGCCCTTGCCCTTGCCGGTGTGGACGATGAGCAGGCCCTTCTCGATCGTCTTGGTCGCCATGATCTTGGCGCGCGCGGCCCGGCGTTTGGCGGCCTTCTCGGCGTGGCGCGCGTCGATCTCGGCTTCTGTCAGGCCCTCGTTCTTCATGGCAGGTTCAATGCCACGAATCCGGGCGGCTGTCAGCGGTCCAGCAGGATGATGTCGTAGCTTTTGCCGGTAGGTGCCGGGGCGGCGGGCAGCGCGGCCGTCTTGTCCAGATCCCGTCGCAAGGCGAGCGACTCCTTGACCACGTCGGCGATGACGACCGCGTCGGCGGTGCGGTCCTCGAGCCGCAGCGTCACCAGGGCGGCGATCGGACGACCACCGGCGAGGCGGCGGGCGTCCACCAGCCGCGCGGCCAGATTGCCAATGGGGTAGCGCTCCTGCCGCAGGTCGGCCGGCACGAGCCTGGGATCGACAATCAGCAGCGCCGTGACCGGACGATCGAGTCCGAACGGCTGCGCGATCAGATTTGCCTGCGCGCCGCCACGCAGATCCTCTTCATTCGTTTGTCCTGCGACCGAACCGGCGGTCTGCTGCGGGGCATCGGCGAGCGATGCAGGTTGGCTCGCAACGTCCTTCGCCTTCTCATCCGCTTCGGACTTGGCGCGCACGGCGCTTTCGGCGTCTGCCGAGAGCTGTGGAGCCGCCGACCGCGACACCTGCTGTTCGGCGGGCGGGGCCGCCCCGTTGCTGGAAGGCTGCATGCGGGCCTGAACACTGTCGGTTT
>DATIXH010000197.1:0-17538 GCA_035518775.1 Candidatus Acidiferrum sp.
CGTCCTTGTTGCCGTGGGCGGTGATCTTCACGTTGCCCGTCTGCAGGCGATGGAGCATGTCGGCGGCGGCCGGCTTGGCGTCGCCGCAGACGCCGACGGTGATCGGCTTCACCAGCCCGAGCATGCGGTGATCGCTGTCGACCTGGATGATCCTGGCGTTCTTCGGCCAGTACTCGATGCCGTGCTGGGGCAGGGTGCCGAACGGCCCGAGGCGGGTGCCGAGCGCCAGCACCACGTCGGCCTGGGCGATCAGCTTCATCGCCGCCTTCGAGCCCTGGTAGCCGAGCGGGCCGCACATCAGCGGATGCGAAGCCGGGAAGGCGTCGTTGTGCAGATAGCTGGTGACGACGGGCGCGGAGAGATACTCGGCCAGCGCCTTGGCCTCGGCCTGCCCGTCGCTCATGATCACGCCGCCGCCCGCGACGATGACCGGGAACTTGGCCTCGGCCAGCAGCTTGGCCGCTTCCTCCAGGCTCTTCGCTCCGCCGGCGGCGCGCTCGACCTTGATCGGCTTGGGCAGGGTCACGTCGACGTCGCCGTAGAAGTAGTCGCGGGGGATATTGAGCTGGGTCGGACCGCGCTCGCTGAGCGCCAGGTCGAAGCAGCGCGAGGTGAACTCGGCCAGCCGGTCGGGCCGGTTCACATGGGCCTGGAACTTCGTGATCTTCGAGAAGATCGGCATCTGATCCGTCTCCTGGAAGCCGCCCATGCCCTGCGTGGCGCTGCCGGTCTCCGGCGTGATCACCACGACAGGCGAATGCGCCCAGTAGGCGGCGGCAACGGCGGTAACGAAGTTGGTGATGCCCGGCCCGTTCTGGGCGATGCAGACGCCCTGGCGGTTGCTGACGCGGCTGTAGCCGTCGGCCATGTGTCCGGCGCCCTGCTCGTGGGCCACGGAGATGAAGCGGATGCCGGCGGGCGGGAACAGGTCGAGCGCATCCATATAGGCCGAGCCCACGATGCCGAAGACATGCTTCACGCCATGGGCGACCAGGGTTTCGACGAAGGCTTCGGACGGCGTCATGCGGGGCATGGGGGGACTCCTCTGTTCGGGCGAGGCAGCTTGCTAATCCTGCACGCTCGGGGCGGGTAGGACCAGCAGCCGGCATCGGGATAAGCCAGAAGCGCCGGCCCGTCCAGCGCGGATGCCAAAAACGAGCGATGGACCCCATGTCCAGCGGGGCGGCGGCGCCGCTGGAAGGAAAGCCCCACCGCCGAGACGCGGAGGCGCAGAGGAGCGCGACCGCGCTGCTGTCCTACTGGTTCCGAGAAACCGATCGATGAACCCCATGCCCAGCGGGAAACCGCCGGATCGCAAGGGGCGCCCCGCTTGGACGCCCTGCTTCCGCACGCCGGTTCGCAGGGTAGTGCGGCCATATAAGCCCTACACCGAGGGAGGGTCGAACACGGAAAACTCGCAATTTAGAGCTATCGTATTTTGCGTAATCGGCACGTTCATAGGCACGACAACAGGTTGCCGCGTCATCGACCCGACTGAGGCGAGGCATCAGCAGTTCCTATACACGATGTCAAATATCGAGCCGGCGGATGACCGCATCCACCAACAGGAACATCATAGGAACTTACGCGATCGCAGTCAAGGAGTTCGAGTTGACAGGGCCTCGACTCCACAGAGATCGGATTGCAGCAGGTCTGCCCCGATCTCGGGCCGGCGAGAGGGGAGATGGGCATCCGCGGTATCGAGATTCGCTTGGCTCGTTGTTGGACGCGGGCACGTAGCTCCGGCGCGAGCTTCTTGGCCGGCACGTTCAGGAAAATGTCTGCCGGAATCCAAAGCCGCCACGACGCGTGTGTTACGGCAGATACAGCCGACCTGCCGTGGACATGCGCCGTCGGCAGCTGTGACCCGCACCGGACATGACCTCACCGCGGATTTGCAGCCTCCAGCGGCCATTCGAACTCCGCCGTCACGCCAGCGTCCGTCACCTCGTAGTGAACCCGTGTCCCGGCGTCCCGGTTGAACGCGTTCTGGATGAGCAGGGTGCCAAAGCCGGCGTTCTCGCGTGCCGGCCGCGTCGCGTCGGTGTGGACTTCCTTCCAAACCAAGCTGCCGAGGTTCCCGGTGGCTTGCCACGTCAGGCTCACCGAGCCTGGGCGGGCCAGAAGCGCTCCATACTTCATGGCGTTCGTGGCAAGCTCGTAGAGCGCAAGGCTGACCCCGCTCACGTAGCGCGCCGGCAGCACGATGTCTGGCCCGGCGCGGACGACGAGGGCGGGGTTCGGGCGGAACGGCGCCAACGCTGACTCTATGATCTCGCGGATGCGCGCGTCCTCCCATTCCGTCTTGACCAGGACGTCCTGTGCTGAGGCCAAGGCGGCCAATCGGCTCGCGAACTTTGCGTTGTACTCGGAGAAGCTGCTCGTTTGCCGTGAGACCTTCGTGGAGATCGCCTGGACGACGGAGATCAGATTCTTGATGCGATGCACGGTCTCGCGCGTGATGCGTCTCCTTTCGACCTCGTGGGCCGCGTGTTCGTCGAGCAGCTCGCGCGTGACCCCGACGATGGCGGACACCAAGGCACCGGAGATGGCGAAGGTGATGAGGGAGGAGAGGGAGACCGGGCCGGCGATGTCAAAGCTGCCATACGGGGGGAACCAGAAATACCAGCTGAGAACCAGCGCCGCAGCGACGCCGATGAGGCTAGCCCACATTCCGCTGATCAGGCTGATGAGCACCAGCGCCGGATAGAAGGTGATGAATGGGGGCATGTTGTCGCCGGCGGCCGCGTCCAGCGCCATCTTGAGGAGCGCCGCCGACCCGAAGACGGCAACGCCAGCGGCTATGGCGGCCGGGCTTCCGGGGCGCGGCAGCACCCGTTGAAGCCGATCGAAATAGCGGACCATCCTCTTCCCCCATCCGGAGGAAAATTATCGCACATCGGACGGGAGGGGAGTCCAGTCGCTACCGGTCGCAGGCGGGGCCGGGTTTACCTGTCCGGAACCGCGCCGCCGAAACTCCGGCACGTCCGCACGACATCGATCGCTCTAACGGGCTTGCTGAAGAAAACGCTCCCGGACACCTTGCGATCATGGTCGGGCGGCTTCCCCGACGTGTAGACGACGGGGATCCGCGCGTGCGCAGCCCGGAATTTCTCGGCCAGATCCCAACCCGTGACACGTCCGCCGAGCTGAATATCGGTGATAAGGACGTCTATCCGCTGTCCATTCTGCAGGTGCGCAAGCGCCTCTTCTCCACTGCTCGCTTCGCAGACCTCATAGCCGGCAGCTATCAACTGCTCGGCGAGGTCCATACGCGGCAGAGGTTCGTCCTCCACGACGAGGATGGTGATTATCGAACCATCTGAGGCCATTAGCGCAGTGCTCCCACAAAAGACGGCCGGGATGGAGCACGAAAGTTGCCGGCTATGCCCGCGCGTACCGTCTCATCCAACCCCGTCGTCAGCGCCTTTGTTCCGCCCCAATGTCCGAAATCGTACATTTGTTGAGGAAATCTCGCAATTATCGCCGCACGAGGGCGAATCGACAAGACTTCGCCGATGAAATGTGACCAAGCTACGAGTTCAGTAGGAAGCCTCGGAAAAATGGACCGAGCGCCTCGCGCCTAGAGCGAAGCGGCGGCATCAATGCCGCGGAGCGAACAGCTCAGCCTCAACACTCCCAACTGTGGTGACGATGGCACCGCCCCGCAGTGCCAGCAGTCAATCACGTCATGATGGGAGCAGGCCATGGCCGCCGAGAAGAGTCCCAATCGTCTGCTGTCGCGGATGGCGGAGGAGCATCTTGCATTGCTCGCGCCGCACTTGGCGACCGTCGAACTGCCCGTCCGGAAGCCGTTGGAAAGTCGCAACAAGCAGATCGGCGCCGCCTACTTCATAGAACACGGCATCGCCTCGGTGGTCGCAAATGGGACCGGACGGAGCGTTGAAGTCGGCCTCATTGGCCGCGAAGGGATGACCGGCATGGCGATCCTCATGAACACGGACCGGTCTCCGCACGATACGTTCATGCAGGTTGGAGGCGGCGGACAGTGCATATCGTCTTCGAAACTGCGCCGGCAGTTGGAGGAAAGCCCCGCCTTGCATCGCTATCTCCTGCGCTACGGTTACGCGTACGTGGTCCAGACGGCGCAAACGGCTCTTGCAAACGGACGCAGCAAGATCGAGGAGCGTCTGGCGCGCTGGCTGCTGATGGCGCAGGACCGCTTGGATGGCGACCAGGTGCCGCTGACGCACGAGTTCCTTTCGACGATGCTGGGCGTGCGACGTCCCGGCGTCACAGTGGCGCTCGACCTCCTCGAAAAGGAGGGCGTCATCACGACGCGGCGTCGCATAGTGACTATCGTCGATCGCACGGGTCTGCGGAAGATCTCCAACGGAGCCTACGGGGTGGCGGAAGCCGAGTTCGACCGTCTGTTCGGCTGAGCCATATTGCGTCACGTCGGTACGAAATCGTACCCGTTTCGCAATTGAAGGGCCCCTGGCAGCGCCGCTAATATCGTGATCGTGCGGGATTGCGAACTGGGAGTCTGACAGACATGTCGGAACTCAGGACATCAGCGAGCGCAACTCCACCCATGTATCTCGACGATCGTTCGCGCGATGGCACATCGTCGTTTGCACGGGAGGCGGCACCGAGCACAGCTTTCTTCGTCGCCATCTCGGGCTGTCCGCGGTATGTCCGATCTGCGGCCAGGTTGCTCTCTCCGTGGGTCTGGTCCCGGAGTTCCACAGGCGCTCGCTGACGGAGCTGACACGGGTCGTCGGTCGGCACGATCACCATGAGAACAAGCGACCATGACCCCGCGCGGCAGGCGCTGCGCGAACGCTTAGCGTGGCTGATGATTCATCGTTACGGTGACGACGCCGCTATTCGGGCCACGATGCAAGGGGTGGCATCGCTGGCACAAGGCGATCGCGAAGGGCTGATGATATGGTTGAGGACCAGTCGGGAGATAGGCCGCCTACAGTCTGAACCGTGTCAGGTCGAAACGATACATTAGGACAGATCTTCAGGAAGGTAGGGCAATAGGTCGAATGGCAAAACGGACAATGGTGGAGGGTACTGTCCATGCCACAACGATTCGCAATCGGCTTCGATCCTGAAACCGTCAATGCAATGATGGCCGCTTTCGACAAGGCCTGTGATGCACTCCGGCTGGCCAAGACACATGATGGTGCTACGGAGTTCCTTGCCAAGGCAGTCGTCGAGCAGGCGAAAACAGGGGAGCGCGATCCAGACAAATTGTGCGCGATGACGCTACGGGCGCTCAACGGCGGCGGGTGACCTCAAACTCAGAGAGTGCCTACGGATGCCTCTCGCAATATGCGCACGCCGCTTCCCAAATGCCGGATCGATTGTGGGGAGCCTGAAAGCCAGCGGCTGAAGGCGTCGCTGCCGCCCGGTTCCCCAGGGAGCCATATCGCGTAACTTCGGTACGAAGTCGTACCGGGTTCGCAATTGGCAGGCTCCCGGCAGCGCCGCTAAGATCGTCATCGTGCGGGGTTACAAACTGGGAGGCTGACACATGTCGGAACTCAGGAAGCTGGCGCCCGTAAGTCCCCCAATGTATCTCGATGATCGCTCGCCCGACGGGCATATCGTCGTCTGCAAGGGCGGCGGCACCGAGCACAGCTTCCTTCGGCGTCGCCTCGGACTTTCCGTAGAATGTCCCGTCTGCGGCCAGCTCGCACTGTCCGTGGATTTGGTCGCGGACTTCTACCGGCGGTCGGTGGCAGACCCCGTTTGGACAGATGAAGCGTTGTCGTCTTTCGCGCGGCGGCGACGCTGTGGCGAAAGGAGAGAGGACCATGCAGGCGAAATGTCCCAAGTGCGGCGGCACCGCATTTCGGATGTTACCGGAGTCGCAGACCGCGACAGAAGTTGAGTGCCTCAATTGCGGCCACGTCACGCCTTTCATATCGACGGTGGCGCCGCAAAGCGTGAGGCCGCCGCCCGGGAATAACCGACTGGACGGCGAGTGATTTCAAGAGACTAGCTGCTGTCGGGCTCCTACCATCTGTGACCGCGGCGTCCCGGTGCGGACGCGCGCTGAAGGCTCACGGCGAGCGACCATCTCGTGCTGACGCTTCGGTGAGATGTCTCGTCTGGGCACATTGCTGCCCTGCGCCCTATCGCGCAATGCGTGCGCAGTGACGCACAGACCGGGCATCGGCTCCTTCACCCCATTCCGCAAAGGGGACCAACGCCGCGGCGCTAATAGCCGATCGAGCGCGCCCGGCTGATCCCCAGCGTCACGATGCGCTGCAACAGATCGGGATATTTGAGGCCGTCGTGACGGGCGGCGTCGGCGAACTCTTCGATCTTGGCGATCTCGGGATTGGGGTTGGCTTCGAGGAAGTAGGGCGTGTCGTCGGCGGCGAGGCGGAAATCGATGCGGGCGTAGCCGTCGAGCTCGAGCGTGCGGCAGATCCGCTTGGCCAGCTGCTGGATGCGGGTCCGCAACTCCGGGGTGAGTTTCTTGGCCGGGCCGGCCGCGATGCCGCGGCGTTCCTGATAGTCGGGGTCGTGCTTGAGCTTCTCGGTGGCGATGCGGCTGGCGCCCTCGGCGTCATCGCCGAACTCCAGCTCCCACACCGGCAGGCAGCGCAGCCGCTCGTTGCCGAGCACGCCGACATAGAGCTCGCGGCCCTCGATGTACTGCTCGGCGATGGCGTCGGTGGCGATCTTCTCGTGCACGAAGGCGACGCGCTCGGCCAGCTTTTCGTCGCTGTCCACCAGGGACGCCTGGGCGATGCCGCGCGATGCATCCTCGCTGATGCTCTTGACGATGAGGGGGAAGCCGAGCCGGGCCGGGCGGCGGATCTTCCGCCGCATCGGGAACACGGCGAAGGCGGGCGTGGGAATGCGGTGGTAGTGCAACAGCTTCTTGGCCAGCGCCTTGCCGCGCGCCAGCATGAGGCCGCGCGGGTTGCAGCCGGTATAGGGCACCCGCATCAGCTCGAGAAAGCTGGCGACGTTCTGGTCGTAGGCGGTCTCGCCGTGGAATTGCTCCAGCAGGTTGAAGACCACATGCGGCTTCCAGTTCTCGATCTGGTAGCGGATCGGTTTCAGCTCGTCCTGCACGCCCAGGGGTTTGACGTCATGCCCGGCGGCCCGCAGCGTGCTGACCACGTCGTACTCGGTCTTCCACTCGAAGATTTCTTTCTCGCTGTGCCCATCGAGCGAATCCGGGGGCACGAGGTCGGGATGCATCAGCACGAGAACGCGGAGTCGCTTCATACCGCAATCCACTGTCGCCGCGCCGGACTGTAGAGCGAGTCGACCGTTCTGGCCATCAGCAGCAGGGCGAAGTCCATGACCAGCTGCCGCTCGGGACCGACGGCGCGCAGCCGCAGGTCGCGGCAGCGGGCGATCATGTCGTTGAGCACGGCATCCATGGCCGGCCGATACTCGCGCGTCCACTTCGCCACCATCTGCTGGATCTCGGCGCGGTGGTTGCGGAGGAACGTGACCGCCGCCGGCGCGCGCCGATGCCTTGGATGGTCGGAGAAGATCCGCCGGAGATCGCGGTCGTAGATCGTCGGCGGGTCCACGGCATACAGCGACCGCTTCTTCTCATAGTGCTCCGCCAGGGTGCGGTTGAGGCGGACCAGCGGATCGACCTGCAACCGGCCCGTGAGCGCGGGCTTCTTGCTGGCGATCTCGGCCATGAGCTCGTCGACATATTCGAGCTTTCTGAGCGCGGGCCAATCGGCATAGCGCACCCGCCAGTCGGAGCGCGGCTTGAGCCAGACGGCGAAGGTCTCGGCGAAATCCTCGTCGGGATGACTCTGGGCATACCAGAACCGCAGATGCTGGACGTAGTTCTTGCTGGCCGGATTCGGCCGGTAATAGTTCGGGTAGCGGATCGAGGAGCGCCCGAACAGCTGTTGCCATCGCCGCCGGCGCTGCAATTGATAGGAGTGCTGGACCACATGCCCGGTTTCATGGCGGAGGATCCGCATGCACTCCGCGACGGTGCCGCCCTCGACATCCGCCATCATCTTCCGCTCGAGTCGCATGAGGCGGGGATGGGCCAAGTAGAAGGGGACGGCGATGCCGGGGGAGCTCTCGGCGCTGAACCACTCGTCGGAGATCCAGGCATGCGGCCTGATCGGCAGCCCGCGCTGGCCAAGCTCGTCGTGGACGGTGCGCAGGCAGCGCTCGAGCCAGGTGCCTTCGACGGTGACCTTGAGGTCCTTCAGGCGCAGTTGGAGCAGCCGCTCATCCGACCATGAGGCCCAGGCAAACCGACGCGGCATGGCGCTCCGAACAGTAGAAAGGGACCACTCACCGCGATCGTGTCATCGCGCTGGAGCAGAGGCAAGGAGGCGTGGTGGCGCCGTCATCCGACCGCGCGGCGCCACCGGTTCATGGGCTTCCAGTCCGCCTATCGCGTCGGCGTGCGGGTCGGCGCCCGGGCGCTCACTGGGTCGTACCGGTCGGGGTGTCGGTCGGTGGGCTGCCGAACGATGGCGAGGGTGCCGGGGCCGGGGCCGGCTCCGGCGCGGCCGTCGGAGGCGGGGCAGCCGGGGCGGGCGCCGGCTGCGGAGCCGGGGCGGCCTTCGGCGCGACCTTGCGGGCCGGCGGCCGCTTCTTGGGTTTCGTCGCCTTCCTGGCCGTGCGCTTTGACGCCCTTCTCGCCACCACCTTCTTCTTGGTTGCGCGCTTCGCCGATCTCTTCAGGACGCGTTTCTTCGTCTTGCTCTTCGCCTTGGCCTTGCTCTTGGGCTTGGCAGATTTCCTTTTCGCCTTCCTAGCCATGTGGATGGCTCCCCTGTTTCGTTGGTCCAACCGCACCGACAGTAGCGGGCGCGCTCGAAACTTGCGAGACCCATTGCACCATGCCAGGGGACAAGCGTCCTATGCACGGTTGCGTCGGCTCACAGCTCCCTGAGCATGAGGCGAACCAATATTTATCAGATAGTTATTCGGAATCAGACGGTTGCGGCCGGAGCTTGCTATGCCGCGAGCACGACGCCATTGAAGATTGCGACCCAGTGGCAGCCGGCGGCACTCAACACGAAGCCGTGCCAGATGGCATTGTGATAGGGCAGCTGCCTCCACAGATGGAAGATGATGCCGAGGCAGTAGAGCAAGCCGCCGACGGCCAGCATGATGACGGCCGGCAGAGACAGGGCCGCGAGCAGCTGGCCGGGTGCGACGATGATCACCCAGCCGAGCGCGAGGTAGAGGCCCGTCGAGATACCTTCGAGGCGGCTGGGATAGAGGAGCTTGAGGGCGATTCCCGTGATGGCGCCAAGCCAGACGACGCTGGCGATGCCGAAGCCCCAGGCCCCGCCCATACGGACGAGGACAAAGGGCGTATAGGTGCCGGCGATCATCAGGAAGATGGCGGCATGGTCGAGGCGCCGGAACCATTCCTTGCGGCGCGAGGGGGCGGAGAAGTCATGGGTGAAGTTGTAGAGCGCGGAGGCGCCGATCATACAGACGAGGCCGACGCCGTAGACGGCGACGCTGACGATGATCAGCCCGCGGGCGCGCTCCGCAGCCGCCGCGACGAGGACGATCGAGCCAACCAGCGCGGCCGCGAGACCGGCGAGATGGATATAGCGATCCGCGATCTGTTCGCCGCGGCCATAGGCGCGCGCAACCGTACGCATGTCTTCCCCCGACAGGTTCGGGTCCCCAGACTCGCCCCGCATCCGCTCGACCAGACGTGTCCCGCGGAAGCGACGGTGATGTTCGTCCCTGTCCTCGACGTTCGCAACATCGCGGCGATGAATTCTTGTTTCATGGACGCATCAATGCGTGAACGGCACCGTGGCGCGGGTCGATCCAGCGACGCTGGCGGTGGGCGACATCGTGCTGTGCCGCGTGCGCGGCGCCGACTATCTTCACCTTGTCAAAGCGATCCAGGACGGCCGCTTCCAGATCGGCAACAATCGAGGCCGTATCAACGGCTCGATCGGGGCCGCCGGCATCTTCGGCAAGTGCATGAAGGTTGAGGATTAGGGCGCGACTGGGCGGCCAGGTCGCCCGCCCCGCCGGTCAATGCACCACGACCCAGGAACCGTCCGGCTGCTGGCAAGCCGTCCCGTGCGCGGCTTGGGGCCGACCGTCGATCACAACGGTCGTCTGGAACTCACGGCAATAAGGACCGCCCTGGGGAGCCGCGTTCGAGTACTGGCCGCCCTGATAGTCATAGGCCGGTTGCTGATCGTACCCGCCGCCGTCATAGGCGTAGGGCGGCGGCGGCCCATAGGCGTAGGCCGGCGGATAGGCGTAGTAGGGCCCGTAGGAATAGGGATCGTAGTAGTACGGAGCGGAGCTGAACCCGAACGAGAAGAAGGCGCCGCCGCCATGGTGATGGCCATGGTCCCAGGCCTGGGCCGGCTCAGCGGCGACCAGGATCACGGCGCTTATCGCAGCGACAACGCCAAGTCCGCGCTGAAGCCGCCGGTGCTGTGTCGACATCCTATCCTCCCGAGCTCGCCTGCGCGTGGGTTCCGTTCGCCTCGACGCTCTCTCCCTCTAATATAAGCGACAACGCTACTCCGCGCCAGCGGCAGCGGTTAAGCGGCGACCCGCCCGTTAGTGTTAACGCGTGCGCGTTTACACTTCGATCAGCGCATAGGCCTTGCCGCCGGGCTTCGGCACGGGCACGGCGACGTTGTAGACGGGTATGCCCTTGCGGGTGTGGCCCTCGTGAATGCCGTGGTGGGCATGGCCGTGGAAGACCGCGCGCACCTCGTCGAAGCGGTCGATGGTCTCGGCCAGGCGGGACGAGCCGAGGAACGGATAGATCGATTCCGCCTCGCCGCTGAGGGTCTCCGGGATCGGAGCGTAGTGCAGCAGGACGACGGTCTGCTCCGTCTCGAGGGAATGCAGCGCATGCTCCAGGCGCAGGGCTTGGTCCAGTGCCTCCTGCACGAAGGCCTTGATCGCCGGCTCCCCGAAGGCGCCAAGCATGCGGCCGTCGAAGCCGCCGCCGAAGCCTTTGACCCCGGCGAAGCCGACGCCTTTCACGATGTGGACCTCGTCCTCGAGGAACTTCACGCCAGCGTCGCACAGCACGCGTTCGACTTGCTCGGCCTGACCCGAATGGTAGTCGTGATTACCGAGCACGGCGAACGCGGGGATGGCACAGGCGCGCAGGTCCTCCGCCAGCGATTCCGCTTCCGCGCGTGTGCCGAGGTTGGTCAGGTCGCCGCACAGGCAGAGGACATCCGCGGCGTGGGAGATCTCCGCGAAGGGCTCGCGCCATTGGCCCTTGGCCGCCGCGGTGGCGTGCACGTCGGCGATGGCGGCGACGCGCAGCCGCCCGCCGTTCGCGGCGGCAGAAGCGCGCGGGTCCGTCATGACCGGACTTTGGGATCGCAGGGACCGGATTCGGCGGGGCCGACGACGTCGGCGAAGCCCCATTCGCTGACGTCGATCCGATAGTCGTCCGGCGAAAACAGGCGGCCGCGGCAGACCTTGGTCTGCGGCGGCGGCAGGCCGGCCTGCTCCTTGGTGCGCAGCAGCAGCTCGTCGAGCAGCCACGCCGGGATCTTGTCGCGCTCGGACGGGTAGACGAAGCGGAAATTCAGGACGTGCATCAGCAGCACCTCCCAATACTGCTCCATGTGCGCCAGCAGCCGCTTCCAATCGATGCGCTCGCTCTGACGCAGGATGAGATGGGCGATGTCGGCGCCGTCGTAGCGATGGCGGTTCTGCAGCAGCGCCTTCGACCAGATCATCTCTGTCGGCGGCGTCAGCTGCACGGGCACGCCATAGATCTCCGCCGGATGGCTTTCCTGGAACCAGAGATCGCTGATGGTGACGACCGCCGCGGTGGAGCTGAAGATGACGTCGAAGAAGCAGCCGTCGCGCTTCACCTTCGCCAGCCAGCGCTCGTCGACGGTGACCGCATCGAAGCCGTGCTCGCGGAAGTGCAGGAGAATGCGCGGAAAATCGCCGGCCCGGCAGAAGATGTCGAGATCCTTGGTCGCGCGGTTTATGCCGGTGTAGCAATTCACCGCGAAGGTACCGGCGACGAGGAAGGGAAGTCCGCTCTCCCGAAGCAGACGCAGGCTGTCGGCATAGAACCGATCGGCCTCGGGCGGCGCCAGGTCCGAAGGCGGCGGCGGAGGCGCGCTGAGCGTCGCGTAGGCATGAGCCTTCGCGGTGCCCGCTATCTCTGTTCCAATGTCGTTCTTCGCCGTCACCGCAAGGAAAAACCCGGCCAACAAGACGCGGTTCCTTGCGCCGGCACCGGCGATCAGCAATTGGACGCGCCGCTCAGGCCTCGGGCCTTATCGCGCGTCGACCGCGCAGGCCGGCTGGTCGTGCTATCGATCGCCGAGCGGGCCATGGGCGAGCCGCCGCTCCATCAGCGCGACGAGCGCGGGCGCTCCGCTGAAGGCGAGGCGCAGCTCTGCGAGCGACGGCCCTGAAACCTGCACGGCGAGGCTGCCGCCCTTCAGCGCTGCATAGTTGCCGAAGCGTGCGCGCACCAATTCGACGAGGTCGAGGGAACTGGCGCCGAAGGAGAAGTCGAGCCCGTCTCGCAGGTTGCCGGTGATGCTCAGGCTGGCGCGCTCACCGGTGGCGGGGTCGGCATAGGCTGCAAGCCGCTGCTGGACGTCGTCGGCGATCGCATCGATGACCAGCGCCTCGACCCGCAGGCGGATGTCGTCCGGCGCGACCGGGCAATCCGCGGCGATGACGAATTCGATGTCGATCATGGCGCAGCCTGGGAACGCCTGCAGTTCGCCCGGTTGATCGCTCTCGGTTCTGAGATGGTATCGCCGCAGCTGCGATGAAGGCCAGATGGTGAGGGCTCTGCGTTGGCTCAGCCTGCTCGCGACGGTGCCGCCGCTCGCCGCCGCGGCCGCGCATGTCCTGGAGCTGCCGAACAAGTTCGCGCTCGACGGTCTGCTCTGGCTGGCCGTGCAGCAGAACATCTATCGCGGGTGGGGCCCGTTCATCGGGCCGTTCGAGATCGTCGCGATGGTGGCGACCTGGATCCTCGCCTATCTCGTCCGTGCGCGGCGGCCGGCGTTCGCGTTGACGCTGGCGGCGGCGCTTTGCCTCAGTGCGATGGTGGCGGTGTTCTTTGTCTTCAATGCGCCGGTCAATGCAGCGTTCGCGGGTTGGACGGCGGAGACGCTGCCGGCAGATTGGCCGGACTATCGGCGGCAATGGGAACTCGGGCATGCCATCGCGTTCGTGCTCGGGCTGATCGCATTCTGCACGCTGCTGCGGGCGGCCTTCGTCGAGGCCTGTGCGCGAGGAGCGGCGGTCGAGCGGCCGTCGGCATCGGGCGGGCGCCTCTAAGCAGCGCGGCTCAGGTCGGGCAGCTGTGGACTCGATCCCGGCACCGGGAAATTGCCGGGCGGGTCGAAGGCGACCATCAGCGCCCGCTGCTCGGCCTCGCGCTCCTTGTGGTCGCCGAGGTTGACGTGGGCGAGCACGAAGGAGGCGCCGCGATTGCAGCAGTAGTCCCAGGCCTCGTGATGGCGCGCCATGCGCTTCTGCAGGCTGGCAGTCTCGCCGATATAGAGGGGCACCCAGCCGGAACCGGTGCGCTTGGCGAAGATGTAGTTGCCGGGCACGTCCGCCCAGAAATCTTCGAACCGGCGGACGCTGTATATGTACTTGCGACCGCGCAGGTCGCTGAATTCCACACGGGAGTCCATTCTGCAACTCCGATCAAGGCACCGGGCAGTTCTCTGCCCGAATGCTGCCGAGTCTGCGCCCATCGTGGTTAAACTCGCCTAAAATCCCCGCGATCTGCGACAAGCTGCCGCAGAAATGCTCTCCTCCGCCGCGCTCGTTAACGCGACGTCAAGGATCCGAGCGATGACGCAGATAACGGCGGCCGATCAGCGCTTGCCGACCTTCAGCCCGGCTCCCGTGCAGACGCTGCGCAGGTGGGCGTTGCCGAGCTCGGCGTAGATGAGGGGGTCGGCGATGCGCGGGTCCTGCTCGGCCTCGTGCACGATCCAGCCGTCGTAGCCGATCTTCTTGAGCTCCTTCGCCACGGCCGGAAAGTCGACGATGCCGTCGCCGGGAGCCGTGAAGATGCCGCACAGGATCGCCTCGGTGAAACTGAGATCGCGCTCGAGCGCCTGCAGGAAGCCGCCGCGCCGGATGTCCTTGGCATGCACGTGGGCGACGCGCTTGGCATGCTTGCGGATCATCTTCACCGGTTCGCCGCCGGCGTAGGTGAGGTGGCCAGTGTCGACGAGCAGGCCGACCGAGGGGCCGCAATGCTCGAACAGCCTGTCGACGTCCTCGGCCGTCTGCACCGGCGTGCCCATGTGGTGGTGCAGCGCGAGGCGCAGGCCCTGGTCGAGCAGATAGTCGCCGACATGCGTCATGCGGCGCCCCAGCTCCTTCCATTGCGCCGCCGACTTGATCTGCGGGCGCTCGGAGAGCGGCTTCGAGACGAAGGGGACGGTGTCGCCGGTCGTTTCCGCGAACACCATGACGGTGCAGCCCAGCGCCTTCAGCAGGTCCGTGTGGTCCTGCATGGCCGCGATCTCGTCTTTGGCGGTGCGATCGAGCAGGCGCGCACTGTACCAGCCCGAGACGAGGGCGAGATCGTGGCGGTCCAGAACCTTCTTCAGCTTCTTCGCCTGGCGCGGGAACTTGCGGCCGAGCTCGATGCCGACGTAGCCGGCTTGACGGGCCTGCGCGAGGCAGACCTCGAGCGGAATGTCGTCGCCGAGCCAGCGCACATCGTCATTGGTCCAGCCGATCGGATTGATGCCGAGACGAATCATGATCTCCCCTGTCCAGTGCCCCCGCCTAACGCGGCGCGGGATCAGACCACGGCGGACGGGGACCGTCCAGGGGCGGCGCCGGCCTCCCGCAGCTGCGCTGCGATGGTCTCGCCCAGCTTCTGCAGGCCGGGCTCGATCCGCTCGGTGGGAATGGAGGAGAAGCCGAGGCGGAAGGCGTGGCGCGGCGGATCGGGGCCGAGGAAATGAATGTCGCCGGGCTCGATCACGACGCCGGCGCGAGCGGCGCGGCGCTCGGTCTCGCGCGCATCGAGCTGCGGCGGCCCCTCGATCCAGTAGGCGGTGCCGCCGACGGAGGACCATGCCTTGCATTGCGGCAGGTGGCGGCTGAGGGCGTCGCGCATCACCCGCCAGCGCTCGCGAAAGGCCTGGGACAGACGGCGCATCAGCGCATCGTGGTGGCCGAGGGCGAGGAAGAGCGCGACGGTGCGCTGGTTGTTCGCCGGCGGATGGCGCAGCATCAGGCGGCGCAGCGCGCGCGCCTCGCGGATCAATTCGGCCGGGCCGGCCATGTAGCCGAGGCGTAGGCCCGGCGCCAGCGTCTTCGACAGGCTGGCGACGAACGCTACGCGGTCGCTGCCGTCGAGCGATTTCAGCGCCGGCGTGGGCGGACCGACGTGGTTGATCTCGCTTTCGTAGTCGTCCTCGATGACGATGAAATCATCGGCGTCGGCGCGTCGCAGCAGGGCCTGGCGCCGCTCGAGCGAGAGGTGGGCAGTGGTCGGAAACTGATGGCTCGGAGTGACGTAGACGCAGTCGCATCCGTTGAGCCGCCCGTCGATCACCAGCCCGTGGTCATCCACCCCGAGCGCGCGCAGCCCGCCGGTCTGCAGTAGGAAGATGTTGCGGGCATCGGCATAGCCCGGGTCTTCGATGCCCACGATGCTGTCGCGCCCGATCAGGAGCGCCGCCAACAGATAGAGCGCATGCTGGGCACCCACCGTGACCAGGATCTCGTCCGCCGCCACGCGCACGCCGCGGCGCGGCAGCAGCCGAGTGCGGATCTGCTCGACCAGCAGCGGATCGTCCTCAGTATAGTGGTCGAACGCCCAGTCGTTCACGGCCTCGACGCTGAGCGCCTGGCGCGAGCATTCGCGCCATTCGCTGAGCGGGAACAGCGCCGGATCGATCTGGCCGTAGATGAACGGATAGCGATAGCTCTGCCAGTCGCTGGGCTTGATGATGTTGCGCTGGCTGGTCGGCCGCAGCTTCAGACGCCGCGCCCAGTCCGGCGTCGCGGCTTGCTTGCGTGCGACTGTCATCGCGGGCGCCCTGCCGCGCAGGATCTCGCCGTTGATGAAGTAGCCTCGCCGCTCCTGGGCGACCAGAAAGCCGTCGGCGACCAGCTCCTGATAGGCGACCGCCACGGTGTTGCGGGCGACGTCGAGGGTCTCCGCCAGCTTGCGGCTGGAGGGCAGCGGGCTGCCGACTGGGAGCTGCCCCTGGAGGATCGCGGACACGAGCTGCTCGCGCAGCTGGACCTGCAGCGGCGTGCGGCTATCGCGCTGGAGATGGAAGAGCAGGTCGCGCATCGGCCTCCCGGATCGGGGCGTTAGAGGATCTGATGCCGCGCGAAGACGGTGCGCAGGAGTTCTCCGGCGGCCAGCTCCTCGCGCACCGTATTCTCGTGCGCCACCTTTTCCAGCGCCAGCGTGATCGTGCGCTCGGCCAGGTCCGCGGGTATCACGCAGACGCCGTCGATATCGGCGAAGATCCAGTCGCCGGGGGCGACGCCCACGCCTCCGCATTCGACGGGCACCTCGATCTTCATGACCATGCCGCGGCCCTTGCTGTCGAGCGGCCCGATGCCGCCGCAAAAGACGGGAAAGCGCATCTCGCGGATCAGTTTCACGTCGCGCGTCAGACCGTCGGTCACGGCGCCCGCGGCGCCGCGGGCGCGCGCGGCCGTGCTCAACAGCTCACCCCAGGGAGCGATGCGGTTGCCGGGCGGGCAGGCCAGCACAGCGACGTCGTCGGGCTTGAGGTCGTCGACCAAAGCTATCTCGTGTTCGTAGGGATTGATGTCGGGCTCGACGTAGTAGATTGGCATGTAGAGACCGGTACGCGCGCGCCCGAACAGGACGAGGCTGTCGTCGAGCGGGCGCAGGTTCGGCGCCATGGCGTGGTGCATGTTGCCGAGGCCGTCGAGCACGTCGGAGATCACCCCGCTGTAAAGGCGGGCGCGCGCCGCGGCGATCAGTGTCTTGTCCATGGGGATCCTCCCGTTGACGGTTCAGGGCTTGGTCAGGTAGCGCGTGGCCAGCAGGCAGAGCAGGGTGGTGCCCGCGAGCACGAGGGCCACGAGGGCGTTGACGTCGGGCGTGAAGCCGAGCCGCATCATCGACCATAGCCACATCGGCAGCGTGCTCTTGGTGCCCGTGACGAGCAAGGTGATGAGAGTTTCGTCGAATGAGAGCGCGAAGGCGAGGATACCGGCGGCGAGGACGGCCGTCATCAGTTGCGGCAGCAGCACATAGCGGAAAGTCTGCCAGCGGTTGGCGCCGAGGTCGAGCGACGCCTCGACCAGGCTGCGGCTCACGGTCTGCAGACGGGCCAGGACGTTGCGGTAGACGAGGGCCAGCACGAACACGGTATGGCCGATGATAACGGTCACCAGCGAGCGCTCGAAGTCGATCTGGCGGAAGAAGATCAACAGCGACAGACCCGTCAAGATCGGCGGCATCAGGAAGGGCAGGTAGATGACGATCTGCAGGAACTCCCGGCTGCGTCCGCGGCCACCATGATAGTGGAGGGCGAGCAGCGTGCCGAGCACGAGGGCAAGCGAGACGGCGGCGATGCCGACCAC
>DATIXH010000198.1:0-20742 GCA_035518775.1 Candidatus Acidiferrum sp.
CCGGGGGCAGGCGCCGCGTTGGGGTGATCGAGGGGAAGCGAGATGCACTGGAACCAGTGGTACAGCCTCAGGAGCTACGTCAGGTCTTCGCTTTGGATCGTTCCGTTCGTCGCTCTCCTGCTCTATCAGGTGGCCATACGCCTGGCGGCCGCGATCGACCCTTTGACCGACTGGGTGCCCGTTTGGCCCTGGAGCCTCTCGGCGACGCAGATGGTGCTCCAGACGATCATCACGCTGACGCTCACCTTCGTGGTCTTCACGTTCGGCTCTCTGCTCGTGGCGATTCAGATTGCCGGCGGACAGCTCTCGCCGCGGATCATCGCAACCACGTTGCTGCGCGACAATCCGATCCGGTTCACCGTCGGCCTGCTCGTCTTCACGCTGCTGTTTGCCACGGGTGCATTGGCGAGGCTGGAAGCGACGGTTCACCATGTGATCGCCTGGATTTCAACGATCCTTGGCTTTGGCTCCATCGCGGCTTTCCTGTATCTGATCGACTACGCGGCGCGGCTGTTGCGGCCGGTCAGCATCGTCTGGCGGGTCGGGGAGGAGGGGCGCGCGGTCATCGAGAGCGTGTATCCGGACCCGGTCGAGGAGCTGGGGGTCTCCGCAAGGCCGCGCGGGAAGTTGCCTTCGCCAGACAGGATTATCGCGCATCACGGCAAACCCGGGATCGTCTTGGCCGTGAATCTGAAGGCTCTTGTCGCCCTGGCGCAGAAGGCGGACGCCGTCATCGAGTTCCTGCCCCGCGTGGGCGACTTCGTGGGAACGGACGAGCCTCTCTTCCGGCTGTATGGCGGCGGCTCGATCGACGAGCGCAGGCTCAGGGGAGCGGTCGCGTTCGGGCCTGAGCGCACCATCGAGCAGGATTCGACGTTTGCGTTTCGCATCATCGTCGACATCGCCATCAAGGCCCTGTCGAAGGCGATCAACGATCCGACGACCGCGGTCCTGTCCATCGATCAGCTTCAGCGTCTGCTTCGCATCGTGGGCAACCGGCATCTTCTCGGGGAAGAAATCCTGGATGGGTCCGGGCAGTTGCGCGTGATCTTTCGGACTCCGAACTGGGAGGACTTCGTGCAGCTGACCTTCAGCGAAATACGCCTCTACGGTGCGGAGAACTTCCAGATCGCGCGGCGCCTGCGCGCGATGATCGAGAACCTCGCGCAGACGCTGCCGGAGCATCGCCATCCCGCATTGCGCAACGAACTGGAGCTGCTCAATCGTGCGATAGAGAAGCTTTACATCTTTCCGGAGGACGTGGCGCTCGCCCGTGTTCCTGATCCGCAGGGACTCGGGGGAGCATCGGCTGCGTAGGCGGCGATCGCTGGCGCGACTCGCCGACAAGTATCGCCATAGGTTTTCCTCTCAGCATTCGCTACCTGCCGACGGGAGGCATCTGCGACATGAAGGATAGGGCGATAGTCCAACGCTATCTCGATCCGGGGGATGCCCTGGGGGAGGTGCTGTTCGGGCTCATCATGGTGCTGTCGTTCACCGTTGGAGCGCGCTTTCTCATGACAGAGGAAGAATTCAATTCGACCGAGCTGGTGGTGGGCGCGGTTGGATGCAACATCGCGTGGGGGGTGATCGACGGCGTGCTCTTCGTGCTCGGCAGTTTGTTCCATCGAAGCCAACGAGCGCGCTTCTACCGCTCGCTCAGAAGCGCATCCAATGAAGCAGAGGCCCTGGCCGCCGTGCAGGATGAATTCGGGCTGGAAGACGAACCCCTCTCTGCCCGTCCAGAGGATCGTGCCCGCCTCTATGAAGCCATCCTGACGCTGAGTGCTCACGCCGCTCCCGCCCGCGCGCGCCTGCTGCGGCGGGATTTCTCGTCTGCCCTTGTCGTCTTTCTCTTGGTGTCAGCTACGGCCGTGCCCGGGGTAATCCCGTTTCTGCTGCTGCAGGATTGCCATCTGGCGCTTCGCGTGTCCAATACGGTGCTTATTCTGCTGCTGTTTCTCGGCGGATACCGGTGGGGGCACTACACCGATGTCCGCCCTTGGCGAGTCGGGCTGGCCGTCACGTTCCTGGGCGTCGCCATGGTCTTGGTCTCCGTCGCCCTGGGCGGCTGAAGCTTTGAACTCGCAGGCGCGAATTGCGGGCGCGGGGCCTGCGGCAACCCAGTCAATTGTCGTCAATCCGGGAGGAACCGACCATGCCTATCGCGGCCCGCGCTACCTCCATCGCACGGCAGCTGCTGCCCGTCCTCGGCTGGCTTCCCGCCTACCGGCGCGAGTGGCTGCTGCCAGATTTTCTGGCGGGCCTCGCCGTCTGGGCGGTCATGGTACCGGAAGGCATGGCCTACTCCGGCATCGTCGGCGTGCCACCCATCACGGGACTCTACACCATCGTCCCGCCCTTGATTGCCTATGCGCTGCTCGGCACCTCGCGCCTGCTTGTCGTCGGCCCGGACACCGCCACCGGCCTGATCTCCGCGCTGACTGTGGGCGCAATCGTGGCGCAGGGCACGGCGGACTTCAATACGCTCACCTCCACGCTCGCGATCCTGATCGGGGCCTTTTTCCTGCTCTTCGGCGCGCTCCGCATGGGGTGGGTGGCAGCCTTCATCCCCACGCCGGTGATGCGGGGCTTCATCGAGGGACTTGTCTGCGTCACGATCATCGGTCAGGTCCCGCATCTGCTGGGGATCCACGGCACGTCCGGCAACTTCTTCAACAAACTCTGGTTCGTCCTGCAGCATCTGTCGGATGCGTCGCTTGCCCCGGTGTTGACCGGCTTGCTCAGCCTCGCGGCAATGCAGTTGCTCCGCCGCCTGGCGCCCCGCGTACCCGCGGCGCTGGTCGTCGCGGTGGTGGCCACGATCCTGGTCGGTCTGCTCGGGGGCGAAGCGCCCGGTGTCAGCGTGGTCGGCGACCTCCCGTCCGGACTGCCCCACCTCGTGCTACCCAACCTTGACCCGACGATCCTGCAGGAACTCGCGCCCGGCGCGCTTGCCATCGTGCTCGTCGGCTATGCCGAGGCGCTCGGCGGAGCGAAGGCCGCGGCGATGCAAGGCGGCGGCAACATCGATCCGAACCAGGAACTGATCGCGCATGGACCCGCCAACATCCTGAGCGGCCTTTTCGGCGGCTTCCTCGTCGTCGGCAGTTTGTCCAAGACCTCCGTGGCCATGGGCGCCGGCGCCCGCACCCAGGTCGCCAACCTCGTCGCCGCGGTCTTCTGCTTCCTCACGCTGGTTCTCTTGACGCCGCTGTTCCGGGGCATGCCGCACCCGGCGCTCGGCGCGATCGTGATCGCGGCCATGCTGCACCTCTCGAAGCCCGCCTATCTGCGCGACCTGTTTGCCCGCAGCCGCTGGGAGTTCGCGCTCGCCGCGGTCGTCTTCGCCGGGGAGCTGACACTGGGCGTGTTGCAGGGCATCGCCCTCGGCGTGGCGCTGTCGCTGCTGATGTTGATCTATCGGGTCAGCCACCCGCACGGCGCGGTGCTGGGCCAACTGCCCGGCGAGGAGGCCTATCGCGACATCGAACGACATCCCGAGGCGACCACCTTCCCGGGACTGCTGATCTGGCGCGCCAGCGGCGACCTTTTCTTCGCCAGTATCGGTCACGTCGGCGAAGGGGTGAGGGCCGCGCTGGCGGCGAACCGGCCACCCGCGAAGCATGTTCTTGTAGATGCCGGTTCGGTGAACCTGATGGACACCAGCGCCTGCGACGCGCTGCTGAACTCCATCAAGGAACTGCAAGCGCAGGGCATCACCTTCGCCCTCGCTCGCGCGTGCGCGACGAAGTACGAGAGCGCATGCGGCTCGGCGGCGTCGAGGCGGTCGTGGGCCCGGCGAATTTCTACGAACGCGTGACCGATGGCGTCCGCGCCTGGCAGCAGCAGTCCATAGATAAGAGCTGAGCGGCGCCTGGTCGGCGTCGGATGGGGGCTGGGGCGAACAATCGTTTCACAATCGGTGTTCGTTAGAAAAGGGTTCCTTACGACCGGCGACGCCGGACCGCCGGCTGCCAGCCCCACGGCCGCGCCGCAAACGCCGTAAAGGCCCACGCCTACTATCCCGCGGCCCTCGACTACGGTCAGCCGCAGGCCAAGGAGCGCCTGAGCGCCCTTCAGGACGTCCTGACGCCCGAGCAGCCGCCGAGCCGGCCCTCCCGGCGGCCCCGGCACGATCAAGCGCAAGCTGCCGGCCACCGTCCAGCACTCCTTCAAGGAAGTCAGTCAGCAGCCGGCCAATTGACGCTCCAGCGCCGGCAATCCGTCCTCCGGGCCCCCGCCCCGGCCTCGGACGGGCCCAAACTGGTCACAGTCATCTCGTTGAAATCACGAGACAATTTTTTGATCCATAGGGTCGTTTTGCACTTTTCGCGAGTCTCGGCCCCGGGCGCCTCAGTACATCTTGTTCACGGTGTCCGCCTGCGGCGGATGCACCGGCATCTCCGGCGGCACCTGCACGCACTGGAACTGGCCGTTGATGCCCGCCGCCCATTTCTTGGCGCGCTCGTAGAGCTTGCGGTCGTCGGTCTGCATGCGGCCGCGGGCCACCAGGATGCCCATGTCGGCCCCGTGGTAGCGGTAGTCGCCGGCCGTGTAGACCCGCAGATAGAAGGCCTCGTTCTCGCCGGTCACGTTGGTCCAGTCGAGGGTGCGCCGCACGAAGCTGATGCTGCCATCGTCGGCCATGCGCCAGATGCCGGAGGCCGGCGCCTTGCTGATCAGCTCCACCGCGTCGCCGGGGTGCTTCAGGATCAGCTGGCTCCATTCGTCGAACTCGGTCCAGCGCTTCTGGATCGCCTCGAGATCCACCTCCCAGTCCACGTCCATGAACTCCAGCAGGTGGAAGAGGTAAATGGGCACGCCGCCATAGGTCGAGGTGATCAGATGGGTCGGCGGGCTGGCGCCGCTGACGCGCGGGTTGAGCTCGCCCAGATAGACCTCGCCCGTGTCGGTGTCGATCAGGAAGTCCATGCAGAAGGCGCCGCGATAGCCTTCCTTGTAGAGCCGGTCGCCGAGCTTGCGGGCCATGCGCTGCACGGCCGCGCGCTCCTTCTCGAGGCCGCCGACGAACACGTCGTTGCCGCACCAGCCGCCCTTGTAGGGTGTCAGCTCGCCGAAGCCGGTAATGTCGGTCATGACAGGCCCCGCCAGCGTGCCGTGGCGCGTGGCCACGCCCTCGATCGTGCCGGGCAGGTGGTTGATGCGCTTCATCACCTTCAGCTGCTCGGTCGCCATCTTGTCGGCGTACTTGTCCCAGTCCTTCTCGCTCGCGACGAAGAAGGTGGTGCGGCCGGAATCGCCATAGGGCGTCTGCACCACTAGGTCCTTGCCGAGCTTCGCCTTGCTCGCCAGCTTCACCAGCTCGGCGTAGCTGGTGGCGCGGCCCAGCAGGTTGGGCACGCTGGAAATGCCGGCCTTGTTGCCGAGCTCTGTGGTCACGATCTTGGAGTCGAGATGGATGCGCAGCTTCGCCGGCGGCAGCGCGATCTCGATGCCGAGCTCGCGCGCCAGTTCCTCGGTCTCCTCGTCGAACATGACCAGGATCAGCTTGCCGCCGCCGCGCGCCTTGATGTGCTCGCGCACCTCCTTGTGCCGCAGCAGGTAGTTGTTCACGTCCTCGATCGAGCGGAACTCGTGCGGCCCGTGCTCGCGCGGCACCAGCACCTTCGGATGCTGGCCGTCGAAGGAATCGAAGTAGTTGATGTACTCGAACCCGTTCACCCAGCGGTCGAGACCCAGCAGGTTGAAGGAGGTCGGCGACAGGAAGTAGATCGGCGTCTGGTTCTGCCGGAAGAACGCGAAGATCTCCGACAGCCCGCGCAGCCGCGGTCCGCCGCTGCCGTTACTGCCCTTGGCCGCTCCGGTCCGCCTGGTGCGCCGCGCCGGCTTCGCCCGCGTGACTCGCTTGGCTTTCCTGGTCATGCCCCCGCCTCCCCTGCTGATCCGGCGCTTGGCGCTCGTCCTGGAGGCCCTATCCTGCGGGATGTTGCCCGTCGCTGTGAAGCCCCAAGTTGCCGAAGCGTTTCAGTCGCCGGCGCCGGCCTGTGATCCCGATCACGGCAGGTTGCGGCGTCTTTAACCATTCTTTCGCCTCTGCTTCCGTACTATCATCGGTCGGAGTATCGCGAGCGCCGGTCGCTCGCCGAAGATGTGCCCATGAACGTCCCCATGAATGACAACGAACGTCAGCGGCTTTCCCGCAGCTATCTGCTGCCGGTCGAGGATACGGAGTTCCTGCTGCGCGACGAACTGCGCGGCATCCGCTTCGCCCTCGAATACAGCAAGGCCGAGTTGCTGCTGCGCGAGTGGGGCATCCGCTCCACCGTGATCGTCTTCGGCAGCGCCCGCACGCCCTCGCAGGAGCAGGCCGACGCCCTGCTGGCGGCCGCCAAGACCGCGGACGAGCTGGCGCTGGCCAAACGCCGCGCGGGTCTCGCCAACTTCTACGAGCAGGCGCGCGCCTTCGGCCGCCTGGTCTCCGAGCGCGGCGGCGCTCTCCAGGACAATGGGGGCGCCCGCGACAACGTGATCGCTACGGGCGGCGGACCCGGCATCATGGAAGCCGCCAACCGCGGCGCCCGCGAGGCCGGCGCGCCCACCATCGGCTTCAACATCACCCTGCCCATGGAGCAGGAGCCCAACCCCTACACGACGCCGGACCTGACCTTCCGCTTCCACTATTTCGCCATCCGCAAGATGCACCTGGCGATGCGCGCGAATGCGCTGGCGGTCTTTCCCGGCGGCTTCGGGACTCTCGACGAGCTCTTCGAGATTCTGACCCTGATTCAGACACGCAAGGCGCCGCCGGTGCCGGTCGTGCTGTTCGGCCGTGACTACTGGCGCAAGGTGATCAACTTCGAGGCCCTGGTCGAGCACGAGGTCATCAGCCCCGGCGATCTCACGCTCTTCGACATGGTCGACACCGCCGAGGAGGCCTGGGATGCAATGCGGCACCGCGGCCTCAAGGCTCACACGCCGGCCGACGACGCCATCTGCGACCGCGGCGTCGACGGCGCCTAATCTCCGCCTACTGCACCTTGCCGCGCGCCGCCACCGCGAAGGCGCGCTCGACCCGATTGCCCCGCACGCCATAGACGACATCGTGCAGGTTGCTGACCGCGCAGGCGTGGTTGGGAATGATCGTCACCCGCTCGCCGATCGTCGGGCGCGCGTTGCAGGCGCTGACGTCGAGGTGGCCGTGCTCCTCGCTCATCGCCGGCAGCGTCGCCTTCGGGTATTCCAACAGATAGCCGTAGCCTTCGAGGCCCATCGGATCGGATGACAGCGTCTTCGACCCGGCGTCGAGGATGGCGCGCCCCTCGGTCGGCCGCGAGACCACCGTCGTGACGATGCGGATGGCGCAGTCGTCGAGCGTGCCGACGCCGTGGGCGACCATGTAGCGGTCGCTGTAGATGTAGGTGCCCGGGCGATGCTCGGTCGCCGCCGTCACCTCGCGGGCGCGATAGAGATCCGGCGTGCCGCCGGTGCTGACGATCTCCACGCGCAGTCCCTTGCGCGCGCAGGCGGCGACTGCCTCCGCAAGCCACGCCGAAGTCGGCGCTGTCGTGCCTTTGGGCGCATAGGTCATCAAACCCTGGAACTTCAGACCGGGCAGTCCTGATAAGGCCGCCGCGAGTTCGGCGGCCCCCATCGGCGACTGCACACCGCAGCGTCCGGCGCCGGTGTCGCACTCGACCATCGCGCCGATGACCAGGCCGGTCTCGGCCGCCGCGGCAGACACGCCTTCGGCAGCCTCGCGGCTGTCGAACACCAGCGCGATCGTGGCGCGCCGGGCAAGCGCCATGAGCCGTCCGAGCTTGTGGCGGCCGACGATGTTGTAGGTGATGAGGATATCGTCGATCCCCGCGTCGGCCATCACCTCGGCCTCGCGGATCTTCTGACAGGTGATGCCGACGGCGCCGAGCTCGACCTGCCGGCGCGCCAGCTCGGGGATCTTGTGCGTCTTTACGTGCGGCCGCAGGGCGAGACCGTTGCGGCGGCAATAGTCCTGTGCGCGCGTCAGATTGCGCTCGACGGCGTCGAGGTCGATGGTCACGCAGGGAGTATCCAGATCATCGATGGTCCAGGCCAAGTATGAACTCCGTATGCAAGAGGGTGCGCAGCTTGACGCCAGAGGGCGCAGCATATCATGCTGCCGCGGCGGCTGACGATGGCGACTCCGGTCGATGTCGTCGCCGGGACGGCCTGGCCGACAAGTTCGAGAGCTATCCGGCCCAGCTCTCCGGCGGCCAGCAGCAACGGGTCGGCATCGCCCGCGCCGTCGCCATGGAGCCGAAGGTGCTGCTGCTCGACGAGATTACATCCGCGCTCGATCCCGAGCTCGTGGGCGAGGTGCTCGCGGTGGTGCGCCAGCTGGCGGACGACGGCATGACCATGATCGTCGTCACCCACGAGATGGCGTTTGCGCGCGAGGTCAGTGACGTCGTGGTATTCATGGACAGCGGCCGCATCATTGTCGAGGGTCGCCCGGACGAGGTGCTCGTGAACCCGAGCCATGAGCGACTCAAGACCTTCCTGTCCCGCCTCGATGCCAACAGCGCCCGTCGAACCACGTCCTAGCATTGCTCATCAACAAGGTCAGCGCCCATGTCCTCGAATCGCCCCGACATCCGTCCCCAGCTCGGCCTGCGCCGCATCATCAACGTTTCCGGCACCATGACGGCGCTGGGCGCCTCGATCGTGGTGCCGGAAGCCGTGCAGATGGTCGACAGCATCCTCAGCGAATTCGTCGAGATCAACGAGCTGCACCGCCGCGCCTGCGCGACCATCGCCCAGGCAACCGGCGCAGAGGCGGGCTGCATGACGGCCTCCTGCTCCGCCGGAATCAGCGTATCCATCGCGGGCTGCATGACCGGCGCCGATCTGGCACGCATCGAGCAATTGCCGGATGCCACAGGCATGAAGGACGAGGTCCTGATTCAGCCCGGCCACATGGTCTATTACGGCGCACCGATCGAACAGGCGATCCGGCTGACCGGGGCCAAAGTCGTGACGGTCGGACAAGCGACCTTCGCCCGCCCGTACCACCTGGCCGCGGCTGTCACCGAGCGCACGGCCGCCGCCGTGTATGTCATCTCGCATCACGCCGTGCAGTACGGCCAGATCGAACTGGGGGAGTTCTGCGCTATCTGCCGCGCGCGCGGCGTGCCCGTGATCGTCGACGCGGCCTCGGAGTACGATCTGCGCGGCTTTCTCGCCAAGGGCGCCGACCTCGTGGCCTACAGCGCCCATAAGTTCCTGGGCGGCCCGACCGCCGGGATCGTCGCTGGCCGCAAGGACCTGGTTCGTGCCGCCTTCCTGCAGAATTACGGCATCGGTCGCGGCATGAAGGTGGGCAAGGAGAGCATCGCCGGCGCGATCGCCGCGCTCGAGGCCTGGGGCAAGCGCGACCACGCGGCCGTCCGGGCGCGCGAGGCCGGCTATCTGAAGCTGTGGATGGAGCGGCTGGCGAAGGTGCCGGGCCTGCGGCCGAGCATCGTGCCCGATCCAACCGACAACCCGCTCGACCGCCTCAAGCTGGAGGTCGACCAGGGTGAGTCCAGCACCACCGCCTGGGCGCTGGCGGCGGCGCTAGCCCGGGCCGAGCCGCCGATCATTGTGCGCGATCATGAAGTCGAGCACGGCCATTTCTTCCTCGACCCCTGCAACCTCCATCCCGGCGAGGCCGAGGTCGTGGCCGATCAGATCGCATCCGTTGCCGCGGCCATCCGCGGCAAGCCGTCCCCGGACTTGGCCGACCTGCGGCGCCGTCAATATGAGGCGCTGCTGGCCTGGCCGGACCGTCTACCGTAATCCTGTCTTATGAGACGCGGCGGGACCTGGTGGCTCGGCAGTTTCTCGGGCGGCCGCTCAGCAAGCGGTCGCAACAGCCTCTGGCACGCCGGACTCGAGCGGCTGCCGCCCGCCGAGAAGGCGGTCGATGGCCGACACCAGCTGGCTGCATGTGAAAGGCTTCTGCAACGCCACGTTGGCGCCGAGAACGACGACCGAATCCAGGTAGTTCCAGCCGTCGCCCACGTAGGCACCGGATATCGCTATGATCTTGGCGTTCGGCGCACTGTGACGGATCGCGCGGATTGCTTCGATTCCATCGGTATGCGGCATGAAGACGTCGGTGATGACGAGGTCGGGCTGAAACTCTCCGAAGAGGTCGATCGCATCCTGCCCGTTGCCGGCTTCGATCACGCGATGGCCGGCCGATTCGACGATCTGGCGCAGCGCCAGCTGAATGTGGGGCTCGTCATCGACGATCATAATAAGCGCCATAGTCCGCATTCCCTTCCTGCCCTTTCGTCAACGATCCAATAAGCTGCAGCCGTGACCCGATTTCCGGCTGAGGTTGACGCAGGATGACCGTGCGAAATCCGATCCGTTTGCGGCCCGCCGTGACTTTGCCGGGGCGGCCAGCCAACCGGCCGGGATCGTGCGATCCGCACTCATTTCGACGACCCCGGCCAGCCTCCAGAGACCCAATACTCAGCCCCAGGAGCGCAGTTGGCGAACCCATTGATAACCCGGCGAGGTCGCGGGGCTATGTCGGGCATGCAAGGAAATGTATCAAGTTGTAAACATCGCGCCGTCGGCGTCCTTGCAGCCTGGGAGCGGTAAACGGGCGACGGTCAACGAACTGTGAACGATCGGGGCGACGCGAGCCCGCAATATTGCAATTCCGTAGTCCAAGCGTTAGGGTTCACTGTAACGTCGAAAGAGTATCTCCCAGCATTTGCATGGCGGAGGGAAAGCAAACTCGGCCACAGCGACTCCTGGTGGTCGACGATGACCGCGCACTCGCGCGAACAATAAAGATTTACTTGGAGGAAGCGGGCTATGCCGTCGAGGTCGCGCCTGATGCGGCTGCCGCCCGCAAGCACCTGGCTCAGCAGTCGTACGATATGGCGATCATCGACCTCGGCCTGCCCGGCGAGGACGGTCTCTCCCTCACGCGCTCTCTGCGCGAGCAGGGTGAAATCGGCCTGCTCATCCTGACGGGTCGGCAGGACGCCACCGACCGCATCGTGGGGTTGGAGATCGGCGCCGACGATTACGTCTTGAAGCCGGTGGAATTGCGCGAGTTGCTGGCGCGAGTGCGGAGCATCCTGCGTCGCAGCAGCCGCGGGAACGGCGGCGTGCGCCGGGGCATCGCCAGCAAGCTGCTGCGCTTCGGCGACTGGACCGCCGATCTGGCCAGCCGCGCCTTGCTGCGGGCGGACGGCGAGCGGGTGGAACTGACGACGGCGGAGTTCGACCTGCTGGTGGCGTTCCTGACCCATCCGCAGCGCGTGCTCACGCGCGATCAGATCCTAGACCTGACCCGCGGCCGCGAAGCCACCCCCTTCGACCGGAGCGTCGACGTCATGGTCGGGCGGCTGCGCAAGAAGATCGAGGTGGACCCGGAGAACCCGGCGCTCATCAAGACGATGCACGGCGTCGGCTACCTCTTCGTCGCCAACGTCGTACCGGTCCACCCGGCTTAGGCCGCGCGCTTCAGCGCCAACTCGGACCAGATCTCGGACAAGGCCGCGGCGAGCTTTTCGACGTCGTGTGCGCTGTGGAATGGCGTCGGCGTCAGGCGCAGCCGCTCGGTGCCGCGCGGAACGGTCGGGTAGTTGATCGGCTGGACATAGATGGCATGACGCCCGAGCAGCAGGTCGGTGATCTGCCGGCAGCGCACGGGATCTCCGACCAGCACAGGCACGATATGGCTGTCGCAGGGCATCACCGGCAGCCCCACGGCCGTCAGCCTTCGCTTGAGCTCCGCGACGCAGGCCTGCTGCTGGCGGCGCTCTTCATCGCTCGTCTTGAGGTGCCGAACGCTGGCCAGCGCGCCGGCGGCCACGGCCGGCGGCAGCGCGGTGGTGAAGATAAAGGCGGAGGCGAAGCTGCGGATGAAGTCGACGAGCGCGGCCGAGGCGGCGATGTAGCCGCCGACGACGCCGTAGGCCTTGGCGAGCGTGCCTTCGATGACCGTGAGGCGGTGCATGAGCCCCTCGCGCTCGGCGATGCCGCCGCCGCGCGGACCGTAGAGGCCGACCGCGTGAACCTCGTCCAGGTAGGTCATGGCGCCGTGACGCTCGGCCACGTCGCACAGTTCGGCGATCGGCGCGATGTCGCCATCCATCGAATAGACGGACTCGAAGGCCACGATCTTCGGTCGCTGCGGCGCCATGCTCGACAGCAGGCGATCGAGGGCGGCGGGATCGTTGTGCTTGAAGACGTGCTTTTCGGCGCGGCTGTGGCGGATGCCCTCGATCATGGAGGCGTGGTTCGCGGCATCCGACAGCACGACGCAGTCCGGCAGGCGAGCCGCCAGGGTCGCCAGGGTCGCCAGATTCGAGACGTAGCCGGAGGTGAAAAGGAGCGCCGCTTCCTTGCCGTGCAGATCGGCCAGCTCACGCTCCAGCAGCACGTGGTAGTGGTTGGTGCCGGAGATATTGCGCGTGCCGCCGGCACCAGCCCCGCAGCGCTCCAGCGCCTCGGCCATGGCGGCGAGCACGCGCGGATGCTGCCCCATGCCGAGATAGTCGTTGGAGCACCAGACCGTGACGGCGCGCTCCGAACCCCCGCCGCGATAGGTGGCGTGGGGGAAGTCACCGGCCTGCCGCTCCAGGTCAGCGAATATGCGATAGCGACCCTCGCCCTTGAGGGCGCCGACCTGTTCGGCAAAGAAACGCTCGTAGTTCATTCGCTACGCTCCGTCGCGCGGCGGCCGGGCCGCCCGTCTGGCAAGCAGCGCAGTTTGCCTGCTCGCTATTGCGCCGCGGTTGCCTGCTTCAGATAGGCGATCACGTCCTTGCGGTCCTGCTCTTCCTTCAGCCCCGGGAAGGCCATCTTGGTTCCGGGCACGACATCCTTCGGTTTTTCGAGGTATTTGAACAAAGTGTCCTCGCCCCAGGTAATTCCCGAGTTCTTCATGGCGTCGGAGTAGCTGTAGCCCTCGGCCGTGCCGGCCTTGCGGCCGAACAGACCGGCGAGCGAGGGCCCGACCTTGTTCTTGCCGGCCTCGACGGTGTGGCAGGCCTTGCATTTCGCGAAGATTTTCTCCCCCTTGGCCGGGTCGCCGTCGGCCAGGGCCGAGCCAGCGATAAACGCCACGAATGAAACGAACGAGATCGTTGCCGCAAGTGCCCTCATCAGGAATTCTCCAGGTTTCTACGCAGATGAGACCGGATCGGATGCAATCTTCGCGGGAACACCCGGCGAGCATGCCGTCCGACTGTGGCAATCTCATTGACAAAGATCAAGGGGCGCTTCTGCGACAGTTTGGGCGCTTGATCGACGTCAATGCCGGCGGCGGCCGATGCGCCTATCGGTGGCGGCATGGATCCCCGCCTGCTGGCCAAGTACGACCGTCCGGTTCCGCGCTACACCAGTTACCCGACGGCGCCGCATTTCAGCCGGGCCGTCGGTCCCGACCGTTATGCGGCCTGGCTGGCGGCGCTGCCTGCGGGCGTCCCGGCGTCGCTCTACCTCCATATACCCTTCTGCGACACCCTGTGCTGGTTCTGCGGCTGCCATATGCGCGTGGTCAATCGGTATTCCTCGATCAGCGCCTATCTCGAGTTGCTGCGGCGGGAGATCGACCTGACCGCCGAAGCGGCTGGCGGCCGACCGGTGGTCCGGCACCTGCACTTCGGCGGCGGCAGCCCCGACATCCTGAAGCCGGGGGATGTGCGCGCACTGGTCGACCATCTGCGGAGCCGGTTCGCCTTCTCCGATGAGCTGGAGTTCGCGGTCGAGATCGACCCGCGCGCGGCCGACGGCCCGACTATCGCCGCCTGGGCCGAGGCAGGCGCCACGCGGGCCAGCATCGGCGTGCAGGATTTCGACCCGCAGGTGCAGCGGGCCATCAACCGGCTGCAGAGCTTCGACTGCACGGCGCGGGCGATCGAGAGCCTGCGGGCCGCCGGGATCGAGCGGATCAACATCGACCTCATCTACGGCGTGCCGCATCAGGGCGTCGCGGGCATCGCGCGGACCGTCGAGCAGGTGATCGCGCTGGCGCCCGACCGGATCGCCCTCTTCGGCTATGCCCACGTGCCCGCGCTGAAGCCGCATCAGCGGCTGATCGACGAGCGGGCGCTGCCGGGCGGCGCGGAGCGCTGGGCGCAGTTCGAGGCGGCGGCCGGCCTGTTGCAGCGGGCCGGCTATCTCTGGATCGGACTCGATCATTTCGCCCAGCCCGACGACCCGCTGGCCGCGGCCAGCGCGAACGGTGAACTGCGCCGCAACTTCCAGGGCTATACCACCGACCGGTGCGAGGCGCTGATCGGGTTGGGCGCGGCCGCGATCGGAGCGCTGCCGCAGGGCTATGCGCAGAACGTCGTGGGGTTCAACGAGTATGCGGCCGCCCTCCGCGGCGGGCGCCTGCCCATCGCCCGCGGCATCGTCCTCGACGCGGACGACCGCCTGCGCCGCGCCATCATCGAACGGCTCATGTGCGACCGGCGGATCGACTTGGCGACCATCGCCGGTGCGGACGGCGCGTTCGGCCCCGAGCTGGACCGCCTCGCCGACATGGCGGCGGACGGCATGGTGGAGGTCGCGGGATCCGTGGTTGCCGTCACCGGGCGCGGGCGGCCCTTCCTGAGGGCCGTCTGCGCCGTCTTCGACCGATATCTCGTCCCCGAGGCCGGACGGCATTCGCGGGCCGTCTAGGCCCGAGCGCGGGCTCCCGGATCGACCAGTTGCAGCAGCGCCTCCGGATGGAACGGCTTGCGCCGGGAAAACCGGAACTATGCGATTCTGCAAAACGACCCCATGGATCAAAAAATCGCCGTTATATTTCAGTGAGTTGACTGTTACCAGTTTCGGCTCGTCCGCGACCCTTTCAGGCCAATCGGAAGCGATTTTCGCGCGCCAAGCCGGGGTTTTGAGCCGATTCGGGACGTGCGCTTGCCGAAGGCGGGATTCCGGTCAAGACTGCGGCGGGGAACGGCCGCAGGCGGGTATGAGAGACGTCTTTTCGCTACGCAACATGAGCCAGGAGCGCATCGTGCTGGCCCTGGCGGTGTTGCTGTTCGCCGTCTCGGCGGCGGCCCTCCCCGGGTTCATCGCGCCGGACAATCTCGTCGCCATCGTGCGCAGCGTCAGCGTGCTCGGCATCCTCGCGGTCGGCATGGCGCTTGTCATCATCGGGCGCGGCATCGACCTCTCGGCCGTGGCCATCATGGCGATGACCGTGGCCTGGTATCTGCAGATGCTGAACAACGGCACGCCGGAGGGCGTCGCCCTGGGGCTGGCGGTGGCCGGCGTGCTCGCCATCGGCTGCATCAACGGCTTCCTGATCGCCTATGCCGACGTGCCCGCGATCTTCGCGACCTTGGCGAGCGGCGCCTTCGTCTACGGCTTCGCCCGCTCGCAGCTGATCGCGCAGGACGCGACGCCGGTGCCGCCGGGGCACTGGATCGACCAGCTCGGGCGCTTCCATCTGGCGGACGTGCCGGTCGAGGTGTTCTTCTTCGCGGGCGTGGCGTTGCTCGCCTTTCTCTTCCTGCGCTTCACGAAGTGGGGCCGCTACGTCTACCTGATGGGCGACAATTTCCTGGCGGCGCGCAACATGGGCATCCCCGTGCGTCCCATGATCATGCTGCGCTATGCGCTGTCGGCGCTGATCGCGGCGTCGGCCGGCGTGCTGACGGCGTCCAGCCTGCACAGCATCAACGTGCGGGTGGTGAACTCGAACCTGCTCTACGACATCATTTTGGTGGTGGTGATCGGCGGCGTCGGCCTCTCCGGCGGGCGCGGCGGCATGCGCAACGTGATCGTGGGCGCGCTGCTCATCGGCATCATGCAGAACGCCATGACCATCCTCGACATTTCCAATATCTATCAGAACCTGATCAAATCGACGATCCTGCTGGTTGCCATCGTGGTGGACAGCCTCGTCAATCCGCGCGACGAGCAGACGGCGCAGCAGGGCGATATCTGAAGTCCGGTGCGAACGAACACAAAATCAGCTGACAGGAAAGGGAAGCAACCATGAAACTCAAAAACATGCTGGCCGCCGTCGCCCTCGCGGCTTTGGGTGCGGTGACCGTCAACACCGTGGCAAAGGCGCAGGACGATCCGGGCCCGGCCTATTACCAGGAGAACCTCAAGGGCAAGCGCGTCGTGCTGGTGCCGATGGCCATGGGTTTCGACCTGGCCCAGGGCTGGGCCGCCTATCTGAAGCGCGAGGTCGAGGGCTGGGGAGGCACCTTCGACACGCGCGATCCCAACTGGGATACCAACGCCGGGGCGCAGGCGATCACCGACCTGATCTCCTCCGACCCGAAGCCGAACGTGATCGTGGTGCACTCGCCCGACCTCAACTCCTACTCGAAGCTCCTGAAGAAGGCGCAGAAGGAAGGGATCTACGTGGTACTGGTCGACAACCCCATGAACTTCCCGGCCGACGCCTTCGTCGGCAGCGATTGGGACCGGCTGGGCCAGCTCGAGGCCGAAGCCGTGGTGAAGGGCTGCGGCGAGAACTCGACGAAGAAGATCGGCCTGGTGCAGGGCGACGCCGCCAACGCCTCCTCGATCTACCAGTACAACGGCATCATGAAGGTGCTGGAGAAGCACCCGGACTTCCAGGTCGTGGCCAAGCCGTTCTCGAACTGGGATCCGACCACGACGCGCAACGTCACCACCACGATGCTGCAGCAGCATCCGGACATCTGCGGCATCATCGACTTCTGGGACGGCGACGCCACCGGCGCCACCGCGGCGATCAAGGACGCCAAGCTCGACGGCAAGATCTTCCTGGTAACGACCGGCGGCGGCGAGACCGTGGACTGCAAGGCGCTGGAGGACGGCACCTTCGGCGCCGTCGTGATGACCGAGGTGCACAACCAGTCGCGCGACATGAACGCGGTCATCAAGTTCCTGCTGCAGAGCGGCCAGGCGCCGGGCACCTCCAAGACCTACATCTACACGCTGGAGCGGGCGACCACGAAGGCCGACATCAAGCCCACGACCTGCTGGGACGTGAAGAACGTCCAAGCCGGGAACTTCTGACGCACGTCTTGACGGCGGGAGCGGTCGATGCCGCTCCCGCGTCTCTCCTGCAAGGCTGTCCTTCTGACGCTCATGCCGCAGCACCGAAGCTGTTTCGCACGCGGAGACGCGGAGGCGCGGAGATTGCGCATCCCTTGTAGGGGCGCGCTGCGCGCGCCCGCCGTTCCGCTGCTCGGACGTTCGACAGGCGCCCGATTTGTTCGCCGACGGGCGCGCGCAGCGCGCCCCTACATGCGGGTCGGCCCATGACGCTGCGCGAGCAGGCGCTGCGGCTGCGGTACAACTATGTGCCCGATCATCTGATCGGGGAGGTCCTGACCAAGCGGTGGACGGACAATGCGATTCCGTTCGCGGCGCTGGTGGTGACGGTGGCCGTCTTCGGCAGCGTCATTCCTGGGTTCTTCAAGCCGTCGTCGCTGAGCGACTCCACGCGCCAGCTCGGCGAGTTCTCCATCGTGGTCACCGGCATGACGATCGTGATGCTGGGCGGCGGCATCGATCTGTCGGTGGGATCGATCTTCGCCCTCGCCAACTTCGCGGCGGTCGGCACTTTCCTCATCCTGGAGCAGCCGGTGTGGCTGGCCTTCCTGGCGTCCATGGCGACCGGCCTCGTCTTCGGCTGCGTCAACGGCTATCTCGTCGGCTACATGCGGCTGCGCGCGTTTCTCACCACGCTGGTCACGCTGATCATCGGGCGCGCAGTCTTCGACATCCTCGTGGTCGACTACGGCACGGCCATCCAGTCCTCGATGATGACGTCCGACCTCTGGGACTTCATCGGCGACGGCACGGTCCACGGCTTCTCGATCGCGGTGCTCTCCGCGGTCGTCATCGCGCTCATCGCCCATGTCGCCATCACGCGGTCGCGACCCGGCTGGCATATCCTCGCGGTCGGAGGCTCGCGGCGCTCGGCCTACAATTCCGGCCTGCGCGTGAAGCGCACGGTGTTCATGACCTACGTGATCTCCGGGCTGTGCTGCGGCCTGGCCGGATTCCTCATCGCCTGCCGTCTGAGCGGCGCCGGGCCGGGAACGGGCGCCGGGATGGAGATCGCGGCGCTGACCGCCGCCGTCGTCGGCGGCAACAGCCTCGGCGGCGGGCGCGGCTCGATCGCCAAGGGCATCATGGGCGCGATCATCGTGCTGGTGATGACCAACGGGCTGATCCGCCTCGGGCTCGGCACCGGCGCCAACCAGATGGTGCTGGGGCTGCTGCTGGGCGCCGCCGTCACGCTCGACGTGCGCTGGCTGAAGAACCGCGACAAGGTGCTGCACGAGGTCTATGTCACGCCGATCCATCAGCGCATGGGCGAAGGCCAATCGGCGCTGCCCGGCTCCGGCAGCCCCTATGCGCTCGACAACCGGCTGGCGGAGACGGAGTACATCGGGCTCGGCGAGCTGGAGGGGCCGGAGGACGTGGCGCTCGACCGCGACGACCATCTCTATTGCGGCACGCGCCACGGCGAGATCATCCGCTTCTTCGCGCCGGACTACAAACGCTCGGAAGTGTTCGCCCATACCGGGGGCTTCCCGCTCGGCCTCGCCTTCGACCGCTCCGGCAATCTCATCTCCTGCGTCGGGGCGATGGGACTCTATTCGATATCGAAGAGCGGCGAGGTGACCAAGCTCTCGGCCGAGACGCAGCGCTCCTGGACCTCGATCGTCGATGACGCCCGGCTGCGCGACCCCAACGACTGCGACATCGCGCCGGACGGCCGCATCTTCTTCACGGATTCCACGACGCGCTACGACGCCCATGAATGGGCGGTCGATTCGATCGAGAGCCGGCCGACCGGCCGGCTGCTCTGCTACGATCCGAAGACCGGCAAGACGACGACCGTGCTCGGCAACCTGCGCTATGCCAACGGCGTCTGCCTGGCGCATGACGGCAAATCGCTGTTCCTGGCGGAATCCTGGGCCTGCCGCGTGCACCGCTACTGGTTCGACGGGCCGAAGGCCGGCACCTTCGAATGCGTGATCCGGGACATGCCGGGATACCCCGACAACATCAACCGCGCCTCCGACGGCACCTACTGGATGGCCTGGCTGGGCATGCGCACGCCGAGCTTCGACCTGGCGCTGCGCCATCCCGGCATGCGCAAGCGCATGACCCGAAACCTGCCGCAGGACGAGTGGCTGTTCCCCAACATCAACACCGGCGGCGTCGTGAAGTTCGACGAGAGCGGCCGCATCGTCGAGACGCTCGGCGACCTCACGGGCGTCAGCCATCCGATGGTCACCTCGATGCGCGAGCACAAGGGCTGGCTCTATGTCGGCGGCATCCTCAACAACCGCGTCGGGCGCTACCGCATTCCCGGCGCGGACCCGACCTGGACGGGACCGACGTCCTACTGGGGCGCCGGCGCATGAGGCTCGATTCGCTGCTCGACTGGTTCCGCGGCCAAGCGGTGACGATCCCGCCGATGGACGGCGCGCTGCGGCCCAACACGGCGCTCGACGACGGCGCCGCGGAACTCCTGGAGGCGGCGGCGCCGGACAATCTGGCGGCGAGCGGCGGGCAGGTCTTCTATTCCAGCGGCCATGACCTGCTGCGCCTCCCCGCCTATGGCGAGGCCGGCCCGGCGGTCGTCGCGCGCTGCGAGGCGCCGGTCAGCGCGGTGGCCTGCGGGCCCGACGGTGCCGTCGCCATCGGGCTCGACGACGGCCGCATCCTGCTCAAGGACGGCACGCTCGACGGGCGGACGCTCGGCCCGGCCGAGTTCGGCGGCTTGGCCTGTCCGACCGCCCTCGCCTTCGCCGATGCCGGCACGCTCTTCGTCTGCCAGGGATCGTCCGCCCACCGCCCGTCCGACTGGGTCGTGGACCTCATGAGCAAGAATGCGTGCGGCTCGGTGTGGCGCGTCGATCTGGCTGCGGGGCGGTGCGAACGCCTGGCCGGCGAGCTCGCCTTTCCCTATGGCATCCTGCCGGACGCGGCCGGCGGCGTCGTGGTGGCCGAGAGCTGGCGGCATCGGCTCCTGCGCGTCAAACCAGGGAGCGGCATCGAGCCGGTGCTGACGAAGCTGCCGGGCTATCCGGCGCGGCTGGCGGCGGGCGCGGACGGCGGCGCGTGGCTCTGCCTGTTCGCGCCGCGCAACCGGCTGATCGAGTTCGTGCTCGAGGAGGAGGCCTACCGCGCCGACATGATGCGCGAGGTGGCGCGAGAATACTGGATCGCGCCGGCGCTCTCCTCCGGCGCGCAGTTCCTCGAGCCGCTGCAATGCGGCGGCGTCAAGACCATGGGCATCCACAAGCCGTGGTCGCCGACGCGCTCCTACGGCCTGCTGGTGCGGCTCGACCGCAGCCTGCGCCCGGTCGCCAGCTTCCACAGCCGCGCCAATGGGCGCCGTCACGGGATCACCAGCGCCGTCGAGCGCGACGGGCGCGTGCTCGCGACCTCGAAGGGCGGCAACGCCATCCTCGGCCTCACGGTGTTGCCGTGACGCCGATCATCGAGATGCAGAAGGTCACGAAGGCCTATCACGGCGCGCCCGCGATCCGCGACATCGACTTCGACCTGCGGCCGGGCGAGATCCATGCGCTGCTCGGCGAGAACGGCGCCGGCAAGTCGACGCTGACCAAGATCATGGCGGGCGTGGTCGAGCCGACGGCGGGGCGCATGCTGCATCGCGGCCAGCCTGTGCAGTTCGCCACGCCGTCCCAGGCGCTGAATGCCGGCATCGCCATGGTGTTCCAGGAGACCAGCCTGGTGCCGTCCATGACGGTGGCGCAGAACCTCTATCTCGGCAGCGAGAGTTTC
>DATIXH010000199.1:0-5601 GCA_035518775.1 Candidatus Acidiferrum sp.
CGCCCGACGCTCTTCGACACGGCGGCTGCCCGCCAGCGCGATCGCCAGGGAGGGCACGAAGGTGGCGCGAAAGAACCGGGCGAGATCGGCGGCCAGGGCGTCCTTGTCGCCGTGCTTTTCGAAGTTGACCCAGGCCGGATGAGGCAGCGCGTCGATCGCGCAGTGCTCCACGGTGAGGCCAGCGAACCGTCCGTTCGGCGTGAACGGCGCCAGCAGATCGCGTCTTTGCCGCACATAGCTTCCTACGACCATCTGCGCGCGTTCCTGGGGCGCGATCTCGCCGGCATCCACCATCTCCGAGAGCGCTGCGTTCGCATGGTCCATGAGAGCGGCCGGCCCATAGGATCCGTCGTCATTGACGGCGGGCAGTGCCACGACCAGGCGCCCCTCGTCCCGCAGCTCGCGTGCCCGCAGCGAGAGAAAGGATTCCCAGTCCTGCCGGGCCTGGCGGGCGAAGGCCTCGCGCACGGCGCCGGTGCTGCAGGTCGCGAAGAAGTGGCCTGGGATGGTCATCGGCACCCGGCTCAGCCAAATGGCGGCGTAGGAACTCCAGCCGATGTGCGCATAGTCCCGCGGCAGCACGGCGCCGTAGAAGGATCGTCCGATCGCGCAGGGAAACACGTTCCGGTCCGCCCCGACGTATTCGCCGGGGTCGCTGCCGAGCGTCTCGAACAGCGCGTTGAAGTCGTTGGCCGGCTGGTCGCTGTGGAACACCAGGATCGGCCGCTCCGGGCCGGCGCGCGCCCGCAGGACGCCGATGGCGATCTGCATGGGCACGAGCGAGTTCTTCCCTTGCGACGATCCGTAATCGGCGATGACGAGCGGTTGCTCCGGCGGACCAAGGTCTATGGCCCTAGCCGCTTTCTCCAGTAGCGGCAAGGCCAAGGCCGCGCCGGCCGCCTGCAGCGAGGCATGCTTGTTGTAGGTGCTGTTTCCCTCTGTGACGCCTTGGGTGGCTGTCTGTCCGCTCGGCATCTGTCGCTCCCCGACGGCATAGAGACGGGTGATCGGCGCGTGTTCCCAGGTCGCAAATCGAGTTTACCACTCGCGCACGGCGACCTACAATTCACCTGTGTACCAACGACTCTCGGGCGGTCGGGCACTGCTTCCCATTTCATGGCCACCGGCGACTTTGTGTGATCAGACGCGCTACACGATAGAGACCGAGTACACCCGACCCTGTGTTTTATCGAGGTCATGCGACTCCTTGCCAGACGGCTGGTGCCCCGAGTGCGCTAACTTGGACGGCCGTAACGGCAACACGCAGAAGTGCCGATCAGGTGCGTGTCACGGCTGCTTCCGAGGGTAGAGCTGACGTTCAGCGGACATGCCGAGAAGGCTGTCCCTGACCCAAGGCGGACTCGCAATCGCTTTCGTTACTCCCTGGGATTGACAAACCACTGCGCATCGATTGCGCAATTGCAATGGAACATCCCCTTGCTGCTATCCTCACCGGCGACGTAGTTGGCTACAGCCAGCTGTTGAACGGGATGAAGAGGGCTTGCTTGAACTGCTCCGGACCCTTCGCAAGGAGCTGTGCCAGCTGGAGATCCAAAGGCACGATGGCTGCACTTTCAAGCTGCCGTGCGACGGTCTCTTGGCCGTCAATAGTCGCGCTCGCGTAGCGTCGGCTCCTGCTTGCGGTCTAGTCCCAACGTCATTGTGTAGGCGACGGAGGCGGCGTCTCCGTAGGCCCCCAGGGCGTCGCAGACGAGGCGGCCCAGCCGTAGCGCCGACCTTTTGAGAAGCCGGAGTAACCGCAGGCTAAGATACTCAGTGGAGACGGCTGTTTGGATCGACATCGGCGTTGCCTTTCGCGTGGTGTTTGGTGTCTTCTTGAGAGGCAGCGTGGCCCTGCGGCCGTGAGGCGCCCGTGAAATTCCGCGTGAAAATCCTGAAAAAAGCCCACTTACCCCACAAATCCTGATGCCCTCGGCGCGGCTCGATCTCCTCGGCGGCTTCCGCCTAACCTCCGGCGACGGGCGGCCAGTGGACGTGCCCGCCAAGAAGAACCGCGCGCTCCTGGGCATTCTCTCCCTGGCACCCCATCGCGAAGCGACCCGCGAGCGCTTGACCGGCCTTCTATGGAGCGACCGCGCCGAGGAACAGGCGCGAAGCAGCCTGCGTCAGGCGTTGGCATCGCTCCGCAAGGATCTCGGCGCGCTCGACCATGACCCGCTGGTGCTCACGGGAGACCGCGTCGCCCTCCATCCGGATTTCGTCAGCATCGATGTGAGCGAATTCCTTGCCGCGTCGGCGAGCCCGGACACGGCCGAATTGCGGCGTGCGGCGGACCTCTACGCCGGACCATTTCTCGACGGCCTCGACGTCGTGGATAACGCCTTCGAGGATTGGCTGCGCGAGGCGCGCGCCGATCTCGCGGCGCGCGCCGTCAAGACACTCGAGTCGCTCGCCACGTCGCTCTCCGGTGCCGATCGCGTGGCCATCGCCGAACGGCTTGTCGCGCTCGATCCGCTGCGCGAAGGCTCGCATCTCGGGCTCATGCAGGCGCATCTCGCGCACGGCGATGCCGCGCTCGCGATCCGGCAGTTCGAGACCTGCAAGCTGCTGCTCAAGCGCGAGCTGGGCGTCGAGCCCGGCGAGGCGCTGCGGACGTTGCGCCGGTCGCTGGACGGCCCCTCGGGTCAGCCGCCGCCTGCCGCGGCTTCGACCCGCAAGCCCATCGTCGCCGTCCTGCCCTACGACAACATGAGCGGCGATCCCGGCCAGCAATATTTCAGCGACGGCATAACTGAGGACATCATCGATCGCCTTTCGAAATACCGCATCCTCTCGGTGATCGGCCGGCATTCCTCCTTCGCGCTGCGCGGCCGCGACGCCGAAATGCGGGCCGTCGGCGACCGGCTCAGCGCCGACTACGTCCTCACCGGCAACGTCCGGAAATCGGCAGACCGCATTCGCATCGCCGCCCGCCTCACCGATGCGAGGACCGAAGCGGCGCTGTGGGCCGATCGCTACGACCGCCCGCTGCAGGACATCTTCGCCGTCCAGGACGAGATCGCCGGCGTCATCGCCGCCACTCTGGTGGGCCGCATCGAGCTCGAGGTCGCCACGCGCAGCCCCGCGAGCGCAGCCAGCCTTTCGAGCTACGAGCACGTTCTGCAGGGCCTCTGGCACTTCAAGAAGCTGACGCCGGCGGCCACCGACATTGCGGCCGCCTGCTTCGAGCGGGCCATCGCCGCCTATCCCGAAAACGCCGAAGCCCACCGCTGGCTGTCGGGATGCCACTTCAATCGATGGATGATCGAGTTCTCGCGCGACGAGCTGACCAGGGGCCTGCAGGTGGCGGCCCGGGCCGTGGAGCTTGATCCAGCCAGCGCGCTGTGTCACACGGCCGTGGGCCTTTGCCAGCTCTGGGCCGAAGGCGTCGATGTCGCCGCGCCTTCCTTCGACAAGGCCTTGGCGCTCAATCCCGGCGATCCCGATGTGCTGTGCGTGGTCGGTCAGCTGTGGGCCTACGCGGGCGACCTCGCAGCCAGCCGCGACTTCCTCGCCCAAGCCTTCAGGCTAAATCCGCTGCCGCCCCTCTGGCTCGGCGAATATCGTGCCATCGTCGATTTCATCGAGGGCCGCTATGCGGAGGCCCTGCCGGCCTTCCTGGCGATCCCCGACGCCGCCTTCGATGCGATGTACGCGCTGGCCTGCGCCGGCCACCTCGGCGACCGCGCGCAGGTCGCTGCCTGCAGGTCGCGCTTTCCGGTGGCGCGCCAGGGCGAGAAATTGCTGGCGGCCGCAAAGGCGGAACCCTTCCGCGACTCGGAACCGCGGCAGCGCCTCGTCATGGGATTGGAGAAGGCCCTGGCGTACTGATGTGGATCGCATCAGAGTAGAAATCCGTGAAACCCGTGGCGGTTTGGCATCGTGACGCGCCACCCGAGATGTCCGCTAGTGGCGTGCGCCGTGAGAAGGCGGCGCACGCCAGAAGCGGCCTTCTGGTCGACCGAGAGAGGCCGCGTCGTCATGGTTTTTCGAGACCTCCCAAATTGGGGGGTGCGGCGCGTCTCCCTGCCACGATAGACTTAGGAAGTCCCACGCGGAAAGCGCCCAGGGGGCAACGATTATGGGGAGCCAGGAGACGCCGGTTCTAGGCGGGACTGCCACAGCTCGTGCTGCTGCGTTGGTCGCGGTCCTCGTGTCCAGCATCCTAATTGCCGTAGTTCCCAATTTCTCGAAGCTCGCCTATCAGGCTGGCGCCTCAGTGCCGCTAGTAATTGTCGGCCGCTTCCTTGTCACCGTGCTGCTGCTGAGCTTGCTGCTGACATCTCGGCGTCGCAGCTTGCTCACATCGGTGCGAGTGCTACGCCTTTGTCTCATTGGCGGCATCGCGACGGCTGCCATGAGCTTTGGAATCCTGGCTGCCATTACGCGGATCGACATCTCGCTCGTAATACTCATCGTCTATCTGCATCCGGTGCTCGTTGCGTGGGTCGGCCATGTGCGGGGGAACTACGTCCTCAGTCGATTCCGACTGGCTTGCTGCGTGATCATTCTCATTGGACTCGTGTTCGCCCTGTCGGTGGGCTTCGAAAGGCTCGACGCAGTGGGCATGGCTCTTGCCTTCGTCGGTGCTTGCGGTGCCACCGGGTTGCTCATCACCAATGGCGAGGCGGTTGGAGAGGGCGGCACAGTCATCGTGAATCTTTATACTGCGGTTGCCGCGCTGATACCCGCTTGCATCGTGGCCACGGTGATAGGGCCTCTGAATCTACCCGGAACAGGTACAGGCTGGTTGGCCATCTTCGGCACTGGCGCATCTTTCTGCCTTGGTCTCGCCCTGTTCTTCGCAGCAGTGCCGCTCATCGGACTGGTGAGGGCGACGCTGATCTCCGTACTCGAACCACTGTTTGCGATTCTCATAGCGATGGCACTCTTTGGCGAACGCCTAGCTGCTCTTCAATGGGTGGGGGTTGTCATAGTATTGGCCGGCCTCCTGATGCTTGAGATACCCCCTGAGCAGACCAATCGCCTGCTTGGGATGGCCCGACGGTGAGACGGGAGGCCATCTGTCGCGGCAGCTCTCTGAACGACAGCCTCTGGCACTTCTGAGATCAACGGGTTCGGCCAATTTGAGTCCACCATTGGGGTGAGAGCGGACTTCGGCCCGCCGGCTGCCCAGGACCGAGTCTGATGGGGTGGATGGCCCCCTCACGGCATCGATGTGCCAAAGTTGGGAGTTGCAACACTCCAACGAACGGGAGCCATCCATGAACACAATTACCACGGTCGGTGTCGATCTGGCGAAGAAGGTGTTTCAGGTGCATGCGGTCGAGGCGACGGGGGCGGTGGTGGTGCGACGCGCGCTGCGCCGGTCGAAGTTCTTGGCGTGGTTCAAGCAGCTGCGGCCGTGCCTGGTCGGTATGGAGGCGTGCGCGACCGCGCACTACTGGGCACGCGAGCTGAGCAAGCTGGGCCACGAAGTCCGGCTGATCCCGCCGAGCTACGCGAAGGCCTATGTCCGGCGGAACAAGAACGACCCGGCGGATGCGGCAGCGATATGCGAGGCGGTCGGACGTCCCTCGATGCGCTTTGTCGCGATCAAGACCGAGGAACAGCAGGCTTTGGCGGGTCTGCACCGGGTGC
>DATIXH010000200.1:0-6379 GCA_035518775.1 Candidatus Acidiferrum sp.
GCTTGCCTTCGGCCACGCCGCGCACGGCGATGTCGCGATCGGTGACCATGCCGATCAGGCGGTCGTTCTCCCCGACCGGCAGGGCCCCGCAATTGTCGTCGCGCATGCGCGTGGCAGCGTCCTTGAGGCGGGTGTTCGGGCCGACGAGATCGACCTCGCGGGTCATGACGGCACTTACCTGCATGGCATACCTCCAGCTGTTCGAGACCCATCCTCGGCGCCCACCCCCCGCGCGAGCGCCGTCTTGCCGATACATAGGGAACCGCGCCGCGCGCCGCCGCGTCGGACACAGGCTTCTCACAGCGCGGCGCGATGCTGCGCCGCGGCGGGTCTTCACCCATGCCGCGAGCAACCATCCGAGCGACGCCGGGACCTGCCGCGAGATCCTGTCCGCCGCCGACCGGCGCGGGGCGCGCGTCATCGTGGCCCGGCTGCATTGCGCGCCCGACGAGTTGGCGCGCCGCGTGCTGTCGCCCGAGCGCCGGCTGCGGATGAAGGAGATGGCTGCGGACGCCGCGCGGATGAACGCCGTCGCGCCGCCGTTCGATCCAGGGGTTCCCGACATCGTCAATATCGAAACGACGGCGAGGACGGCGGAGCAGGTTGCGGACATCGTTATCGAGGCCGCGGAGAGACTCGCACTCGGCTGAGATTCGTATTTCGCGACACATTTGTAGTGTCGCCCCCGCGAAAGCGGGGGTCCAGGGCAAGTGACGGAGCGGCTCCCCTGGACCCCCGCTTTCGCGGGGGTGACAAACTAAGATGCGGCACCGTCAAGCAAACCTTGCTTACGCCGGAGCCAGCGCCGTGCTGGTCGGATGCATCTCGTAGTAGCCGCGGCCGAGCGCGATTTCATCCTGAGTCAGGATCTTGGCGTAGACAGTGAGCGGTGCCAGGACGACGCCGTCGATGAAGAGGTCGTCGCAGAAACTGTGGCGGGGCGTGTGATCGAGCACGGAGACGAGAGCGCTCTGCATGCGCGCTACGGTCTCCGGGGAATAGTCGCGGCTGGTGACGTAGGGCGGCGGCGGCACCGGGTCGGTCGGCTGCAGGATGCGGATGCCGGACAGGCTGTGCGGGCGGTAGCGCTGCAGCAGCGCGTAGGTCACGCAGTCGATGGCAGCGGCGTCGGCCCCGCCCGCCCGCACCATCGCGATGCTCTGCACATGGCCGCCGCTCACCTTGATGGTGCGGAAGAAGCGGCCGTCGCGGCTCAGGGGTGCCACCAGGGCGCGCAGCGACCCGGTGCCGGAATAGGAATTGAAGCCGTTCACCGCGCAGACGGCGCCGCGCAGGTCGGCGAGTGACTGTATCGGCGAGTCCGCGCGCAAGATCACGTTGCTGCGATAGCCGAGGTCGGAGCAGCCGGTCGCGTCGGCGTAGCGCGGCACGCCCAGCAGGGCCAGGGCGCTGGGAAAACCGAAGACGATGTCGTAGCCGCAGCACTGGCTGAAGAACAGGTTGGGTGCGCCCCACTGGCTGATCACCGGGAGGTCGCGCGTCAGCCGCTCCGGCACGTCGGCCAAGCCCGCGCGCCGGAACGCCTGGCGCAGCGCCGCCCAGAGCGCATCGGTGGCCCGTTGCGCCTCCGGGATATCGTACATTGGCAGGCTTGCGATCCTATCCACCCGCCGAGGATCGGGCGAGGGTGGAGCTTCGTCAAGCGATCGTCGGCCACAGAGGTTCACAGAGAGGGGAGCACGTATTCCCGTAGGGACGACCGGCAGCTCGCCCGGCTATCCGCGAATCGTCATTGTCCCGAGCACTTAGCCCCGCGGGCGACCTGCCGGTCGCCCCTACAAGACTCGTGACGCCGCCTACGGCAGCGTCGCGATGCGCTCTGTCAGCAGGTCGTAGAAGCGGGCGGCGTCGACGTCGTTCATGAACTGGGCATTCGGGGCGCGGTCGGTGACGCGCCACCAGTCGACCACGGTCATGCCGAGCGTGAGCGCGCCGGCGGTCTCGATCGCCACGTTGACCTTGCGGCCGCGATAGAGCTCGGGGCGCAGCAGGTAGGCGATGACGCCGGGATCGTGCAGCGGGCCGCCGTCGGCGCCGTACTTCTCGACGTCGTGGCGCTCGAAGAACTCCAGCATCTCCGCCACCGCCCCGCCGCAGCGCGTGCCAAGGGCGCGGAAGCGGGCGATGCGCGGCGCGGTCGTCAGCGCCTTGTGCGAGACGTCGAGCGGAATGACGGTGACGGGGATACCGCTGCGCAGCACGAGGTCGGCGGCCTGCGGATCGACGTAGATGTTGAACTCGGCGGCCGGCGTGGTGTTGCCGACCTCGAAATAGGCCCCGCCCATCATCACGATTTCGCGCACCTTGGGCGCGATGTCCGGGGCCTTCACCAGCGCCATGCCGATGTTGGTGAGCGGCCCCAGGGCGCAGAGCGTGATCGCGCCGGGCTCGGCGTGCCGCAGCGCATCGATCAGATAGTCGACGCCGTGCTGCGGCTGCAGCTTCATGGTCGGCTCCGGCAGCACCGGGCCGTCGAGACCGGTCTTGCCGTGGATGTACTCGGCGGTCACGAGGTCGCGCTGCATGGGACGGGCGCAGCCGGCATAGACGGGAATATCGGGCCGCCCCGCCAGCTCGCAGACGATGCGGGCGTTGCGCTGCGTCAGGGCGAGCGGGACGTTGCCGGCCACCGCGACGATGCCGAGCACCTCCAGCTCCGCCGGCGAGGCCAGGGCCAGCAGGATGGCGACGGCGTCGTCCTGGCCGGGATCGGTGTCGATGATGATCGAACGGGGCATGACAGCGTGCTCAGATGTCGCGGCGCGGGAGCAAGGAATCTGCTCGTCCCCTCCCATTTGGGAGGTCAGCCGCCGCGCGGATTCCGCTAGGGTCCCGCTCGCGGCGGGTTGGCTCGCGGTCCGGGAGAAGCATGTCGAAGATCGCGTCGGTCACGGTCATGAAGTCATACCCCAGCTATGGGAGCAAACGATGGCGCGCGCAATCAATAACGCAGGGCTGGACCTCATCAAGTCCTTCGAAGGCCTCCGCCTCGAGTCCTACCAGGACGTCGCGGGCATCTGGACGGTCGGCTACGGCCACATCAAGAACGTGACGTCGGGAATGACCATCACGGAGGCGCAGGCAATGGCCTTCCTGCGCCAGGACATCGCCGATGCCGAACAGACCGTCGACTCCGCGTGTGCGAACGTGCCGACCACCGACAATCAGTTCGCCGCCATGGTCTCGCTCTGCTTCAACATCGGCGGCGGCAACTTCCGCAGCTCCTCCGTGCTCAAAAGCCATATCGCCAAGAACAGCGCCGCCGCGGCCGACGCCTTCCTCAAGTGGGACAAGGCGCATGTGGACGGCCAGCTCGTCGTGGTCAACGGTCTGCACAAGCGGCGCGAGCGCGAGAAAGCGCTCTATCTGCTGCAGGCCTGACTGCCGGCCTCCCCTCATCTCAGCAACGGGCATAGGGACTTTGGCCGTCTCCTGACGCATCGCCGGTGTCCGTTGGCCGGACGGTTCACGCGGAGACGCGGAGGCGTGGAGGTCATCCCGGACGTCCCCCATCGGGTTTGCGACTATCCTTGTAGGGGCCCGCTGCGCGCGCCCGTCGCAGTGTGCGTATGACCTAGATGGCCGGGATGCGGCGCTACGGGCGCGCGCAGCGCGCCCCTACGATCCTCCGAGCCTCCGTGTGAAAAACCCATCGCGCATTGGCAGCCCTGCATCAGGACCCGCGGCGGACGATGCGGTCCAGGCTCAAGGGTCCGCCGCCGGCAGCCGACAAGTACAAGAAGACGAAGCAGAACAGGACGGCCGCCAAGCCCTCGTTGAGCGCGGGATAGAAACCGTGGGGCGCGTGCGCGATGAAATAGGCGAAGGCCATCTCGCCGGACAGGACGAAGGCGACGCAGCGCGTGAAGAGGCCGACCGTCACCAGGGCGCCGCCGACCAACTCAAGAATGCCCGCGAACCAGATCAGCGTCATCGGCTGTACGTTGGCGAAGTACTCGGCGTATGGGAAATGCAGAATCTTCATCGTGCCGAACTCCAGCAGCAGGAGCCCGGCCATGAAGCGCAGAAGGCTGAGGAAGTACGGCGCCAAGCCGCGCCAGAATGAGAGTCCGCCGACCATTGATACCTCCGAAGGCGAGTGCAGCGGAACCGCCGCGGCGGCTGATCGGAGATATTTAGAGGGTGGCGGCCGCCCTGGCGACCGCTTTTATCGACGGTGGCGGAGAGGCGAGGTCCTTAGCGGAGGGTCTCGACCACGTGCAGCATGTCCTCGGGGCTGAACGGCTTCTGCAGCGGGCCCTCGGCGCCGGCCGCGGTGGCCTTGGCCAGGATCGGCTCCTTGAAGCCGGTCATCATGACGATGCGGGCCTGCGGCTTGATCTGCTTGATGGCCAGGCAGCTATCGACGCCGTTCATGACGGGCATGCGCACGTCCATGAAGGTGAGGTCGAAGTCGGAGGTCTGAGCGCGCTGGAGCGCGTCTTTGCCGTTATGGGCGATGGCGACCTCGTAGCCGAAGACCCGCAGCAGGTCGGCCAGGCTCTCCGCCAAGTCGCGGTCGTCGTCGACGATCATGATCCGGACGGTCTTCGTGTTCATCGGCGGTCTCCTCGTCTGCGGCCCATTCTGCCCGCCGAACGTAAAGCGTTGGTAACTGATTCTTATTGCTGGAAATGGGCCGCAAATTGACGACGGTAACGGGGCAATTTTCGCCGGCATTTGAGCGATCTTCCACGCATCTGCGGCGGCGGCAAAACCGCTTGGAAGCAGCTACTTGTCGGGCGGAATGTCGCTGTGGCCCCACCGCACGAGAGACAGCACCATCCAGCGCGTCCGGCTGGAGTAGCCGTAGATCGGCGCGGCCGGGGAGTAGGATTCGAGGGCGCCGGTCTTGGCGTCGTAGGCGGTGATGCCGATCTTGGCGACGCCCTCGTCGTGATCCTTCTTGGCGAGCGCCAGTTCCGGCGTTTTGGCCGGGCCTGCGAGGGGAATCGGCAGCACCATGCTGGGCAGGCCGATCAGCAGATCGTCGGAGTTGGTGGAGAGCGCGCCGGCCCGGATCTCGACCACCGCGTCGGCCTGCCCGCGGTCGGCGACGAGGCGGGCGCCCTCGTGCAGCAGCCGGTCGCGAATGGCGCCGACCGCGTACTTCTGGTCGTAGCCATCGAAATCGGTCGCGTCGACCCACAGCTTCGTGCCCTCGGGAATCTTCAGCTGCAGGCCGTCGAGCGCCCGGTCGACGGCGGTGGAGATCAGCAGCTGTTCGGTCGCCGTGCGCGGCGGCTCGCTTTCGCGGGGCGTCGAACACCCCGCCAAGCCGAGCAGCAATAGAAATGACAGAGCTGTGACCCGGAGCAACACGACCCTACCCGCCTCCGATGTAGACGACGAGGCCCGCGGTTTATTCCCTCGCGATGACGCCGCAGGCCTCTGGACGCAGCGCGGCTCTCGCCATAGCCTTGCGGCGCAAGCGGACGATGGAGAAGCAGCGATGGCGGAAACGGCGACGATGACGCGCGACTTCGGCTGGCAGGCGGCCGCCTTTGAGCTCGAGGGCATCGACGGCAAGCGGCACCGGCTCGCCGATCTGCGCGGGCCGAAGGGCACGCTCGTGATGTTCATCTGCAATCACTGTCCTTACGTGAAGGCGGTCATCGGCCGCATCGTGCGCGACGCTGACGCATTAAAGGCTCATGGCGTGAGCGCGGTGGCGATCTCCGCAAATGACGTCGTGCACTACCCGGAGGACTCCTTCGACAACATGAAGCGTTTCGCAGCGGCCCATCATTTCGGCTTTCCCTATCTCTATGACGAGAGTCAGGAGGTCGCGCGGGCCTATGACGCTGCCTGCACGCCCGACTTCTTCGGCTTTAACGCCGACCTCAAGCTGCAATATCGCGGCCGGCTCGATGCGAGCGGACGCGAGCCTGCTTCCGCCGATGTCCGCCGTGAGCTGTTCGAGGCCATGAAAGAAATTGCCGCGACCGGCAAGGGACCGCGCCAGCAGACGCCATCGATCGGCTGCTCCATCAAGTGGAAGGCTGCTTAGGGAATCGCCGTTAACCCCTCCTTAAGCCTACCCCTTTCCCCTTTGTTTACGCCCCGACCCCTAAAATTCGTCTCAAAGCGGCGGGGTTTTGCGTGTCATGCTGATCCGTTACGCCCTCTTGGTGGCGCTGGCGGCCTCATCGGTCTGGTGCTTGATCCTGGTCAGCAAATCGAGCGGCAGCGAGATGCTGCTCGCCGACGCTGGCCAGAGCGGCACGCCGGTCAACGTCTCCTTTTGGCTGCTCGCTTCCGTGGCGATGCTGATCACGCTCTCGCTCTTCCGCTTCCTTGTGTTCGGGCTGCCGGCGCTGGTCGACGCCTGCTTCAAGGACACGAGGACGTGGAGCTA
>DATIXH010000201.1:0-23522 GCA_035518775.1 Candidatus Acidiferrum sp.
GGCGGCAACCTCGTCCAGCGCCCCATCCGCCCCGCGGGCAAGCTCCAGAAATACCCCGCCTCCACCAAGCGCATCCTGAAGCCCGACGGCTGCCGCAAGGTGGCGTGAGCCGATGACCCCCTCGGCCATCGCCGCCGCCGCCGACCTCCTCGCCGACCTGCGCCAGCGCCGCAACGGCCGCCGCCCGCCCATCGAGGAGATCCCGGCCTCGATCCGCCCGGCCACGCTGGAGGACGGCTACGCCGTCCAGGAGGCCGCCCGCCCCGTGATCGCCGCCCGCGGCCGCGGCGCGCCCGTCGGCTGGAAGATAGGCTCGACCTCGCCGCCCATGCAGGCCGCGCTCGGCATCCCCTTCCCCTGCGCCGGCACCCTCTACGCCGGCACCGTCCATCAAGGCCACGCCGCCATCGACCGCCGCGACTACGCGAAGCCCGGCCTCGAATGCGAGATCGCCGTCCGCCTCGCCGCCGACCTGCCGGCCGCGCCCGGCGGCCACACGCGGGCCAGCGTGCTGCCCGCCGTCGCCGCCGTCATGACCTCGGTCGAGATCGTCGAGTGGCGCTTCGCCGACTTCAAGCGCGCCGGCGTGCCGAGCCTCGTGGCCGACGATTTCTTCTCCTGCGGCTGCGTATTGGGGCCAGAGTACCCGCCCGAGACGCTCTCCGGCGACGCCGACATCCCCGGCCGCTTCACCCTCGACGGGGTGGCGGCCAGCAGCGGCTCGGCCCGCGACATCCTGGGCCACCCGCTGAACTCGCTCGCCTGGCTCGCCGACCACCGGGCCGCGCTCGGCACGCCGCTCCGCGCCGGCGAGATCATCACCCTCGGCAGCATCGTGGCCGCCCTCCGGCTCGAGCGCGCCGGCCTGGTCGAGGCCTCCTTCGACGGCCTCGGCGCCGTCACCGTCGCCGTGACGTAGGGACCGCCGCTACTGCTGCGGCTGCAGCGGCGGCACGATCGTCTCGGTCCCCGGCTGCCCGCTCTCGCCGCTGCCCGGCGCCTGCTGGGCGGGCGCCGCCTCGGTCGCGCCGGGCTGCGCCGGCGCCGACTCCTGCGGCACGCCCTGCGCCCCCGGCTGCTCCTGGATCGCAGGCTGCTCCTGAGGGGCCGGCGGCTGCTGTTCCTGAGGGGCCGGCTCGACCGGCACCACCACTGTCGGCTGCTCCTCGGGCGCCGGCTGCGTCGTCGCCGGAGCCTGCTGGTTCTTCTTCTTTTTCTTGTCCTTCGCCTTCTTCGTTGTCGTGCCCTGATCGGCCGCGGGCTGCTGCTGCTGTTGCTTGGCAGGCCGCGTCTGCTGTTGCTGCTGCCCCGGCTGGGTCTGCTCGGTGGCGGGAGCCGACTGCTCGGCCGGCGCCGTCGTTCCGGGCGCCGCCTGCTCCGCCGGCACGCCCTGTGCGCCCGGCTGCTCCGCAGGCGCCGGCTGGGTCGCCGGCTGCTCGGCCGGCGCGGTCGGCGTCGCCGGAGCCTGCTGGTTCTTCTTGTCCTTTGCCTTCTTCGTGGTCGCGCCCTGATCGGCCGCCGGCTGCTGCTGCTGCTGTTGCTTCGCCGGCCGTGCCTGCTGCTCCGTGGCCGGAGCCGTCGGTTCGGCGCCGCCCTGCCCGGGCTGGAGGCCGGGTTGCTGTTCGCCGGCCGGCGCGGCCTGCTCGCCGGCGACCGGCGCTGCCGGCGCCTGCTCCTGCTGCGCTCCCGGCGCCAAGGGCGCATTCAGGTCGGGCGCGCCGGGCTGCGACTGCCGCGCCTGGCCGCCCGAGAGGTCCGGAACGATGTCGCCCGGCGCCGCCGGTCCCGTTCCCTGCGACGTGCCCGTCGGCCCCTGCAGGCCCGGCACGATCGTGCTGAAGAGATCTTGCGGGTTGAGGCCGCCGAACGGCGCAGCCGTGGTGCCCGTGCCGCTGGCGCTGCCGTTGCTGCCGCAGCCGCCGCCGCTGCGCGGCTTCGGCGTCGGGCTGTCGAGGATGCCGAGGAGATCCACCGTCAGGCAGGGCTGATCGGGGAACTGCATGGAGAAGACGTTCACGAGCATGCCGATGGTCCAGGCCCCGAGATTGGCGTCGCCGCTGATCAGCGCCTTGGCCTGATCGTTGGCGAACGACGTGTCCTGGGTGTTGAGCACGCCGCGGGCGATGGTGAAGTTGCCGTTGAGCGCATTGGGCCGGCCGACGAACGCCTGGTAGGAGGCGTTGATATAGTCGGTCATGTTCTGCACCTGCTGCACGCCCGTCATCTTGGTGAGCTGCTGGCCGAGCACGGAGAGCGCCGCGGCGCCCACCATCTGCTCGACCTTGCCGAGCACGGTCACGGTGCCGTCGACCTTGCCGGTGCCCTGCAGCGCATTCATCACCTCGGCCATGCTGTAGCCGCTCGAGTTCAGGTCGGCATCGAACGACACCGGCCCCTTGACCAGGCGGCTGCTGGAGACCTCGTCGATGTTCACCTTGTCGGCGACGACATGGCCCTTGAAGGTCGGCACGCCGCGGCTGGCCAGCGTGCCCGTGAGGTTGACGGCGCCGCCATAGGTGTTGCCGGTCAGCTCGGTGATGGTGAGCGTGCCGTCGCGCACCGCCAGCTTGGCCTGCAGATTGTCGATCTGCGTGTCGCCGGAGATGAAGCGGTCGGCAGCAAAATCGACATCGGCGTCAAAGGCCTGCAGGATCGAGAGATCGAGCGGCTCGCGCGACCAGCGCTCGCCCCCGCTTCCCCCGCCGGCGCCCTTTTTGCCCGGCGGCGAGAACGGCGTGAGATCGACGAGGCCGCCGCGCAAGGCCGTCGTCACGAACGGACGCACACTGCCCTGCTCGTACTTGAGGTTGCCGGAGAGGCTGTTCTGGCCGGCCTTGAGCGACAGATCGGAGAGCGCGGCGGAGGCCGTGCTGCCGGTCGCCTTGGCGGACAGGGCGAGCGGCCCGAGCTGGCCGGCCTGCGGCTGATAGCCCGGGACGAGCGCCGCCAGCAGATCGCGGAACTCCGGATGGCTGGCGGAGATGGCGAGGTCGAAGCGCACGGGCTGCGCCTGCTGCGCCGGCTTGCCGGCCAGGCCGGGCGCGCTCACCGTGCCCGCGACCTTGGCGTTGCCGCCGAAGCCCTGCAGGCCGAGGTCGAGCCGCATGTTGTCGGCGTTGCCGTTGATGGTGCCGGCGACGCCGACCTGCCCGAGTTTGCTGGCCTGCGGTCCCGCCATGCCGGCAAGCGCCAGCAGCGGCGCCGGTTTCTGTGCCGAGAAGTCGAGCCGGGTATCGACGTTGGGTGCGTCCGGCAGGCCCGTCACCTTGCCGGCGAACTTGCCGGCGCCGCCGACGCCGCCGAGGTTGACCGCCACGTCATAGGTGAGGTCGCTGGCCCCGCTGGCCGCCGTTCCCGTGAGCGAGACGGCCCCGAGCGCGCCGAGCTTGGCGGCATCGTCGGCGGTCATGCCCGCCAGCGTCGCCAGCGGACCAGCGTCCTTGGCCTTGAGGTCGAAGGTTGTGTCCACGCGGGGGATGCCGGCATCGAGGCCGGTCGCCTTGCCCTTGGCCGTGCCATTGGCGCCGATGCCGGCGATCGAGAAGGTCATGTCGTAGGCGACGTCCTTGGCGCCGCCGGCGAGCGTGCCGTTGAGTTTGAGCGCGCCGAGCTTGCCCGGCGGCGTCTTCGGCAGGCCGACGAACTGGAAGGCCTTGCCGGCGTCCTTGGCGCTGATGTCGAACTTCGTGTCGAAGCGCGGCTGCCCCGCCAGGTCGGTGACCGTCCCGCTCAGCATGCCCTTGCCGCCGGCGAACTGCTGCACGCTGAACTCGTGCAAGGTCAAAGTGGCGTTCTGCAAGGTGCCCGTGAGCTTCACGCCCTGCAGCGTCTGCTCGTTGAGGACGAGCTTGTCGGCGCCGAGATCGAGATTGGCGTTGATGCCGGCGAGCGGCGCCAAGCTGTCGAGGGGCAGGCCGCCCTTCTTCTTTCCCTGGGCGGCGGCGCCTTCCTGCTTCGGCGCCGGCGGCATATAGGCGTCGAGGTCGAGCTGATCGACATGCAGACCGGCGCCGAAGGCCATACCGGTCCGGCCGGCGCTCGGCAGCGCGATATCGGCGGCGCCCGTGATCGTCGAGGAGTCGAGCTTGAGGTCGAGGCCGGCAAGGCCGAGCTTACCGGGCGTCGCCGTGACCTTGCTGTTCAGCGCGAGCGTGCGCAGCCGGTCGGCCGGCACCTGCGGTAGCTTGAGATTCAGCCACTCCAGCAATCCCCGAAGATTGTCCGACTTGCCGGCCAGCGTGCCGTCGAACTTGGGCGCTCCGTCCGCTGCCGCCAGGGTGCCGACAGCCTTGAAGCTCGAGCCCCCCGGCAACATCGCCGAGAACTCGTTGAGCGCCACCTTGCCGTCCGCCAGTTCGGCCACCATGCGGGCATCGTTGATGACGCCGCCGCGATAGCTGATGGCCGCGACGGCGACCGCGAGCGAAGCATCGATATCCTGCGGCAGGGTGAAACCCCCGGCCTGCGTCGGCGCTGGGGCCGATGCCGTGCCGCCGCCGGGCGCGGACGCCGCCATCGAGGCCAGCAGCTTGTCGAGGTCCAGACGGTTGAGCCCCAGCTTGGCTTCGGCCTTGGCCGGCGTGCCCGGCGTGAACTTCACGGAACCAGTGGCGGTCGTCTCGTCGAGGGCGACCGTCAGGTTCTGAATCTCGCCGGCACCGGCGGAATAACCCACATCACCCGCGATCTGGAACGGTTTGTCTGTCGCGACCGGAAGCCCGGCGCTGGTGCCCGGCACCAGGCTGTCGAGGGTAAGCGCCAGATTGCGCGTGCTGAGGTCGAGCCGGCCTTTCACGGCGAGCTCGGGAGCGCTGGCCACGGTGCCGCTGAACTTGAACGTCGTATCGGTCTTCGCCAGTCCGATCTCGGCTGCGATCTGGGCCGGCGCTGCGTCGCCGAGCGCGCCAGCATCCAGCTTGAACATCACGGGCACGCCCTGGAAGCTGAGGTTGCCGCCCGCGCGGAACGGACCGCGCAGCGACGTCGCGCCCAGTTCGGCGTTCAACGACTCGATCTTTTGCTCGGCGCCGCTCTTGGCGTCGCGGTAGATCAAAGTGCCGTGGGCGATCCTAATGTCGTCCAGCCTGATGTCAGGGCCGCCGCCCGCGCCGCCGGCGCTTCCCGTGCTGCCCGGGCGCTCGAGCTGCCAGTTAGCTCGGCCATCGGCCAGACGCTCGAGCAGGATCGTTGGCTGCTCCAGATCGATGCGCTGCACCTGGAATTTGCCGCCGATCCAGTCGAGCGGCGCGAAGGCCAGGCGGACGTCGAGCGATTCCAGCGTCGCCATGTCGGGGGCGCTGCCGCCGGCGATGTTGGCGAAGCGCACCTTCTTCACCGACAGGGTCGGCGTCCACAGGATGGAGAGCGAGATGTCGCCGTCGATGTTCAGATCACGCCCGGTCGCCTCCCGCGCCTTGGCGGTGATTTCACCCTTGTAGCGGTTCCAATCGAAGAAGCTGGGCCCGACGAGAACGGCAACGACCAGCAGCACGAGGAGAACGCCGATGCCGATCAGGATCTTCTTCATGGTGCAGGAGTCTCCAGGGATGGACTAAAGCATGGCTGATCCGCTGCGGCGATTGCGCTGCGGCGATTTCGGTCTATTGTACCAGCGTATCGGACTGCAAGCGTCTTACGCGATCGCAGCCGCGGGACGTCGGCGAAGGGGCCTGTGACCATGGGCGACATCGTCAATCTGAGCAAGTATCGCAAACAGCGCCACCGTACCGCACAAACCAAGCAGGCGGCGGAGAATCGCGTGCGGTTCGGCCAGACCAAGTCCGAACGCGCACGGACGCGCTCCGAACAGGAGCGCCAGAGCGGGGATCTCGACGGCAAGCGCGTCGACGACCGCCGCCCCGACGAACCGCGCTGACGTGATCCCCGCCCATCCATACCGCCTAGTTCACACCGGATGACCTGAACCCGCGATGAACCGCAATGGTTGGGTCGCGCCACAATCGTTAACGAACGACCAGCAGTCGCGGCTACTTCACCACGTCCATCACGCCGATGATGGCGCAAACGGCGTCGGAACTGTCATCGGCGAGCGGGCAATCGATGGACTCGAACCGCCGGGCGCCGCCGATCGCGAACATGAGCGTGCCCGTGCATTTGCGACAGAGACGGTTGGCCACGACCGTTCGATAGTACTCGTAGAGCTCGTGGCCATATTCGCCCTTGCTCTTGTGCGTCACCATCTCGCCCGTCCGGTTGCGGCCGATGATGCGGATAACTTCCTCGCCGAGGATGCGGAACTGGAATTCGCCGGTCGGCAGCACGTCGGCGACGAACAGATTTGCCACGATCGAGCGGTGGTCGAGGATGTCGAACATCTTTCGCTTCGGCATCTGCCCGTCGTTCGCCAGGGCCCACCAGCGGTAGAGATGCTTGACCTTCGGGCTCAGGAAATCGGTCGACTCGTCGACATTGGCCTCGACGATCTCATAGATGCGGGTCAGCTCTGGGTCGTTTCCCGATGTAGCGGTCACCGTCGCATGACCTTTCACACGCGCACGACTTTACCGGGGTTCATGATGTTGTGCGGATCGAGCGCCAGCTTCAGCTGGCGCATCACCGCCACCGCGTCGCCGTGCTCGGCGGTCAGGAAGTCGAGCTTGCCGTAGCCGATGCCATGCTCGCCTGTGCAGGTGCCGCCGAGCGCCAGCGCGCGCATGACCATGCGATCGTTGATGGCCTTGGCCGCTGCCATCTCGGTGGGATCGTTCGGATCGACCACGAACGTGACGTGGAAGTTGCCGTCGCCGACATGGCCGACGATCGGCGCCACGAGAGTCGAGGCACGGATGTCGGCCTTGGTCTCGGTGATGCATTCAGCCAGCCGCGAGATCGGCACGCAGACGTCAGTGGCCCAGACCTCGCAGCCCGGCCGCAGCGCCTTGTCGGCGTGGTAGGCGTCGTGCCGCGCCTGCCACAGCTTGCTGCGCTCTTCCGGCTTCGTGGCCCAACGGAAGTCGCCGCCGCCATGCTCCGCGGCGATCGCCTTTACCATCTCCGCCTGCTCGGCGACCCAGGCCTGCGTGCCATGGAACTCGAAGAACAGCGTCGACTGAACGGGGTAGTCGAGCTTCGCGTAGCGGTTGAGGGCATCCATCTGGACATCGTCGAGCAGCTCGATGCGCGCCACCGGGATGCCCGACTGGATGGTCTGGATCACCGTGTCGACCGCGCCCTCGAGCGTGGGAAACGATCCGACCGCGGCGGACATCGCCTCGGGAATGCCGTAGAGCCGGAGCGTGATCTCCGTGATCACACCGAGCGTGCCCTCGGACCCGACGAAGACGCGCGTCAGGTCATAGCCGGCCGCCGACTTGCGCGCCCGCCCGCCCGTGCGGATGACCCGCCCGTCGGCCAGCACGACCGTGAGGCCCAGCACGTTCTCGCGCATCGTGCCGTAGCGCACCGCATTCGTTCCGGAGGCGCGCGTGGCGGTCATGCCGCCGAGCGAGGCATCGGCGCCGGGATCGATCGGGAAGAAGAGGCCGGTCTCCTTGAGGTGTGCGTTGAGCTGCTTGCGCGTGACGCCTGGCTCAACCGTCACGTCCAGGTCCTCGACATTGACGCGCAGGACACGGTTCATCTGGGACAGGTCGATGCAGATGCCGCCATGGAGGGCGGCGACATGGCCTTCGAGCGAGGTGCCGGTGCCGAAGGGAATCACCGCCGTCCCGTGCTTGGCGCAGGCCTTCACGATGGCGCTCACCTCGTCGGTGCTGTGCGCGAAGGCCACGGCATCCGGCGCATGGACGGCGTGATAGGATTCGTCCCTGCCATGCTGCTCGCGCACCGACGCCGCCGTCGACAGACGATCGCCGAGGAGCGTGCGCAGTTCGGCAAGCAGCGATTCGTTCGCATTGTGGCCGATCGCAGCGCTCGTTGCGGGTGCCGTGGTCATTAACGACTCCGTTCCGACATCCAAGCTCTCGTCCATCCGCTTGGTAAGATGCGTTGAAGCTACACCCGCACGACGATATTACAAACCGCCATTGCCCGCGAGCCTCCCCGTTAGATTAAGCTGGCATCAGCCGCTCACCTCCTGTGCGGCGCAGGCCGTCTCCGCACCGCAGGTTCTCGCGGCGTCGCGCGTGTCTACCGCATCATGATCGATCGGAACACCTTCATGCTCAAGGTATTAGCGCGGTTCGCCGCGATCTACGCCTGGCTGGCGTTGGCCTTGGTTCCGGCGGCCGCGGCGCCGACCCTGTCTGGCAGCATCGTCGTGGATGGGCGGACGCGGACCTATCGCCTGCACATCCCGCCCAGCCTGCGTGACACGACCCCCTCGGCGGTCGTGCTCGCCTTTCACGGCGGCGGCAGTGACGGTCGGGGCATGGAGCGCTTCACCGGTTTCAGCCGCCTCGCCGACCGCGAGGGCTTCATCGTCGTCTATCCGGACGCCGTCGACGGCAACTGGGTGGACGGCCGCGAAGGGCTGCACACGGCCGCGCATCGCGAGGGCGTCGACGACATCGCCTTCATCGCGGCGCTCCTCGACGAGCTGGCGCGGCGCCACCTCATCGACCCCAAACGCATCTTCGCCACCGGCATCTCCAACGGCGGCATCTTTTCCCACTACGTCGCCGCCAGGCTGGCGGACCGCATCGCCGCCATCGCGCCCGTGGCGGGCGGGCTCGCCGATCCCTTCTACCGGCAATTCGCGCCGTCGCAGGCTGTCTCCGTCTTCATCATCCAGGGCACGGACGACCCCCTGATGCCGTTCGCCGGCGGCGGCGTCGCCTTTCGCCGCGGGCAGATCATCCCTACGGACGAAGCCGTGCGGCTCTGGCGCGAAGCGGACCACACGCGGGCAGTCCCGGCTTCCGGCGACCTGCCGGACAGCGATCCGAACGATGGTTGCCGCGTGCGCTGGTCGAGCTGGCGCGGCGGTCGGCTCAACAGCGAGGTGCTGCTCTATGTGGAGGAGGGCGTCGGCCATACCTGGCCGAGCGGCTCGCAATATCTCCCGAGGGCGGTAGTCGGCCGGGTGTGCCGCGATTTCGATGGCACGCAGACGATCTGGGACTTCTTCAGGACCCACCCAAAGCCGTAGGCGGGCGGACTGCTAGAGCGTCTTGGCCGCCTTCAGCACGTCGGCGACGTGGCCGGGCACCTTCACCTTGCGCCAGACGCCGCGGATCACGCCCTTGCCGTCGATCAGGAAGGTGGCGCGCTCCATGCCCATATACTTGCGGCCGTACATGCTCTTCTCGACCCACGTGCCGTAGGCCTCGGAGGTCTTGCCGTCGGCGTCGCTGGCGAGCGCGAAGGGCAGCGTGTGCTTCTTCTTGAACTTGTCGTGGCTGGCGACACTGTCGCGCGACACGCCGATAATGGTGGCGTCGATGCGACCAAAGTTCGGCACGTTGTCGCGGAAGTCGCAGGCCTCCTTGGTGCAACCGGACGTATCGTCCTTCGGATAGAAGTAGAGCACGACGTTCCGGCCAGTCAGCGACGACAGCGACACCGTGCCGCCGCCATCCGTCGGCATGTTGAACGCCGGCGCCTTGTCTCCGACCTTCAGCTCCTTGCTCGCCATAGTGAACCCTCTCCGCGCTGTTCGCGGGCGTGTCTAACGCGGCTCCTATGCGGGGTCAAATCCGCGCGCGGCAGATTCACTGCGACGGAGCGTCACTCCGGCGCGGTCGTCGGGAACTCGATGGTCTTGCTGGTCGAGGGCGACTTGTCGGCGGGATAGACGGCGTAAAAGAACACGACGCGCTCCTTCGCCTCGTAGACGAGCGGCGTGTCCTTGGGGATCCAGAGGATGTCGCCGGGGCCGGCGCGATAGGCCTTGCCGGCGACGCGCAGGGTGAAGCTGCCGTCCTTGATGAACAGCACCTCGTCATAGCTGACCGTCCACTCGATAGCACAGTTCTCGAACACGCCGATGCCAGCGCCCAAGCCCGTGCTGATGCGCCGGTTCACGACCGGCGCGGTCACGATGCCTTTGTCGTCGGGCGTCAGGTCGAGGTCGCGGGCGCGGAACAGCTTGACGTCGCTCAACGGCGTTTCTCCCCGGGGATGGCGATGGACTGTTGCTGCGTGCGGCCGTGTCAGACCTCCCGCGCGGCTGCCGCGAACTTGCGGGCGTATTGCCGCCGCAAAACGGCGAACCAGGAGGGTTCCGGGGGACGATGCCACAGCTTCCGGAGCGCATCCTCCGGATAGGCGGCGGCAAAGCGCGACCGTGCCCCGTGCGACAGGTGCGCGTCGGCGCCGAGGACGGCGGGATTGTAGCCGGAGCCTTCGGCAATCTGTGCGCTGACCTCAGCCGTCATGACGTAGTTGAGGAATTCGTAGGCTTCTTCGATGTTCTTTGCCGCCTTGGTCATCGTCCAGCCGTCGACCCAGGTGATGGCGCCCTCCTGGGGCGCCATGTAGCCGACCGGCCGGCCGGCCTTGGTCAGGCTGAGGGCCGGACCGTCCCAGGTCTTGCCGATCGTGCAATCATTCTCGATGAACCCGGCGGCCACGCTTTCGGCACCCTCGCAGAACTGCCTGATCCAGGCGCGGCGGTCGATGGCGAATGCGAGGATGACGTCGTAGATCCTCCTCATCGAATCCTCGCTCTCATAGGCATCGAGCATCCGATTCGACGGCAGGCGGCCGGTGCGGTCCATCCAGAGGCCGATGCCACGCAGCAGGCTATCCGGCCGCCCCTGCACCGCGCCCCGATACTGCTCCTCCCAGAGCGTCCCGAAGCTCAGGCTCCGGTAGTCCAAGCTCGTCCTGTCGGCCCGCCACGCGATGCCCTCCGTGCCCCAGCAGTGGGGCAGATGGTGCAGGCCGCCATCCCACGACCAGACGCTCTTCGAGCCGGCGAACAGCGACGGGATCAGGTTGCCGGAGTTCGGGAGCCGGTCCATGTCGAAGGCGGCCAGTACGCCGGCGTCGCGGAACTGCGGCGCCCGATCGCGCGTCGCCTGGCACAGGTCAAAGCCTGCGCCGCCGGCCGCGAGCAACGTCGCGATCTGTCCTTCGCTGTGCGAGATCGGTGTCGACCTGACCTTGATCCCGGTGGCCCGTTCGAAATTCGCGAGCACCGGATCCGGCAACTCGTCGGACCAGTTCAGAAGGTTGAGCTCGCGTGCCGGCCGACCGTTGATGAGCCGCGCGCCAGCGGCAACGGTGCCGACAGCCGCCACGCCGATCGCTAGAAAAGTCCGCCGGCGAAATCCGCGGGCCGCCGCGGCCGTCTTCTGCGTTGCAGACGGATTCGATCCGATCACTCCCTGCCTCCCACGACCACGCCGCTCCGTCGCCGGTCGGGCGCGCGGTGGCCCACTCCGCATCTATTCTGCTCCAGCCGCCGCCGGTTGTCCAAACGCATCGCCCGCCGCCCCACGTTCAGGCGGTCCTCAGCCTCTCCGCATATTGCACGCGCAGGCTCTTGAACCAGGACGGCTCCGGCCGTCGGAACCAGAGCCTCTCCCGGGCATCGCCGGGATAGGCGGCGGAGAAGGCCGTCTTGGCCGGCTCGGGAAGCAGCGCCGCAGCATCCGAGACCGCGGGATTGTAGCCCGACGCCCCGGCGACGGCGGCGTTGCCCTCGGGACTCAGCAGGAAGTCGAGGAACGCGTGCGCCTGGTCGGTGTTCTTGGCCGCCGCGGTCATCGTCCAGCCGTCCATCCAGGCGATGGCGCCTTCGCGCGGCGCCATGAACGCGACCGGCTTTCCCTCCGTCCGCAGTTCGAGGACGGGGCCGTCGAGCGTCTGTCCTATCGTGCAGCCATTGTCCGCAAACGCCTCCTTGATGCTGTTGGGCGTGTCCCAGAACTGCTTGATCGAGGGCTTGTGGGCAACGGCGAAGGCGATGATCTGGTCATAGAGCTTCTTGAACCCGTCCTCGTCCTTGTAGGCGTCGAGCATGCGGTTCGAGGGCAGCTGCCCGCTCGCATCCATCCACAGGCCGATGCCGAGCAGCAGCGAATGCGGGCGCCCGAGGACCGCGCCCTTGTACCGCTCGTCCCACAGGCTGCCGTAGGAGAGCGTGCCGTAGTCCTGCGTCGACTGGTCGGTTCGCCACGCGATCGCCTCGCTGCCCCAGCAGTGCGGCAGGTGATAGAGCTTGCCGTCCCACTGCCACAGCTCGGTGGTGGCCGCCAGCAGCGACGGGATGAGGTTCTTCGAATTCGGCACCCGGCCGAGATCGAACGGCGCAAGCAGCTCGGCGTCGTGCCATTCCGAGGCGCGGTCGAGCGCCGGCTGGCACAGGTCGAACCCCTCGCCCTTGCCGGCCTCGAACCTCTCGACCTGCTCCTGATCGGTCGAGAAGGCGGCCGCGTTGATCTTGATGCCGGTCTTCTCGGTGAACTTCCTTTGGACCGGCTCCTTCAGCTGGTCGGCCCAATGGAGAACGTTCAGTTCGCCGGAGCTCGAGCGCGCAGCCCTCGAGACCCAGGGGCCGGTCGCCAGCGCCGTTGCGGCCGCCGCGCCGCGCAACACCCTCCGGCGACTGCAGGCAGTGGCGGCCAGGCTTCGGCTTTTCCGACTCGTCAAATGCGACCTGTCGCGACTCTTCGCCCAATCTCCGCGTCAGAATCGATTCGGCCGGCGGGAGGGTCAAGGTCTATTCGATCGCGCCCACTCAACTCGTCTCGGCGCCCTCCAGCACCAGCAGATCCTCGCGGGCGAAGCCGACCGTGGCCGGCTGCCCGCGCTGCGGCGGCGCGATGCCGGGGTCGTTGAAGGTGTCGAGCGAGATCGCGTTCTCCCTGAAGCGCACGCGGATGCGCACGATTGCGCCGAGGAAGCTGACTTCCTCGATGGTGCCTTGCATCTTGTTGTGGGCGCCATCGACGTCGTCCAGCGACACCGCTTCGGGGCGCAGCGCGACCGAACGGGTCTCGCCCGCCTGGGCGTCCACGATGCCGCGCGCGGCCGAGATCTCCTGGTCGTCGATGGCGATACGGCCGCCGGCGGGGTCGGTGACGCGGCCGCGCAGGATGTTGAGCGTGCCCACGAAGGAGGCGACGAAGCGCGTGCGCGGGAAGTTGTAGATCTCGAACGGCGTGCCGATCTGCTCGATGCGCCCCTCGTTCATCACGACGATGCGGTCGGACATCGACAGGGCCTCTTCCTGGTCGTGCGTGACGTAGATCGTGGTGATGCCGAGGTTGCGCTGGACGTTGCGGATTTCCTCGCGCAGCGCCACCCGAATCTTGGCGTCGAGCGCCGACAACGGCTCGTCGAGCAGCAGCACCTGCGGCTTGATCGCGAGCGCACGCGCCAGCGCCACCCGCTGCTGTTGCCCACCCGAGAGCTGATAGGGGTAGCGGCCGCCCAGAGCCGGCAGCTTGATGAGCTTCAGCATCTCCTCGACCCGCGCGGCGATCTCGGCCGTCGGCCGGTTCGCAACGCGCAGGCCGAAGCCGACGTTGCCGGCAACCGTCATGTTCGGGAACAGGGCATAGGACTGAAAGACCATGCCGACATTGCGCTGGTTCGGGCGCAGCCGCGTCACCTCCCGGCCGTCGATGCGGATCGCGCCGGAACTCGGCGTCTCGAAGCCGGCGACCATCCGCAGGGTCGTGGTCTTGCCGCAGCCGCTCGGCCCGAGGAACGAGATGAACTCGCCGCGCTCGACCGGCAGATCGAAGTTCTGCACGACGGTCTGGGCGCCGAAGGCCTTGCGCAGGTTGTCGATCTCGAGGAACGCCATGTCCGTGCCCTCTGCCTCCCGTCAGCGCGTATCCGGCGTCGAGCCGCGGGCGCCGCGGCCGAAGACCTGGATCAGGCCCATGCAGGCCCAGGTGACGATGAAGGCGATGATCGCAAGCGCCGCCGGCTCGTAGGCGCGGTTGGCGCCGATCAGCTGCAGGTAGGGGCCGAAGGCCGGCCGGTCGAGCAAGCTGGCCATCGTGAACTCGCCGATGACGATGGCGAAGGTGAGGAAGGCGCCGCTCAGCACGGCCACGCGCACGTTCGGGAAGATCACGCGGAACATGATCGTGGGCCAGTTCGCGCCCAGGCTTTCCGCCGCCTCCGTCAAGGTGCGCACGTCGATCGCCCGCAGACCAGTCTCGATCGCGCGATACATGTAGGGCAGCGCCAGCGTCACGTAGCTGAACATCAGCAGCAGATCGGTCGTGCGCTCGCTGCCGGTCAGCGGAAGCCAGGAGGAGCTGTTGTAGATACGGAGATAGCCGAACACCAGGACGATGGCGGGGATCACCAGCGGTAGCAAGGTGATGAACTCCACAATCGGCCGGAGGCGCGGCAGGCGCAGCTGGATCCAGTACGCCGTCGGCAGGACCAACAGCACGCCGACCACGATCGTCGCCAGCGCCAGCACGGTCGAATAGAGGAAGCTGGCCTGGAAGCGCGGATCGGCGAGCACGATCTCGTAGGCTTCGAAGCTGTACTCGCCGCGCCGCAGCCGCAGCGAGAACTCGAAGGTGCCGATGAGCGGCACCAGGAAATAGAGCGCGCCCACGACGATCGCGATCCAGGATCCTATCCGCGAGCGCTTCATCGCAACCACCGTTCGCTGCGCATGCGCAGCCAGATGTAGGCCGCGTTGGACAATCCCGTGATCAAGATCATGCCGAGGGCGAGCGCATAGCCGAGATTCTGGTCATGCAGCACGTCGCCGCGGATCTGCGCATACAGAAGGATCGTCACGATGTTGAGCGAGCTGCCGGTCAGCGCATAGGCGGTCGCGATGGCGCCGAACGCATTCGCGAACAGCAGCAGGGTCGCGCCGAGCAGGCCGGGCAGCAGCACGGGCAGCGCGACATAGGCCCAGAACTGCCAGTTGCTGGCGCCCAGGATCGAGGCCGCCTCGCGCCACTCGCGCTTCAGGCCGTCGAGCGCCGGCGCCAGGATCAGCACCATCAGGGGGATCTGGAAATAGATGTAGGTGATGGTCAGCCCGAACATCGTCAGCAGGTTGAAGCCGGTGCTGTAGATGTTGAAGTCGAGATACTTGACCAGCAGGGCCGTCACCAGCCCGGTGCGCCCGAGCGTCGCCAGGAAGGCGAAGGCGAGGGGAACGCCGGCGAAGTTGGAGGCGACGCCGCAAAACGTCATGAGGGTCGGGCGGATCCAGCTTGGCAAGCCGCCGAGCACGGCGGCATAGGCGAGGAAGAACCCGATGACCGCGCCGCCGATCGCGGAATAGGCGCTGACCTTGAGACTGACCCAATAGGCGCTGACGATCGAGGGCTGGAACAGGTTGGCGATGTTGGCGAGCGTGAAGTTGCCAGCGGCATCCTGAAAGCTGCCGACGAAGAGGAAACCGGTCGGCAGGATCAGAAACATCAGGGCGAAGATGAAGAACGGCGCGACTCCCAGCCACGCCCAGGAGATCTGGTCGAGGCCGGTGCGCGCGCCCAGCGACGTGCGCGCGGTGATCTGCAGCTGCTGGGCCATCGGCCGCCTGCTACGCCGCCCCCTCTCCTGCCGCACCGGCAGAAGAGGGTGGCGAACCTTCGCGGTCGCAGCTCACTTCACGTTGGCGCCGACCACGCTGTCCCACTGCTTGGTAATCACCTCCTTGGACGCCGCCTGCTCGTCGAGCGTCGGGAATATGGCCTTCTTGTAGGCCGCCGCCGGCGGGAGCTTGGCCAGCAGCGCATCCGGCACCTTCTTCCGCTTGACCAGATCCTGGAAGCGGATCGGGTGGCAGTAGCCGGCGAGCCAGGCCAGCTGGCCTTCGTCGGAATAGAGGTACTCCATCCACAGCTTGGCGGCATTCGGATGGGGCGCAAACGCGCTGATCGCCTGGACATAGACGCCGGCGACCACGCCGGTCTTGGGCACGACGACTTCGACCTTGGGGTTGTCCTTGAGCGTGTCGCGGTCGGCGAGCGCGTTGTAGTCCCAGCGGATGATGATCGGCGTAGCGCCCTGGGCCAACGTGCCGGCCTTGCCGATCACCGGCACGAAGTTGCCCTTCTTGTTGAGGTCGGCGAAGAACTTCAGCCCGGCGTCGCCGGCCTTGTCGACCTTGCCCTTCGCGGCCGACAGGCCGGCCGCGAAGACGCCCTGGATCGCCTGATTCGAGGCGCGGGGATCGCCGGCCAGCGCCACCGCATTCGCGTAGTCGGACGCCAACAGGTCCGGCCAATCCGCCGGGATCTTCTGGATGATGTCGGCGTTCACCTCGAGCGCGAGCACGCCGTAATAGTCGCCGTACCAGAAGCCCTCGGCGTCCTTCGCGCTGTCGGGGATCGAACTCCAGGTCGACACCTTGTAGGCCTGGATCAGACCGTCCTTCTTGGCCGACGGGCCGAAGGAGAGGCCGACATCGATCACGTCCGGCGCCTGCGGCCCGGTATTGCCCTTGTTGGCCTTGATCGCCTCGATCTCGTCGCCCGAGCCGGCGTCCGGGTTCAGCTCGTTCACCTTCAAACCGTACTTGGCCTTGAAGCCGTCGATGACAGCGCCGTAGCCGCACCAGTCATGCGGCAGCGCGATGACCGTGAGCTCGCCCTCGGCCTTGGCGTCGGCGATGAGCTTGTCCATCGAGGCGGCCGATGCCGTTCCCATGCACGCCGCCAGCGCCAATGCCGAAATCGGAATCGTAGCTACCCACGCGAGTTTCATTTTCTTCCTCCTGCCTTCGAGAATCAGTCGTGCGAAACTCTGGCGGACCGCACCGGCCCCCTCGAACGGTGCGGCCCCGGATTGCGGCTTACTTCACGTTGGCGCCGACGACGGCGTCCCACTGCTTCGTGATGACCTCTTTCGCCTTGCCCTGCTGTTCGAGGGTCGGGAACACCGCCTTCTCGTAGTTCTCGGCGGGCGGCAGCTTCGCCAGGAGCTCGTCGGGCACCTTCTTGTTGGCGACGAGATCTTGGAAGCGGGCCGGATGGCAATAGCCCTTCAGCCAGGCGATCTGCGTCTCGTCGGAATAGAGGTGCTCCATCCACAGCTTGGCAGCGTTCGGGTGGGGCGCGTAGGCGCTGATGGCCTGCACATAGACGCCGGCGACGATGCCGGTCTTCGGCACCACGATGTCGACGGCCGGGTTGCCCTTGAGCGTGTCGCGGTCAGCGAGCGCCAGATAGTCCCAGCGGATGACGATCGGCGTGGTGCCCTGCGCCAGCGGAGCAGCCTGCCCGCCAACCGGCACGAAGTTGCCGTTCTTGTTGAGTTCTGCGAAGAACTTGAGGCCCGCCATCGCGGCCTCGTCGGCCTTGCCGCCCGTGGCAGACAGACCGGCGGCGTAGACGCTCTGAATCGACTCGTTGGAGGTGCGGGGGTCGCCGCTGAGGGCGACGGTGTTCTTGTATTCGGACGACAGCAGGTCGGCCCAGTCCGTCGGGGCCTTCTTCACGAGGTCGGCGTTGATCTCGAACGCCAGCACCCCATAGTAGTCGCCATACCAGTAGCCCTCGGCGTCCTTCTGGTCGTTCGGGATGCTGTCCCAGGTCGATACCTTATAGGGCTGCAGCAACCCTTCCGCCTTCGACGATGGTCCGAAGGACAGGCCGACGTCGATCACGTCGGGCGCCTGCGGCCCCTTGTTGTTCTTGTTGGCCTTGATTGCCTCTATTTCGTCGCCCGACCCGGCGTCGGGGTTCAATTCGTTGACGGTCAGGCCGTACTTCGCCTTGAAGCTGTCGATCACCGCGCCGTAGCCGCACCAGTCGTGCGGGACCGCGATGATGGTCAGCTGCCCCTCGGCCTTGGCCGCCGCCACGAGCTCGTCCATCGATGCGGCGGAGGCCAGCCCCGCGGACATCAGCAAGGCCATAGCCGAAACCGGAATCATACGCATACACGCGAGCCTCATTTTTCGCCTCCCATGGTCGGCCGCCCGAATTGCAGGATTGCGCTCAACGCCACGGCTTCGGCGGTGCTCCCGCCGCTCCTCGAGGCGCTGCGCCGCAGGATGCGGCGGACGCGGTTCATACCAAGCGGTCGATGTCGGTCAGATGACAGTTTTGTTAATCTTCCTGCCCGCGCAGGATCGTCCTGCCCAGCGGCGGCCGTCAAGACTATTCACGGGGTGCGTCGTCCGCCGAGCGAAAATCCCGTGATCTGACTGCAGGATGACGCCCTCGGCGCCCGTTGGGTTGACAGTACCGCCGCGTCCGACGCAGCTTGCTGCCAACGACAAAATGCCGCGTCCCGGCTGCAGCTCGCGTGACGCGGATCGGCGAGGAAGGCTGCTCATGTCTCTCGATGCGCGCTACCCCAGCCTGAAGGACCGGGTCGTGTTCGTCACCGGCGGCGGTTCCGGGATCGGCGCCGGCGTGGTCGAGCACTTCTGCGATCAGGGCGCCCGCGTCACGTTCGCGGACATCGACGAGCGCGCGTCGCAGGCACTGGTGACCCGCATCGGCGGCCAGGGGCGGCCGGCGCCGCGGTTCATCCGTGCCGACCTCAAGGACATCGCGGCCCTGCAGGCCGCGATCGCCCGCGTCGGGCAGGAGGACGGGCCGATCCGGGCGCTCGTCAACAACGCCGCCAACGACGACCGCCATAAGGTCGAGGACGTCACCGTCGCCTACTGGGAAGACCGCATGCAGGTCAATCTGCGCCACCAGTTCTTCGCCGCCCAGGCGGTGCGGCCGCAGATGCGGGCGGCTGGCGGCGGCTCGATCATCAACTTCGGCTCGATCAGCTGGATGAACGCCGAGGCCGACTGCATCGCCTACGTGACCGCGAAATCCGCCATCGGCGGGCTCACGCGCGGCCTGGCTCGTGAGCTCGGGCGCGAGGGCATCCGCGTCAACTGCGTGGTGCCGGGCTGGGTAATGACCGACCGGCAGCTGAAACTGTGGGTGACACCCGACGGCGAGCGCCAGATGGACGAGAACCAGTGCCTGCCGGGGCGGCTCGAACCGGCGGACATCGCGCGCATGGTGCTGTGGCTTGCCGCGGACGACAGCCGAATGTGCAGCTCGCAGAATTTCATCGTCGATGCCGGCTGGACTTGATGGGTCTGACCGACCTACTCCTCTCCAACCCCAGGGACATTCAGGTAGACAGACATGCGCCTCGTTCAGATCGTCCAGCCGGACCGCTCGCGCCGCGTCGCCATCGTCGACGACGACGGCAAACGGCTTACGCTGCTCGACCGCGTCGACACCGTCTATGCGATGGCGCAGGAAGCCATCGCCGGCGGGCTCGCGCTCGCCACCCTGGCCAGCGCCCGCACGGGCAAGGAGCGCATCAGCTATGAGCAGGTCATCGCCGAGCGCCGCCTGCTGCCGCCGCTCGACCACCCGGAACCGGCGCGCTTCTGGATCACGGGCACCGGCCTGACGCACATCGGCAGCGCCGCCGCCCGCGACAAGATGCACGTCGCCGAGCATGGCGACATGGCGACCATGACGGACTCGATGAAGATCTTCCGCATGGGCATCGAGGGCGGCAAGCCCAAGCCCGGCGAGATCGGCGTCGCGCCGGAATGGTTCTTCAAGGGTGTCGGCACCTGCGTCGTGGCCCCGGAGGCGCCGATCGCCACGCCGGCCTTCGCGTTGGCCGGCGGCGAGGAGCCCGAGATCGTCGGACTCTACGTGATCGCGCCCGACGGCTCGCCCTGGCGCGTGGGCTATTGCCTCGGCAACGAGTTCTCCGACCATGTGACGGAGGCGCAGAACTACCTCTACCTCGCGCACTCGAAGCTGCGGCAGTGCTCGCTCGGACCCGAGCTGCTGCTCGGCGAACTGCCGCAGGACGTTCGCGGCCACTCCCGCGTCGTGCGCGGCAACGAGATCATTTGGCAGGGCGAGTTCCTGAGCGGCGAGGCCAACATGTCGCATTCGATCCGGAATCTCGAGCACTACCACTTCCGCTATTCGATGTTCCGCCGCCCCGGCGACGCCCACGCCTATTATTTCGGCGCCGCCATCCTGAGTTCCGCCGAAGGCGTCAAAGCGCGCATCGGCGACCGCTTCGAGATCGACGTGCCCGCCTTCGGCCGGCCTCTGCGCAATACCATGGTGGCGGAGGCCGATCCCGGCATCGTCACGGTGCGAGCGCTCTGACGCTTTCCTAGAGGGCGCGCTGCCGCCATAATCGCCGACAATCAAGACCAACCCGCAGGGAGGGACCATGACCATGCGTATCGCGAAACGTTTGCTCCTGGCAGCGGCCGGCCTTGCCGTCGCCGTGAGCCTGGCCTCGGCCAGCTGGGCCAAGGAACTCCGCATCCTGGCCTGGCAGGGCTATGCCGACGACGACTGGGTGCAGGAGTTCAAGGGCCAGTGCGGCTGCGACGTCAGCGTCGTCTTCATCGGCACCGACGACGAGATCTGGGCCAAGATCAAGGGCAGCGAAGGCAAGGACTTCGACCTCTTTGCCGTCAACACCGCCCAGCTGCAGCGCTACATCGATGCCGGCCTGACCACGCCGATCGACCTCGACAAGATCCCGAACCAGAAGCACACGCTGCCGCGCTTCCAGGACCTCTCGAAGGTCACGGGAGTCATGCGCGACGGCAAGGTGCATTCCGTGCCTTACGCCTTCGACTCCATCGGCATCATCTATGATCCGAAGAAGGTGAGCAGCCCGCCGGATTCCATGACCGTGCTGTGGGACCCGCAGTACAAGGGCAAGGTGCTCGACTACGACAACGGCGAGCACAATTTCACGATCACGGCGCTGACGATGGGCATCGCCGACCCGTACAAGCTGACATCGGAGCAGATGGACGCGGCGAAGAAGAAGCTGATCGACCTGAAGCACAACATTCTGAGTTTCTACACTACGGCCGATGAGGCGGTGCAGCTCTGGCAGAACAACGACGTCGCCGTGATGTTCGCGAACTACGGCCAGCAGCAGGTCAAGATGATGAAGGATGCCGGCCTCAACATCGTCTACGTCAATCCCAAGGAGGGCGCCATCGCCTGGCTCGACACCTGGGCGCTGACCAGCGGCGTGCGCGACAAGGACTTGGCGGAATCCTGGATCAACTTCGTATTGCAGAAGAAGATCGGCGAGCAGCTCTCGCAGCGCACCGGCTTCGGCAACACGGTCGCGCCATTCCCGAGCGCGGGCGAGAACGACAAGCTGGTCTGGCTCGAATTCGTGGAGGATCCGACCAAGCGCGCCGACTTGTGGAACGAGATCAAGGCCGCACCGTAGCCGCGAAGCGCAGGACCGACGAACGCGACGCCATGGAGGGGCGGGTCGCCGACCCGCCCCTCCCGAACGCCATGAGTCAGCGCGAAATCGCCGACGGCGAAGAACGCGCCGGCAGAGCGTGGGCCGATGCCTTGGTCGGCGCAGCCGCCTGGGCGCTGCCGACGGCCTTCATCCTCGTGCCGCTGCTCCTGTTCCTCATGCTCGGCTTCTTCGAAGTGCAGGGCACGGACATCGCCTATCATCCGACGCTCAAGAACTACGCCCGCTTCTTCCGCGATCCGGGCCTGCTGTCGACGTTCCTCAAGACCTGCTGGCTGGGCCTGAAGGTCGCCGCCATCACCGTCGTCCTGGGCTATCCCGTGGCCTATCTGCTCGCCAGCCTGGGCGGCCGCACGAAATACGTCGTCGCGATGTTCTTCGCCGTACCGCTGCTGATGAGCTACATCATCAAGATCTACGCCATCCGCAGCATCCTCGGCGGCAACGGGTTCCTCAATCGCATCCTGCTCCATCTCGGCGTCATCGAGGAGCCCTGGACGTTCCTGATCTTCAATCTCAACGCCGTCATGCTGACGCTGGCGATCCTGCTTGTGCCGTTCGCGATCTTGCCGATCTTCGTCGCGCTCGAGCGCATTCCCCGCAACCTGCTGGAGGCCTCCGCCGATCTCGGCGCGCCGCCCTTGCAGACCTTTCTCAAGATCATCCTCCCCTTGAGCCTCCAGGGTGTAGTGATCGGCGCCTCCTTCACCTTCGTGCTGGCAATCGGTGATTTCGTCACACCGCAGATGGTCGGCGGTATCGAGGGCTTCACCTTTGGCCGCGTCATCTACAGCCAGTTCGGCTTCGGCAACAACTGGCCGTTCGGCGCCGCGCTCTCGGTCATCCTGCTGCTGCCGGTGCTGGCGGCGATCGTCATCGCCGATCGTTTCGGCCGCGCCCGGTACGCGACATGATGCGCCTGGCCGCGCCGGTGCAAGCGAGTCTATGGACCGTGGCCGCCTTCGTGCTGGTGCTGCTCTACGGCCCGCTGTTCCTCGCCATCTTCTTCTCGTTCTTCGCCTTCAAGGCCAATCAGGTGCAGTGGGACAGCTTTTCCTTCGCGGCCTACGCCAAGCTGGCGGACAACCAGCGCATCATCGATGCTTTGACCAACACCTTCGTCGTCGGCGTCACCGCCGTGGCGCTGTCGCTCGTGCTCGGCACTCTGCTCGCCCTCTACTATCACAGCGGCCGCGGGCGCGGGCGCGACCTGCTGCAGATCGTCATCTATCTGCCCTTCCTGATGCCGCCGATCCTGACCGGCCTGTCGCTCCTGATCTTCTTCCGCCAGATCGATTTCGAGCGCTCGCTGATCACGGTCGTCATCGGCCACACCGTGTTCGTGCTCGCCCTCGTCTACCGCAACGTCCTGGCGCGCCTGCAGACGATAAGCCGCAGCCTGATCGAGGCCTCGCTCGATCTCGGCGCCAACCGCTGGCAGACCTTTCGCTACGTGCTGCTGCCACAGCTGATGACGGCCCTGCTCGCCGCCGGCATCCTGGCCTTCGCGCTGTCCTTCGACGAGACCCTGATCACGCTGCTGGTGACGGGCACGAAGAACACGCTGCCGATGTGGCTGTGGTCGATGATGCGGCTGGGCTTCACGCCCGACGTCAACGCCCTCGTTGCCCTCGTGCTGGCCGGCACCACCTTGCTCTGCCTGCTGGCAGCGCGCTTTCTGACCAAGCCGTAACATTACCGGGAGGATGCTCATGGACAAGAAACTGATCGCCGAGGCGCGCGCGCGCCTCTACAGCGGCGTCATCTCCGACGTGCTGGACGGCCTCGGCAACATGCACCACGCCATGGTGCCGAGCGTGCGACCGCTCGACGAGAACCTCGTGCTCTTCGGCCGCGCGCGCACCGGCCTCTACATGCCCGTCTACCACATCGAGCCGGGCATCAACCCCTACGAGCATGAGATCGCGCTCGTCGACGACCTGAAGCCCGACGACGTCGCCGTGTTGGCCTGCCCGCCCGGCAACCGCATCGGTCCGTGGGGCGAGCTGCTGAGCACGGCGGCGCGGGCGCGCGGCGCTGCCGGGGCGGTGACCGACGGCCTGGCGCGCGACGTCAAGCTGATCCGCGAGATGCGCTTCCCCGTGTTCTGCGGCGGCATCGGCCCGCTCGACAGCAAGGGCCGCGGCATGGTCATGAAGATCGAGGTGCCCGTCGAGTGCGGCGGCGTGCGCGTGGCTCCTGGCGATTGGATCTTCGGCGACATCGACGGCGTCTGCGCGATTCCGGCCGCGCTGGCCGAGCGCACAATCACGCTGGCGCTGGAAAAGGTCGCCCACGAGAATACTGTCCGCGAGGAACTGGCCGCCGGCGAACTCTTGCGCACCGTCTTCGCCCGGCATCAGATACTGTAAGGTCGGCGTTTCCGAGCGACAGCCGCCCGCTGATGCGCGATTTGCTCT
>DATIXH010000202.1:0-17488 GCA_035518775.1 Candidatus Acidiferrum sp.
TGCAGCCGCGGCACGCCATAGGCACGGCTGGCGTAGATCAGCGGCCGCCCCGGCTCCGCCAGCTCGACATCGACGACGTCGGCGATGAAGACCGTATGCGTGCCCCAGTCGATCTCCTTCATGACGGTGCAGTCGAAGGCCACCAGGGCGTCATCGAGCGCCGGCGCGCCGGTGGCGAGGCATCGCCAGCGGGCCCCAGCAAACTTGTCGCCGTCGGCCGTCTTGTGACGTCCCGCGAAGCGGTCGGAGATCGCGGCGTGCTCGGCCCGCAGCACGTTCACGCAGAAGCGGCCATTGCGCTTGATCGCCTGGCAGGCCGGGCTGGCCTGATGGACGCAGACCAGCAGCGCGGGCCGGTCGGCCGAGACCGATGACATCGCGCTCACGGTCACTCCGGCGCGCCCGCCGGGGCCGTCGGTCGTGACCACATTCACCGTCGCGGCGGCCCGGCTCATGCCTTCGAGGAAGTGTTCGCGCAGCATCGTCGACTCCCTCCGTCCTATTTCTTCTGCATGACGCGATCCGACAGACCGGCCGACTTCTTCACGAACCTCAACGCCTCCGACCAGTCGAAGCTGCCGTAGACCGCGTTCAGATGCGCGAAGGGCGGCGCCTGCGCGAACAGCTCGAAGGTCACGCGGTGGCCGGCATAGTCGGAGTTCAGGAGATCGCGCGCGAAGGCCAGCAGCTTGCGCCGGTCCTCCGCCACCCAGTTCTCGTTGACGCTGTAGTACTTCTCCAGCAGCGCCTTGGTCTCCGGATGCTCGAACAAGGCGACATCAGGCGTCACGCAGATCTGCCCGCCGCAGAGCTCGCGCGCCAGATGCATCATCGCCGGCAGCTTCGTGCAGGCGTGGACGCGGCCGGTGTAAAGCAGTGACTGGTTCGGCATCAGCAGGCCGGCCGGGCTCTTCTGCGCAGTGGCGATCGAGGCGGTGAGATGGGCGTTGATGGTCTCGCGGTAGCAGGCCAGTTCGGCCAGCTTCTCGCGCACCGCCTGCTGCTGGTCGAGCCCGGTCTGCCGCACGTTGAACAGCGCCGCGCCGATCAGCATGTCCGCGATCTTCTGGATGCGCTGCACGAAGGCGAAGGCGCTGTAGCGGTGCAAGGTGCCGCGGATGAAGCTGGCCGCGCGCGTGTGGCGGTAGAAGAGCACGTTCTCCCAGGGCACGAGCACGTCGTCGAACACCACGAGCGTGTCGACCTCGTCGAAGCGGTTGGCGAGCGGATAGTCGCGCGCGGACGCGCGCCCGGCGAAGCCGGTGCGGCAGATATGCTTCACGCCCGGCGCCGCCATGTCGCAGATGAATCCGAGCGCATAGTCCGACAGCTTCTCGTCGCCCCAGTTGGCGATGGTCGGCTTCACGAAGGCCTGGTTGGCGTAAGCGGCCGCCGTCTCGTACTTGGCGCCGCGCACGATGATGCCCTTGTCGGTCTCCTTCACCAGGTGGAGCAGCATGTCCGGGTCCTGGTCCTGCGGCCGCTTCGAGCGATCGCCCTTTGGATCCGTGTTGGCGGACACGTGGAAGGTGTCGGAACGCAGCGCGCGGTAGATGTGGTTCTCGATGTTCTGCGCGAATTGCGGGTCGACCTCGCTCAGCACGTCGCGCCCGTCATGGAGCGACCACATCTCGCCGATGGTCTCGTCGCCGACGCGGATGACCACGCCGCCGATATCGTCCATCACGGCATCGACGGCCCGCCGCTTGACGTGCCAATCCTCCTGCGTGTGCGGCAGCTTGTAGCCGATGCAGCAGGGCTCGTTGCTGTCCTTGTCGACATAGGACATGAGGTCCTTGGTCTTCGCCTCGTGCGCCATGTCGTAGATGCGGGCGCGCACGTCCACGATCGGCTTGAAGGACGGATGGGTGGGGACGTCCTTCACCTTCTCGCCATTGATCCAGACCTGCCGGCCGTCGCGCAGCGACTCCCGATATTGCTCGCCCGTTCTGATCATGTCCCGGTCCCTAGGCTGCGACTAACTCTCACGCGCGCCATCTTGACCGCAGCCATGGCAAAGGAGAAATATTAATTGTCGAGCTATAGGATCGGAAATTCCGATGCAGTTCACCCTGAAGCAGCTACGCTACTTCACGGCCGCGGCCGAGCGCGGGAGCGTCACGGCGGCGGCGCGCGCGATCCATGTCTCGCAGCCCTCGATCTCCGAGGCCATCGCCCATCTCGAGGACGGCTTCGATCTGCAGCTCTTCGTGCGCCACCATGCCCAGGGCCTCTCGCTGACCCCGGCCGGCCAGCGCTTCCTGCTGGAGGCGCGCAGCCTGCTGGCCCATGCCGACGATCTCCAGCAGAGCGCCCGCGGCCTGGCCGACGCGCTGGCCGGCGAGCTCGACGTCGGCTGCTTCATCACCTTCGCGTCGCTGCTGATGCCCGGCCTGCTCGGCGCCTTCACCGCCCGTTTCCCGGACATCCGCATCCGGCTTCACGAGGACCACACGGAGGCGCTGCTGGCCAGCTTGCGCGGCGGCCGCTTCGACCTGGCGCTCACCTACGACCTCAACATCGGGGCCGACCTGGCGTTCGAGCCGCTCGCCGAGGTGCCGTTCCACGTCATCCTGCCCACCCGACACCGCCTCGCACGCCGCCCGGCCGTGTCGCTGCGCGAGCTGGTCGACGAGCCGATGGTGCTGCTCAGCCTGCCGCAGAGCCGCGACTACTTCCTATCGGTCTTCTACGGCCTCGGCCTGCAGCCGCGCGTCGCCCACGAGACGCCGTCCTTCGAGATGGTGCGCGGCCTGGTTGCCAATGGCCACGGCTATTCCGTCATGCATTCGCGCCCGGCAAGCGACCAGGCCCTCGACGGCATGCGCCTCGTCTACCGTCCCGTGTCCGAGAAGATACGGCCGACGTGGCTCGGCCTCGCGCGCCGCAAGGACGCCCGCCCCCGCCGCATGGCCACCGCCTTCGCCGAGTTCTGCCGCGAGTTCTTGGGCGCCGCCGATCCTATTGCCGCACGGGCGAGCAGCCGAACCACACGTCGTCGCGTGTAGGGGCGGCCCCACGTGGCCGCCCTGCAGCAGGGCGACCACATAGGGTCGCCCTACGACGCAACAGGCCGCTTGCCGAACCAGGGCTGCGCCTGCTCGAGCTGTGCGGCGAGCTTCAGCAGCGTGGCCTCATCGCCGAAGCGGGCCGCGAAATGCACGCCAACGGGGAGGCCCTCCTTCGACCATTGCAGGGGTATCGAGGCCGCCGGCTGCCCTGTCATGTTGAAGATCGAGGTGAAGGGCGAGTAGTGGATGATGCCCTTGGGCCCCAGCCGGTAGTCGAGGAAATCGGGATTGCTCATGGCGAAGCGCCCGACCCGCGCCGGCGGCTCTGCCAGCGTGGCCGTGATCAGGATGTCCTGGGTTTCGAAGAACTGCGCGATCTGCCGGCCGGTGGCATGGATGGTGTTGATCGACTGCAGATAGTCGGGCCCGTCGATCCGGCTGCCGTACTCGACCGCGCCGCGCGTCGCCGGCTCGATGTCGTCCGGGCCGGGCTCGCGCCCGAGCGCCTGCGCGCGGAGCCGCACGGAGAGCGCGGTGCCGCAGGCCACCACCTTGGTCCAAGCCCGCACCGCCTTGTCGAAGTCGAAGCTCGGCTTCGCCTCCGTCAGCTCGTGTCCGAGTTCGCCGCACAGCCGCGCCGCCGCCTCGACCCCCGTCGCGCATTCCGCATGGATCGGCAGCCCGTGCAGCGTCGTTTTGCAGAACGCGATCTTCAGCCGCCGAGGCGGCGTCTTGATCTCCTCGGCGTAGGGTCGCGGCACATGCGGCGCGGCATAGGGCGCGCCCACGTCCGAACCGTGGCAAGCGTCGAGCATGGCGGCCGTGTCGCGCACCGAGCGCGAGAGCACCCCGTCGATCGCCATGCCGCCCCAGCCCTCGCCCGAGGCCGGACCGTCCGGCAGCCGCGCCCGCGTCGGCTTCAGTCCGAAGAGCCCGCAGCAGGAGGCCGGGATGCGCACCGAGCCGCCGCCGTCGCTGCCATGGGCCATCGGCACCACCCCCGCCGCCACCGCGGCGCCCGCCCCGCCGCTGGAGCCGCCGGAGGTGTGCTCGAGGTTCCAGGGATTGCGCGTCGGCCCGCCATAAACCCGCGCCTCGGTCGCCGGGCTGATGCCGAGCTCCGGCGAGGTCGTGCGCGCGAAGGCGACGAGCCCGGCCCTGCGCAGCCGGATCCAGATCTCCGAATCGTAGGTCCAGGGCAAATTGGCAAAGAAGCGCGATCCGGCACTCCCGGGATAGCCGATCGCCTCGCAACCGAGATCCTTCAGCAGGAAGGGCACGCCCGTGAAGGGGCCGTCCGGCAAGCCGCGCGCGATGGCTGCCCGCGCCTCGTCATGCGCCGGATGGACGATGGCGTTGAGCTTGGGGTTCAGCCGCTCGGCGCGCGCGATCGCGGTCTCCAATAGCTCGCCGGCCGTCACCTCCTTGCGCTTGACCAGCCCGGCCAATCCCAAAGCGTCGTAGTTGTCGTACTCCCTGATCTCGCCCACCTCTGCACCCCCCGGCATTCGCACTTCGGCCCTATCTGGGGCGGCCGCAGCCACCCCTGTCAAGGCGTCGCTACCGGGACAGGGTGGGCGAATCGGCAGAAATCCTGACCAGACAATGCTCCTATCCGAACCTGGAATGATTCTCAAATATTCAAACTTGACCAGATGGTTAAGAGCCGTTGCCGAGACGGCTTTACAAGACGCCGCACGGCAGGCCATCATGGAGACCTAACAGGGGCCGCCATCGCGCTCATCGGTTCTGGGTTCGCCGGTACCCCGCTCAGCGGGCGGGACGCGCGAGCGGTCTCTGCAACAACGAACGACAACAACGGTGAAAACAGGGGTCGGTCATGAGCGATAGCTATCACGGCAGTCAGCAACATCAGGAGGACGTGAAACAGCTTCACAGTATGGGCTATGCCCAGGAGCTGTCGCGCCGCATGAGCGGCTTCTCGAACTTCGCCATTTCATTCTCGATCATCTGCATCATCGCGGGCGGCATCACCGCCTTCCAGGCCGGGTTCAGCGCCGCCGGCGGCGCCTCCATCGGTATCGGTTGGCCGCTCGCTTGCGGCTTCTCGCTGATCGTCGCCGCCTCCATGGGACAGATCGCCTCGGCCTATCCGACCGCAGGCGGCCTCTATCACTGGGCCTCGATCCTGGGCGGGCGAGGCTTCGGTTGGTCGGTCGCGTGGTTCAACATGCTGGGCCTCATCTTCGTGGTTTCGTCGGTCGACGTCGGCCTTTGGCAGATCTTGTTCGTTCCTCTGATCGGTCAGAACTATCTCGGCTGGGACCCGGCGGCGTTCATCCCGGATCTGACCAAGCCGTTTGGCGAGCAGATCGCTACCGGCGCGTTCTGGGTGCAGGCCATCGCTGTCGTCATCATCCTGGGATCCCAGGGTCTGTTCAATCACATCGGCATCCGGGCGACGACCCTGCTGACGGACTTTAGCGGCTACTTGATCATCATCGTTGCCGTCATCCTGACCATTGCCATGTTGGCCGCTGCGCCCAGCATTGATATCGGCCGCCTCTTCACCTTCACCAACAACACTGGCGATGCCGGCGGCGGCGTGTGGCCGCAGAGCGGAAGCATGTTCTACGCCTTCCTGCTGGGCCTGTTGCTGCCGGCCTATACGGTGACGGGCTTCGATGCGTCCGCCCACACATCGGAGGAAACGCGCTCGGCGGCGGTCAACGTGCCGAAGGGAATGATTCGCTCCGTGTTCTGGTCATTCCTGTTCGGCTACATCATGATCTGCTCCTTCGTCCTGGCGATGCCAGACGTAACCGAGGGCGCCAAACAGGGCTTCGCCGTCTTCACTTGGCTCATGGGCGTCGCGTCGATGCCGGCCTTCCTCAAGGCGCTGCTCTACATCGGCATCGTGATCGCGAACTACCTGTGCGCCCTCGCCGGCATGACGTCGCTGTCGCGCATGATCTTCGCCTTCGCTCGCGACGGCGGATTCCCGGCGTCGAACTGGCTGCGTCACGTCAGCCGCGCGCACCGCACCCCGGTCAATGCGATCTGGGCAGGCGCGGTCCTGGCTTTCCTTTCCACTCTCTACACGCCGCAGTTCTGGACCTTGGCGGCTGGCTGCGCGATCTTCCTGTACCTCTCCTACGCAGCGCCGATCGGAGCCGGATTCTTCGCCGAAGGAAAGAGTTGGACGAAGAAGGGCCCGTTCCAGCTGGGCGCGTTCTCCAAGCTCTTTGCGATCATCTCCGTTTTGGGCTCCCTCTTACTCTACTTTATCGGAGTTCAGCCCCCCTACGACGCCTTGGTTACCTACACAGGCGTTCTGCTGGTGATCATGGCGGTCGTCTGGTTCGGCTTGGCGCGGACGCGCTTCCCCGGACCGCCAATCGGCGACATGATCGCCAAGCGGCAGGCCGAGATCGCTGCCGAAGAAAAGGCCATCGGCGAAGCGGCGCGCTAGCATCGTCTCCTTGATCCAAGACAGGGGCGCTGCCGCAAGGCAGCGCCCCGCTTCTTTGCGGTTGCTGCTTCCTCCGGGCCGTTCGACAGCACGCGCCAGTACGGCTATGCATCCGTCATGATCTATGACGTCGCGATCATCGGCGCCGGCACCGTGGGCTGCGCCATCTTCCGCCGCTTATGCTTGGGCGGCGCCAGGACCATCCTGCTCGAGAAGGGGGCAGACATCCTGTGCGGCGCCAGCAAGGGCAACAGCGCCATGCTTCACACCGGCTATGACGGCATGCCGGATTCGCTGGAACTCGCCTGCGTGCGCGCCGGCTACGCCGAGTACATGGAGATCCACCGCCACCTCAATCTGCCGCTGCTGGAAACCGGCGGGTTGCTGGTGGCCTGGAACGAGGCAGAGGCGGCGCGGCTGCCGGCGATCCTCGCGGAGGCCCAGCGCAACGGCCTGACCGATGTATACGACATCGACGCCGCGGAACTGCGGCGCCGCGAACCCCACCTCGGGCCGGACGCGCTCGCCGCCGTCGTCATCCCGGGCGAGCACATCATCGATCCCTGGTCGCCGTCGCTGGCGTATGTGCTCCAGGGTATCGCCCATCGCGGCGAGGTCCGCCGCCGCTGCGCCGTCACCGGCGGCGATCGCATGGCGACGGGCTGGCGCCTCGCGACGAGCAGCGGCGCCGTCGAAGCGGGCGTCGTCGTCAACGCCGCCGGCAACTACGGCGATCTCGTCGAAGCGATCGCGCGCCCCTCGCCGTTCCACGTCAGGCCGCGCAAGGGCCAGTTCGTCGTCTTCGACAAGCCGGCCGCCCGCCTCATCCGCTCCTCGATCCTGCCGGTGCCGACCGAGCGCACGAAGGGCGTCATGGTCGTTCGCACCGCCTTCGGCAACCTCATCGTCGGGCCGACCGCCGAAGACCAGGACGACCGGGCCGATGCGAGCGTCGACGCCGCCCAACTCGCGGCCCTCATCGACAAGGGCTGCCGTATCCTGCCCACGCTGGCCCAGGAGACCGTCACCGCCACCTATGCCGGCCTGCGCCCGGCGACGCAGTTCAAGGACTATCAGATCGAAGCGGTGCCCGATCGCAACTGGATCACGGTCGGGGGCATCCGCTCCACCGGCCTCACCGGTGCGCTCGGCATCGCGCAGCATGTCGCCGGCCTCTATACGCGGCACTTCGGGCAACTGGCCACCAATCAGCCGCCGATCTGGACCACCGTCCCCAACATCGCCGAGCACCTGCCCCGCCCTTATCAGCAGCCGGGCTACGGCGAGATCGTCTGCCACTGCGAGCTGGTGACCCGCACCGAGATCGAAAGCGCGCTCGCCGGTCCCCTGCCGGCCGGCGATCTCGGCGGCCTCAAGCGCCGCACCCGCTGCATGATGGGCCGCTGCCAGGGCTTCTATTGCAGCGCCCGCGTGACGGAACTTGCCGCCGGTCGCCTGTCGGACCTGCCGGCCGGGAAGGCCGCATGACCCACGACGTCGTCATCGTCGGCGGCGGTCCCGCCGGCCTGTCGGCGGCGCGCCGCCTCGCCGTCAGCGGCATCCGCGACGTCGTCGTGCTTGAGCGCGAGAGCGAGGCCGGCGGCATCCCCCGCCATTGCGGCCACACCGGCTTCGGCATCGGCCAGTTCCTCGCCCTGCCGATGACCGGGCCGACCTATGCGCGGCGCCTCGTCGAAGCGACACATGGCATCGAGATCCGGACTCGCGCGACCGTCACCGCCATCCAGCCCGGCGGACGCGTGCACGTCACCGATCCCGAGACCGGTCCCACCATCGTCACCGGCCGCTGCGTGCTGCTGGCGACCGGCATCCGCGAGACGCCGCGCAGCGCGCGCCTCGTCTCGGGCGCGCGCCCCTGGGGCGTCACCACCACCGGCGCCCTCCAGCAGTTCGTCTATCTGAAGCACGCCAAGCCGTTCTCCCGCATCGTCGTGGTCGGCACCGAGCTGGTGTCCTTCTCCGCCCTGCTCACCGCGCGTCACGCCGGCATCACCGTCGCGGCCATGCTGGAGGAAGGCGAGCGCATCACCGCCCGCCGGCCCGGCGACTGGATCGCCCGCCGCGTCTTCGGTGTGCCCGTGCTGACGCGTACGAAGCTCGTCGCCATCCGCGGGCTCGACAGGGTGGAGGGTGTCGAGCTCGAGCGCGCCGGCCATCGCGAAACCATCGCCTGCGACGGCGTCGTCTTCACCGGACGCTTCCAGCCGGAGACCGCAATCCTCCGCGGCAGCTCCATCACGCTCGACCCCGGCACCGGCGGCCCCGCAATCGACCAATATTTCCGCTGCTCCGATCTGCAGATCTTCGCTGCCGGCAACCTCCTGCGCCCGGTTGAAACCTCCGGCCTGTGCTGGGCCGAGGGCCGCGTCGTCGCTGCGAATATGATCCTGTCGCTGCAGTCGAAGCTGCCTGAAGCGACGCCGGCGGTGCCCGTCACCTACGCAGCCCCGCTCAAGTACGTCTATCCCCAGCGCATCACCGGGGAGATGGGCGTCGCCGGGCCGATGCCGCCCTTGCGCGCCCGGGTGAGTCGCGCGGCCCGCGGCCGCCTGCGCCTGCTGGTCGACGGCCGCGAGCTGTGGTCGCATCGCGTCAAGCTGCTGCCGGAACGTCGCATCACGATTCCGACCGACCGGCTTCCGCCGGTCGGCGCGCAATCCATCCATGTCGAGCTCATCGAGGATTGACCCATGCCCGCCGTCTTCGCCATCGATCAGGGAACCACCGGCAGCAAGGCCTACCGCCTCGACTCGACCGGCAAGTTCGAGCGCGTCGGCGGCTTCGACCACCGCCAGATCTATCCCCAGGCCGGCTGGGTCGAGCACGATCCGCTGGAGCTGCTGGGCCATGTCCGACAGCTCCTCGAGCAGGTCGGCGACGCCGTCGCCTTCGGCCTCGCCAACCAGGGCGAGACGGTCATCGCCTGGGACGCCGACAGCGGCGCGCCCATCCACAACGCCATCGTCTGGCAGGACGCCCGGACCCTGCCGCTCACCGAGCAGCTGAAGAAGGAGGGCGCGGCGAAGCTGGTCACGGCCCGCACCGGCCTGCCGCTCGATCCCTACTTCTCCGCCAGCAAACTGCGCTGGATCATCGACAACGTGGCGCGCGCGAAAGAATTGCTGAAGCAGGGCAAGCTCCGCCTCGGCACCAGCGACAGCTTCTTCCTCGATCGCCTCGCCGGCGTCTACGCCACCGACACGACGACGGCCGCGCGCACCAGCCTGATGAACCTCGACACGGGGCAGTGGGACCCCGAGCTCTGCCGTCTGTTCGGCGTGCCGATCGAGGCCCTGGCGCCGATCCGCCCGACGACGGGCGACTTCGGCGCCGTCGGCCGCCTGCCGATCGTCGCCAATGTGGTCGATCAGCAGGCCGCGCTTTTCGGCCATGGCTGCCGTCAGGGCGGGCAGGCCAAGATCACCTTCGGCACCGGCGCCTTCGCCCTCGCCGTGGCCGACAAGAACGTGGCCGCCGATGCCGCCGCCGGCATGCTCCGCACCGTCGCCTGGAAAATCGGCGACCGGCCGCTCGCCTACGCCATCGAGGGCGGCATCTACGACGCGGCCTCGGCGGTGAACTGGGCGCGCGGCCTCGGCCTCTTCAAGGACTATGCCGAGATCGACCACTTTACCGCGCCGCCCGCCATCGAGCGCGGCCTCGTCTTCGTGCCCGCCCTCTCTGGACTCTCCTGCCCCTATTGGGACCGCAACGCCGCCGGCCTCTGGCTCGGCATGAGCAATGACACCACCAGGACCGACATGATGCAGGCGCTGCTCGAAGGCGTGGCGCTCCTGGCGGCCGAAGTGATCGCCGCCATGGGCCGGGCCACGCCGCTGCAGGGCTCCATCTCCATAGACGGCGGCCTGAGCAACAACCGCTATTTCTGCAATTTCCTTGGCCGCGCCCTCGGCCAGCCGGTCGTGGTCGCCGGCAGCGCCGACCTCACCGGCCTCGGCTGCGCCCAGCTGGCCCTCATCGGCGCCGGCCTCGCCGACATCGATGCCCTTCCTCCGCCGCCACCCGCCCGCAACCGCGTCACCTCGTCGAGCCCGCTGTCCGATGCTGCCCGCAAGCGCTTCCGCGATGCCGTCAAGCGCTGCAGCAACTGGCGTTAGCCGACCCTCGACAAACCCCGGCCGCAATGGCCTGATGACCCCAATAACGACAATCTCACAGGGAGCCATCATGCCCGCCAATCTCGACCTCGACACCCTCAAACGCCTGATCAAGTCCGGCGAGATCGACACCGTCCTCATCTGCATGGTCGACATGCAGGGGCGGCTGATGGGCAAGCGCTACACCGGGCATTTCTTCCTGGAGAGCGGCGTGAAGGAGGCGCACACCTGCGACTACCTGCTGGCCATCGACATGGAGATCGAGCCCGTGCCCGGCTACAAGGCCTCGTCCTGGGCGCGCGGCTATGGCGACTTCGTGCTGAAGCCCGACCTCAAGACGCTGCGCCGCGTACCCTGGCTGCCGGGCACCGCGCTCGTCATCTGCGACGTCGTCGACCATCACGGCGAGGACGTGCCGCATTCGCCGCGCCAGGTCCTGAAGAAACAGGTGGCGCGGGCGAAGAAGCTCGGCTTCGACGTCATGATGGCGGCCGAGCTCGAGCTGTTCGTGTTCGACGAGTCCTACGAGGCGCTGCGCGCCAAGGACTACAAGAACATGAAGCACGCCGGCTGGTACATCGAGGACTACGTCATCCTGCAGACCACGAAGGAGGAGCCGCTCATCCGCGCGATCCGCAACGGCATGGATGGCGCCGGCGTGCCCGTCGAATGCTCGAAGGGCGAATGGGGCCCGGGCCAGGAGGAGATCAACCTCAAATACGCCGAAGCCGTCGAGATGGCCGACCGCATCGCCATCTACAAGAACGGCGCCAAGGAGATCGCGCACCTGCAGGGCAAGGCCGTCTCCTTCATGGCCAAGATCGACCACAGCCTGGCCGGCAACAGCTTCCACCTGCACTCCTCGCTGTGGAACGCGAAGAGCGGCAAGCCGCTGTTCTACGACAAGTCGGCGCCCAACCACATGTCCGAGCTGTTCTGCAACTACCTGGCGGGCCAGCTCGCCGGGCTGCGCGAGGCCACCTATTTCTTTGCGCCCTATATCAACTCCTACAAGCGCTTCTCCGCCGGCACCTTCGCGCCCACCAAGGCGGTCTGGTCGCTCGACAATCGCACCGCCGGCTTCCGCATCCTCGGCGACGGACCCAACAGCATGCGCTCGGAATGCCGTGTGCCCGGCGCCGACGTGAATCCCTACCTCGCCTTCGCGGCCGCGCTCGCCTGCGGCCTCAACGGCGTCGAGAACAAGCTGAAGCTCGAGCCCGCCTTCCAGGGCAACGCCTACGAGGGCAAGAACATCCGCGAAGTTCCGAAATCCTTGCGTGACGCCCTCGTACTCCTCGACAAGTCGAAGACCCTGCGCGCCGCCTTCGGCGACGAGGTCATCGACCACTACCTCCACGCCGGCGAATGGGAGCAGCAGGAGTTCGACCGGCGGGTCACCGACTACGAGCGAATCCGCATGTTTGAGCGGGGATAGTGGGCTAACGTAGGGCGACCAGCAGGTCGTCCCTACAACCGGACGAGAAAGCATGGCCTTCACCACGCGAACTGCGATCGTGACCGGCGCCGGCGGCGGCATGGGCCTCGCGATCGCGCGCGGCCTGCTGGCCGGCGGCGCGCACGTCACCATGATCGACCTGAAGAAGGATCGGCCGGCGGATCTGCCGATCGACCGCGCGCTCTACCTGATCGGCGACGTCACCGACGAGACCTTCATCTACAAGGCCATCGCCCACGCCTTCCATGAGACAGGCCGTCTCGACTACCTCGTCAACGCCGCCGGCGTGCTGTGGTTCGGCCGCGACAAGTCCCTCGTCGACATCGACCTCGACGTCTGGGACCGGGTCCTGACCATCGATCTCAAGTCGATGGTGGTCACCACCCGCCACGCCGTGCCCTTCATGAAGCAGAGCGGCGGCGGCGCCATGGTGCACATCTCCTCGATCCAGTGCCTGCGCGGCGACGACAGGCCGCAGGACGCCTACCAAGCCGCGAAGGCGGGCATGGTCGCGCTCTCGAAATCCATCGCCATCCAGTTCGCCGGCGACGGCATCCGCTCGAATTGCATCCTGCCGGGCCCGGTCGACTCCCCCATGCAGGACCGCTGGCGCGACAACCCCGGCCACAAGCAGGCCGTCGCCGGGGCCGTTCCCCTCGGCCGCGTCGGCACGCCCCAGGACATCGCCGACGCCTGCGTCTTCCTCCTCTCCGACAAGGCCTCCTACATCACCGGCACCGAACTCATCGTCGACGGCGGCCTGATGGCCCGCCCTTAGTCGCCTCCCGCTTCTTCACTTGTCACCCCCGCGAAAGCGGGGGTCCAGGGCCAGCGCCGGAGTGGTCGCCCTGGATTCCCGCTTTCGCGGGAATGACAATCAAAATAGATTGCGTTCAACAAAATCATCGGGGGAGAAAACGAGATGCCGTCCATCCAGAAAACCGTCAGCCCGATCGACGGCAGCGTCTATGTCGAGCGCAAGCTGGCGACGCGGGCCGAGATCGCCAAGGCCGTAGAGGCCGCGGGCAAGGCGCAGGCGGCCTGGAAGCATGTGCCGGTGGCCGAGCGCGGCAAGATCGTGAGCAAGGCCGTCGACTGGTTCGTCGCGAACAAGGACAAGATCGCTGAGGAGCTGACCCGCCAGATCGGCCGCCCGCTCTCGCAGTCGCCCGGCGAGATCCGCGGCTTCGAAGAGCGCGCCCGCTACATGATCGAGGTCGCCCCCGATGCCCTCGCCGACGTCGACGCCGGCCCGCGCGCCGGCTTCACCCGCTTCGTGCGGCGCGAGCCGCTCGGCGTTGTCTTCATCATCGCGCCCTGGAACTATCCCTACCTCACGTCGGTCAACGGCGTCGTGCCGGCGCTCATGGCCGGCAACGCCGTCATCCTCAAGCATTCCGCGCAGACGCCGCTCTGCTCCGAGCGCTTCGCCGCCGCCTTCAAGGCCGCCGGCCTGCCCAAAGGCCTGTTCCAGCATCTGCACATGTCGCACGACGACACGCTGAAGCTGATCGGCACCGATGGCATAGATTACGTGAACTTCACCGGCAGCGTGCCGGCCGGCCACGCCGTCGTGCAGGCGGCCGCGAACCGCTTCATCGGCCTCGGCCTCGAGCTCGGCGGCTGCGACCCCGCCTATGTGCGCGCCGACGCCAACCTGCCGCACGCGATCGAGAACCTGGTCGACGGCGCCATGTTCAATTCCGGCCAGTCCTGCTGCGGCATCCAGCGCATCTACGTGCATCAGGACGTCTATCAGAAATTCCTCGACGGCTTCGTCGACCTCACCAACCAGTACCGCCTCGGCAACCCGCTGGAGCCGCAGATCAACCTCGGCCCGGTCGTGCGCGCGAAAGCCGCCGACGAGATCCGAAAAGCAATCGCCAAGGCCGCGCGCCAGGGCGCCAAGCCGCTCATCGATTCGAAGAAGTTCGCCGCCGACAAGAAGGGCACCGCCTACGTGGCCCCGCAGGTCTTCAGGGTCGACAGCAACGCCAATTCGGTCATGCAGGAGGAATGCTTCGGCCCGGTCGCCGGCATCATGAAGGTGAAGAGCGACGCCGACGCCATCCGCCACATGAACGACAGCGCCCTCGGCCTCACCGCCGCGATCTGGACGTCCGACGAGACGGCCGCCCTCGATATCGGCAACCGCGTCGACACCGGCACCTTCTTCATGAACCGCTGCGACTATCTCGATCCCGCCCTCGCCTGGGTCGGCGTGAAGGACTCCGGGCGCGGCTGCACCCTCGGCCGCGTCGGCTACGAGTTCCTGACCCGCCCGAAGTCGTTCCACCTGCGCACAGCGATCTGAGCGGGCGCCTTGAGTCCGCCACATTCTGGTTGTAATACTATTCCTCTATGCAACCGCTGCGCCGGGCGCCATGGCCACTGTCCTATCCCGGATCCCCGCCTTTCTGTGGATCGCCGTCTGCCTGTGCGTCGCGCTGCCAGGAATGGCGACGGCCGATGACGTGCTGGAGTCGTCGCCCCTCCGCGGTCTCATCGTCGACTACATAAGAGCCCATCCCGACGCCACGCTTGCGGAGGTCGCGGCCTTCGCCAATGCGCGCCTGCCGGAGAACGGGCTCGACTACGAGCTTGCCATCTACGATCGCGTGCCGCCGGACCGCACGGTCGTGTTCGAGGCCGGCTCGCGTCGCCTGCTGTCGCGCACGCCCGACGAGGTCGATATCGGCCCCTGCGGCGAGTTCTGGGTGACCGTGCCCGCCGTCCGCGCCGGTCCGGACTCGCTCGACCTCGTCTATAAGGCGGAGCGGCTGACGGTGCCGCGGCCTGCCGGCCTCGAGGGCGAGTCCATGATCGTCTATTCGGCCGACCAGAAGACCGTCCTCAGCCGGATCGACGTACCCTGGTCCGTCTTTCCGCGCGGCGTACTGCCGGATGGGAGCGCAGTGATCATCGACTTCGGCTTGGGAAAGGAGGTCGCCGCCTGGTGGCAGGGCGTGCGAGCGGCGAACCCGCAGATCAAGCTTGAGGGCGGCGATCTTCTGCTGCAGGTCGGCGCCGATGGGCTGCGCTTCATCGAAGACGCCGGCGCCTACGCCGAGGAGCCCGCTGAAAGCATCGCCGATTTTCCAAATCCGACGAAGGACTCCTACCTGTTCCGCGACCGCTTTTCGAGCTCGGGGCTAGTCGTCGAGTACCATACGCCCTGCACCTAGCGTCGGCCTACCACGATTGCCGTTGCCCGAGGCGCTCCCAATTGCTGGTCTGATCGTGCCAGCGGTCGACCCAGGGCGTGGGATCGACGAGGCGGCCCTGAGGATCCCAGAACTCGATATGCACGTGGTCGGTCATCGGTCCGCTCTTCCTGACCGGATAAGCCTCCTGCAGGCTCTGCGACATGCCGAGCTGCGTGTTCGGCGTGACGGCCTGCCCAACGGCGAGGTCATCCGTCGGGTCCACGTAGAACATCTTCACCTCGTGCCCGTCCGGGCTGGTGATGTGGATGCTGCGCAGCCCGTGGGCGCCGCCTTCATAGGCCCAGCCGATATGAGTCACCGTGCCTTCGATCGGCGAATAGACGGGCGTGGCGGGCTCGGTCGCGAGGTCGACGCCCTTGTGCGGCAGGTTGGTCCCGCCATGGGTCCGGTTGGCGCGGAACCCGCCCCCTTCCCGCGCATAGGCGTCGGGCTCGCGGATATGTGTCGAAGATAGCGGCGACTGCGTCGCGGGCCATCCCGCCAGCGGATCGTCGGAAGCAGCGCTGTCGCCGGAGTCGGCCTGCGCCGGTTGCGACGCGGCCGGGTCGGCGTGGGATGCCGCGTCGGGCGAGAAGCCCGCCGGTGTGGCGCGCAACGCCTGCTGCTCCAGCAGGCGATGAATCTTGCGCGCCGCCTCGTCGACGTCGCGGGGTGCACCGGGATAGAAGGGTCTGAACATCTGTGTCCTCCTGATTTGCGATGACCACAGCCGCACCGCCGACCCATCGCGATGTCGCGATGGCCTGCGGCTGCTGAAGGGGTCGCGGTGAAAGTGTGGTGGGTCGGCGGGCCTTGTCCGCCTATGCGCGGGCGCAGAAGCCCATCGCATAATTGCGCCTATCCTACGGCACGGACCCTAGCGGTGCCAAGAACGAACAGAGAACAATCGATCCCTCGCCATACCGCCTGCGCCACATCGTCCGGGCCAAGTCAGGCGGCGGGCGCTAAAGTGGCGCCGTCTCGAAGCCCTACCAGCGCATCACAGGAGCATCATGACCACCGACGCCTCTGCCCTCCGCGGCAACTGGAACTACCCGACCAAAGTGCGCTTCGGCGTGGGCCGCATCGCCGAGCTGCCCGCAGCCTGCCAGGAACTCGGCATCAAGCGGCCGCTCGTCGTCACCGACCCCGGCCTTGCCGGCCTGCCCATGATCAAGGACGCCCTCGCCGCCCTCAAGGCCGCCGGCCTCGGCGCGGCCGTCTTCAGCGACATCAAGGGCAACCCGATCGGCAAGAATGTCGAAGACGGACTCAAGGCCTATCGCGCCGGCAAGCATGACGGCGTCATCGCCTTCGGCGGCGGCAGCGGCCTCGACGCCGGCAAAGCCATCGCCCTGATGGTCGGGCAGAAACGGTCGATCTGGGACTTCGAGGATGTCGGTGACAACTGGAAGCTCGTCGATCCCGCCGGCGTGGCGCCGATCGTTGCCGTGCCCACGACCTCGGGCACCGGCTCCGAAGTGGGCCGTGCCTCCGTCATCACCAACGAGACCACGCACCAGAAGAAGATCATCTTCCATCCGAAGATGCAGCCGACGATCGTGATCGCCGATCCCGCGCTCACCCTCGGATTGCCACCGAAGATCACGGCGGCGACGGGGATGGATGCGCTCGCCCACTGCTTCGAGGCCTATTGCGCGCCCGGCTACCACCCGATGGCCGAGGGCATCGCCATCGAAGGCATGCGCCTCATCAAGGAAAATCTTCCGACGGCGGTGAAGGATGGCAAGAATCTCGTCGCCCGCTCGCATATGATGGCCGCCGCCGCCATGGGTGCCACCGCCTTCCAGAAGGGGCTCGGCGCCATCCACTCCCTGAGCCATCCGGTCGGCGCCGTCTACGACACCCACCATGGCCTCACCAACGCGGTGGTCATGCCTTACGTCATGCAGTTCAACCGCGAGGCCATCGACGAAAAGATGCAGCGCCTCGCCGCCTGGCTTGGCCTGAAGCAGCAGAGCTATCAGGCCGTGCTCGACTGGGTTCTGGCGCTACGACAGGAGATCGGCATCCCCCACACGCTCAGGGATCTCGGCGTCGGCACCGACAAGCTCGAGGAGCTGTCGAAGGCCGCCTTCGACGATCCCTCCACCGGCGGCAACCCCGTCCCCGCCGGCGTGCCCGAGATGAAGCAGATGTTCATCGCCAGCATCGAGGGGAGATTGTAGGGCGACCTGCCGGTCGCCCCTACTTTCCGTGCGAGCTCCGGGTCGCTACAG
>DATIXH010000203.1:0-5021 GCA_035518775.1 Candidatus Acidiferrum sp.
AGCAGCATCTTGAAGCGCAGCACGGCGTAGAGCGCGACGTTCAGCAGCAGGCCCGACAGCACGGCCGAGATCGGCGTCGGACCTTCGGCATGGGCGTCCGGCAACCAGGCGTGGAGCGGCGCCAACCCGACCTTGGTGCCGTAGCCCAGCAGCAGGAACACGAAGGCGACGTCGAGCAGCCCGGGCTCGAAGGCCGACGCGTGCTCGATCAGCACCGTCCAGAGCATGGCGTCGAGCCCCTCTCCCACCACGGGCCGCGCCGCCATGTAGATGAGGATGGTGCCGAACAGCGCCAGCGCGATGCCGACGCTGCCGAGGATGAAATACTTCCAGGCCGCTTCCAGCGCCTCGTGGGTGCGGTAGATGCCGACCATCAGCACGGTGGTAAGCGTCGCCAGCTCGATCGCCACCCACATCAGTCCGATGCTGTTCGATACCAAGGCCAGGTTCATGGCGAACATCAGGACCTGGTACATCGAGTGGTAGAAGCGCAGGTACGTCGGCGTCAGCCGCCCGATCTCCAGCTCGTGCGCGATGTAGCTGGCGCTGAAGACGCTGGTGGTGAAGGCGACGAAGGTCGTGAGCACGACGAACACGATGTTGGTGTCGTCGACCAGCAGGTAGCTCCCGGTCTCGGGACGCGCGAACAAGAGCGTAAGAGCGCAGAGCAGGGTGAGCAAAGCGGCGAGCACGTTGATCCGCGCCGAGATGCGATAGCCCGGCAGCAGCGCCAGCAACGCCGCGGCCGCGCCGGGAATGATCAGGATCGCGCTGACGGCGTCGAGGCCGACGGCGGTCATCGGGCCATTCTCGCCGCAGAAAAGGGGACAGTCCCCATTTTCGCCAGCGCGCCCTGTGATTTCCTGCCCGGTCGGGCGAAAATGGGGACTGTTCCCTTTTCTGCGGTCATTCGCGTTCGCCCCGGAAATCGTGCAGCGCCTGCAGATCGACGGTGTCGAAGCGCTCGCGGATGCGGAACAGGAAGATGCCGATGACGATGAAGGCGATCAGGATCGAGAAGGCGACGCTGATCTCCACCACCAGCGGCATGCCCTTGGCGCCGGTGGCGGCCATGATCAGGCCGTTCTCGATCGACATGAAGCCGATCACCTGGCTGACGGCGTTGCGCCGCGTCACCATCATGAGCATGCCCAGCAGCACGACGGAGAGCGCGAAGGTGAGGTCCTCGCGCGCCAGCGGATCGGCCGCCGCCGTCACCCGCAGCATCAGCGCCATCGACAGCGCCACCAGCCCGATGCCGGCCAGCATGGTCGGGCCGATGCCGACCACGGTCTCGACCGTGCGGTGGATGTTCAGCCGCACCACGATCCGGCGCAGCGCCACCGGGATGACGATGCCCTTGAACAGCAGGGCGATGAGGGCGGTGATGTAGAGGTGGGGTGCCTCCTGGATGTAGGCCTGCCAGGCGACCGACATCGAGACCACGAAGGCGTGCAGCGCGAAGACGTTCAGCACGCCGAACATGCGGTCCTGGTAGAGCAGTGTGAAGCTCATGAGCACGAGGCCGCCGGCCAGCAGATGCGCGACATCGAAGGTCAGGCCGTTCATCACAGGCTCCGCGACACGAACAGCAGAAGCGTCCCCAGCAGGCCCAGCATGAGCGCCGCGCCGATGAAGCCGGGCAGGCGGAAGACGCGCATCTTGGCGATGGTGGTCTCGAACAGCGCCAGCAATGCGCCGCCGACCGCGAGCTTGCCGACATAGGTGAGCATGCCCATGCCGAGAGCGAGCGGGCCGGCGCCGGGCGCCGCCAGGCCCCAGGGCGCGAAGACGCAGGCGATGAGCGAGACGTAGAGCAGCAGCTTGAGCGACGCCGCCAGCTCGATCACCGCGAGATGCCGCCCCGAATATTCCAGCACCATGGCCTCGTGCACCATCGTCAGCTCGAGATGGGTCGCGGGATTGTCGACCGGGATGCGGGCGTTCTCGGCGATGGCGACGATGATGAGCGCCACCAGCGCCAACCCGAGCGAGACGCGCAGGCCGACGTCTTTGGACAGCATGAAGGCCGCCACGTTCGACAGCTGGGTCGAGCCCGCGATCAGCGCCAGCGTGAACACGATCATGATCATCGCGGGCTCGGCCAGCGAGGCGATGGTCACCTCGCGGCTCGAGCCGATGCCGCCGAAGCTGGTGCCGACATCCATGCCGGCGAGCGCCAGGAAGAAGCGCACGCTGCCGAGCAGCGCGGTGATGGCGATGAGGTCGGCCGACCAGCTGAACTCGAGGCCGATCGCGAAGGTGGGCACGAGCGCGGCCGCCACCCAGGTCGCGGCGAAGATCAGATAGGGTGCGGCCCGGAACAGCCAGGAGGCGTTGCGCGCCAGCGCGACCTCCTTGCGCAACAGGCGCAGCAGATCGCGATAGGGCTGGATGACCGAAGGGCCGCGGCGCAGCAGCAGCCGCGCCTTCGCCTTGCGCACAAAACCCGTGAGCAGCGGCGCCAGCAGCAGGACCAGGAGCATCTGGATCCCCTGGACCAGGAAGTCGAGGATCACGGCCATATCGCCAGCGCCAGCAGCAGGAGGATGAGCAGCAGGAAGACCAGGCTGAGATAGCGGCGGATGGTCAGGAACTGGAAGCGGTTGAAGCGGTCGGCGGCGAACTCGACGATGTCGGCGACCGGGGCGTACAGCACGTCCCACACGAGATCGCGCAGCCGCACCTCGAAGCGCGCCGCCCGTCCATCTCCCGGCGGCGGCATCTCCACCTCCTCGCGCGCCAGGAAGACGATCGTGCCGAAAACGCGCCGGATCGGCTGGGCGAAGCTCCCGGCCGTATACTGCGTCGCCGGACTCGGATCGGGATGGCCGCAGTCCCAGGCCGCCCCGCGCCGCAGCGCGTGCGAGGCCAGGCGGTGGATGGCGAAGGCCGCCATCGATGCCGAGATCGCGATGAACAGGAAGATGAGCAGGCCGTTATAGGAACTTCGTCCCGCCGCGATCGGCACGATCGACAGCCAGCGCTCGCTCGCCTGCGCCGGCAGGCGACCGCCGACCAGGTCCTGCACGACCGGCGCCAGCCCATCGATGACGAACCCCGGGAAGATGCCGGCCAGCACGCAGAGCGTAGCGAATGCGAACATCGCGGCCAGAGAGAAGCGGTCGGTCTCCTGCGCCGTCTCCGCCGTCGGCGACCGGGCGCGGCCGAGGAAGCTCACGCCGAACGCCTTCACGAAGCAGGCGGCGGCAAGCGCGGCCGACAGCGCCAGCAGCGCGCCGACGCCGGGCACCAGCACCTTCAGGCCCCACTGCGCGAGATCCGGGCTGACGAGTATCGCCTGGAAGGTCAGCCACTCCGAGACGAAGCCATTGAGCGGCGGCAGCGCTGAGATCGCGACGCATCCCACGAGAAAGGCGAAGGCCGTCTGCGGCATGCGGTGGATCAGGCCGCCGAGATGCTCCATGTCGCGCGTGCCCGTCGCGTTGAGGACGGCGCCGGCGCCGAAGAAGAGCAGGCTCTTGAAGACCGAATGATTGAAGACGTGGAACAGCGCCGCCGTCAGCGCCAGCGCCGCCGCCCAGGCGATGCCATTCGCCTCGAAGGCCAGCGCAAGGCCGAGGCCGATGAAGATGATGCCGATGTTCTCGACGGTGTGATAGGCGAGCAGCCGCTTGAGATCGTGCTGCATGAGGGCGTAGAGCACGCCGAGCGCCGCCGTGACGCCGCCGAGCGCCAGCACCGCCATGCTCCACCACCAGGCCGGCGGCCCCAGCAGATCGAACACCAGGCGCACGAAGCCGTAGACCGCCACCTTCGTCATCACGCCGCTCATCAGCGCGGAGACGTGGCTGGGCGCCGCCGGATGGGCGAGCGGCAGCCAGACATGCAGCGGCACAAGCCCGGCTTTCGAACCGGCGCCGAGCAGCACCAGCGTCAGAACCAGCGCGGCGAGCACGGGCGGGTGCTCGCCGGCACGCATGGCGGCGAAATCGTAGCCGCCGCCGGATCCCGCGAGCAGGCCGAAGGCGAGCAGCAGCGTCAGCGTGCCGGCGCTCGCCATCACCAGATAGATGTAGCCGGCGCGCGCATTGTCCGGCACGCGATGGTGGGCCATGACGAGCGCCCAGGAGGCGAGCGACATGAATTCCCACGACAGGAGGAAGGTGAAGGCGTCGTCCGCCAGCACCACCAGGTTCATGCCGGCGAGGAACGCCGGGTAGAACGGCAGCACGCGGATGGGCGCGTGCTCGTGACGGCCGTAGCCGAGCGCGAACAGGCTGGCGGCGCCGGCCCCGAGGTTGACGACGAAGAGGAAGAACGCCGCCAGCGCATCCAGGCGGAAGTGCGCGCCCAGCCACGGCAGGCCGAGCGGCAGCGTGAGTTGCGCCGCATCGGAATCGCCGACGAGATGAACGAGCGCCGTGACGCCGGCGACGGCGGACGCGGCCAGGCTGACGCCATAGACGTTCGGCGTTGCGACAGCCGATCGTCCGGTCGCCGCGGCTAGCCCTGCAACAGCGAGCAGGACCGCCACGCACGACAAGAGGATCACGGCTGGCATCGCGCCTACCTATCCCGCCCGACGGGCTGGCACCTTTCTGTTTTTTTGCGAAGAGAGCTGCGTGCCGGCGGACGGCGTCTTCAACCGCACGCCGCGTCCGCCGCCCTGGCTGACCGCGCCCTCGCCGATGAGTTCGATCCCGGCGGCATCGAGCGCCGCCACCAGCTTCATCAGCGAATCCACGTTGCCGCGGATCACGCCCTCGCTGGCCTCCATGCGCTGAATGGTCGGGGCGGAAAGATCGGACAGATCCGCCAGATCCCGCTGATCGATCCCCAGCAGGGCCCGCGCCGCGCGAAGCTGACCGGCACTAATCATGCATAGTCAATGGCTATAGATATCTAGATTGTACAATATTATGGATTAGATATCCATACGCAGATCCCGACCGTCACGCGATGCGCCCATCTTGCGGACTGACGCAGGGCCTCAACAGAGTCCCCTTGTATCTCTGATTGCCAGGCTGCGCGGAAGCGGAGCAAGAGGAGCTTCGCGG
>DATIXH010000204.1:0-10256 GCA_035518775.1 Candidatus Acidiferrum sp.
CGTGTGCGCTCCACATAGGGTAGGGGGAACACGCAACGGCTCCTTAGGGAACCGGGCGTATGGTTAACGGGTGGAACTTGGCAGGTGCTTGATGGCGGCGAAGACGCAGGCAAAACCGGAAGTCGCGGAGACGCGTGAGGAGACGGGCGACGGTCCGCTGATGGACAGTCAGACCCAGGCCGTGAAGAAGATGCTGGCCCGCAGCAAGGAGCGCGGCTACGTCACCTATGACGAGCTGAATTCCGTGCTGCCGCCGGAGCAGATGTCCTCCGAGCAGATCGAGGACACGCTGGCGATGCTCAACGAGATGGGCATCAACGTCGTCGAGAGCGAGGAATCCGAGGAAGCGCCGGCCGCGGCGGCCAAGAAGCCGAAGGCCGACGAGGAAGAGGAGGAGGACGAGGCCCAGTCCTCCGGCAACATCGACGACGATGACGTCGGCCGCACCGACGATCCCGTGCGCATGTATCTGCGCGAGATGGGCAGCGTGGAGCTGCTGTCGCGCGAGGGCGAGATCGCCATCGCCAAGCGCATCGAGGCCGGCCGCGACATGATGATCGGCGGCATCTGCGAGAGCCCCACCACCTACCGCGCGCTCATCACCTGGCGCGACAAGCTGGTCGCGGGCCAGATGCTGCTGCGCGACATCATCGACCTCGACGCCACCTATGGCGGCGGGCCCGACGGCGCCAAGGTTGCCGCCGACCTGGCGCGCGCCGAGGGCGAAGAGGAAGAGGAGATCGAGGAGGAAGAGGCCGAGGAAGTCGAGGGCAAACCCAACGGCGAGGGTGCTCCGGCCGAAGGCGAGGGCGACGAGGCCAGCATCTCGTTGGCCGCCATGGAGCAGGAGCTGCTGCCGGGCGCGCTCGCCAAGTTCGAGGAAGTCTCCGCCTCGTTCAAGAAGATCGAGAAGCTGCAGCAGAAGCGGCTGCTGGCGATCCGCGCCGGCGAGCCGGTCTCGACCCAGAGCGACCGCCGCTACGACCAGCTGAAGGCTGAGCTGGTGGAGCTGATGCGCGCCGTGCGCCTCAACAACGGCCGCATCGAGGGGCTGGTCGACGAGCTCTACGGGCTGCACAGCAAGCTGCAGGGCCTCGAGGGGCGCCTGCTGCGGCTGGCGCAGAACAGCGGCGTGGCGCGCGAGGAGTTCCTCAACCGCTACTACAACGCCGAGCTGGATCCGAAGTGGCTGGCGCGCATCGCGCGGCTGACGGCCAAGGGCTGGAAGAAGTTCGTCACCAAGCACAAGGACGAGGTGAAGGACATCCGCGAGGAGATCTCGCGCATCTCCGAGCTGACGGGCCTGGCGGTCGGCGACTTCCGCCGCATCGTCAACACGGTGAAGAAGGGCGAGCGCGAGGCCGGACGCGCCAAGACCGAGATGGTCGAGGCCAACCTGCGCCTGGTGATCTCGATCGCGAAGAAGTACACCAACCGCGGGCTGCAGTTCCTCGACCTGATCCAGGAAGGGAATATCGGCCTGATGAAGGCGGTCGACAAATTCGAGTACCGCCGCGGCTACAAGTTCTCGACCTACGCCACCTGGTGGATCCGGCAGGCGATCACCCGCTCGATCGCCGACCAGGCCCGCACCATCCGCATCCCCGTGCACATGATCGAGACGATCAACAAGCTGGTCCGCACCTCGCGCCAGATGCTGCACGAGATCGGCCGCGAGCCGACGCCGGAGGAGCTGGCCGAGAAGCTGGCCATGCCGCTCGAGAAGGTGCGCAAGGTGCTGAAGATCGCCAAGGAGCCGATCAGCCTGGAGACGCCGATCGGCGACGAGGAGGATTCGCACCTCGGCGACTTCATCGAGGACAAGAATGCCGTCCTGCCCGTGGACGCCGCCATCCAGGCCAATCTGCGGGAGACCACCACGCGCGTGCTGGCGAGCCTTACGCCGCGCGAGGAACGCGTGCTGCGCATGCGCTTCGGCATCGGCATGAACACCGACCACACGCTCGAAGAGGTCGGCCAGCAGTTCTCGGTGACGCGCGAACGCATACGCCAGATCGAAGCCAAGGCGCTGCGCAAGCTCAAGCACCCGAGCCGGAGCAGGAAACTGCGGAGCTTCCTCGACACCTAAGCAGTCCACCAGCCAGCTGTAGGGGCGGCCCCATGTGGCCGCCCCGGGGCGCGCACGCGGGCGCGCCCCTACAAGGCCGATGGTTCCCCCACGCTTGATCGCACCGGCTTCTTGCTGATAGCTGAGAGCTGCCGGCTGACAGCTTCCTTCCGGGCCCGTAGCTCAACTGGTTAGAGCGCGCCGCTCATAACGGTGTGGTTGCAGGTTCAAGTCCTGCCGGGCCCACCATCCGGCTTCGCGCGTTGCGCTTCGCAGGATACCCTCCGCAGCTTCGGCGAAGGAGGGCACCGACGCGCCTCGCCTCGCCTGGGTATGGGGTGAGCGGGGCGGGCGCGCGATGGAAAAAGCGAATCACTGCTCTTTCGGCACCATTCTGTGCCGTCTGCAAGGGGGCGCTATTGGACCAAAGGTCAATGCCTGGTCGCCGTTCCGGCGACGCGCTCTGCTATCCGATGGCGCCCGGATAGAAGCCGGGCTTGCGCGAACGATAGAGACTGCGGCCGCCGATCCAGATCTCGACGCCGGCATGATTGCTGGCCGCGAGGATATTGTCGGCGCGCGTCTGTGCCTCAGCCTCGGTCCTGCAGCGAATCGTGACAGTCGCCGCGACCTGGTCCGCGGCGTCTAGAAAGAAGCAATGATACTCCGACATGGTCTTCCTGGCGCGGCGCGCGATATGCCCGTTCGAGTCGTTGCAAATGGATGAGGTGGGCCGGGTCTGCGCCGGCCGTCACACGTCCCAGAGCTGAACCGGCCGGAGCCCGATTGACCCGCGAAACTGAATCAGGTCCGGCCGGTCCGCTTCCCGAGCAAACAGCTCCGGACTGCGGTCATGTAGTGCTGGATGCGGAGCCATGACAGTGGCGTTGGATGGTCGGCGCGGCCAAACCATTGACATCTTCGGCCACCACCGGAACCGCTCGCGTTTCGATCGCGTGTTTCAACCCGGGTCAGGTGAAGAGGCGTCGCCCGATTGGGCCCGTCTTATGGCTCCCGCTTACGCCTGCGGGCCGATGACGCGATCGAGGATCCAGTTGGCGATCCGGTTGAGGCTCGTCTCGCTGTCGCAGAGCCGCGCCATGCGGGCATAGGGCGATTGGATGCCGGCCGCCTGCCGCAGCGCGATCGCCACGTCCTCGCCGACGACGATGTCGTTGCGACGGTAGTAGTTGCGCGCGATCTCCTCGAAATCGTTTCGCGCCACGGTCGACTTGGGAAACAGCGAGCTGATCATCAGCCGCGACTTCGTCGGCGCCAGCGACTCGCAGCGGAACGCGAGCGCGCCGTCGTTGCCGAGCGTCATCATCATGCCCGGACGGAGCGTGACGAAGAAGGTGCCCTTCTTGCGGCGCTCGTCGATCTGCGGCATCGGCGGGAAGCCTTCATAGCCGGGAAACGGCAGCAGCAGCTGGCTGCCCTCGTGGTTCGCGAAGTGGGCCGTGCCATTGCCTTTGGGCTCGGGCTCGTCGGTATAGGTCGCCTTCCAGCGCGCCAGCGAGTTCCGATGGACCGTCGGGATGTGATAGCCGTCGCTGTAGTTCTCGACGAAGCACTTCCAGTTGCTGTCCATCTCGTAGACCACGCGCTTGACGCACACCATGTCCTCGAGCCGGTGGGACGCCAGACGGTCGCGCAGCTCGCCGAGATGATCGGCCAGGGTCTCCGGCCCGTCCTTGAACCGGACGAAAAGGAAGCCGCCCCAGCTGTCGCTGGGGATCTCGATCAGGCCGAACTCGCGCTTGTTGGCGGCGTCGATCAGCGGCTCGCCCTCGCCATCGAGATAGTTGGGCGCGCCCAGCAGATCTCCTTCGAGCGCGTAGCTCCAGGAGTGGTAGGGGCAGGTGAACGCCTTGCAGTTGCCTTCGCCCTTGGCCACGAGCGCGCCGCGATGGCGGCAGGTGTTGGCGAAGACCCGCACCTTGTCGTCGCGACCGCGCACCACGAGGAGCGGGACGTTCATGAAGTTCAGCGCGTGGAAGTCGCCGGGATTGGGCACGAGATCGAGGCGCTCCAGCAGGTTCCAGCTGGGCCGGAACACCCGCTCCATCTCGGCCTCGAAGAAGCGCGGCGAGCTGTAGCACCAGAGCGGCAGCGCGCGGAGGCTCGGCCCCTGGCGCCGCACCTGATCGAAGTGGCGCGGATCGAGGACGTCCGCCGGCTCGGCGATGCCGTCGGCGGCAAGGGCGTCATCGGGCATGGCAACTCTCCCGGCCTCGGGTCAATTTGCCCGAGAGAATGCTTTGTCCCAGACTATGGCCGCTCGGCAGGCCGGCGACAACCCGCCTTCGCTCGCGCAGCGCCGAAGCCCGCAGGGCGAAGGCGGGCCGTTGCACCCGAGCTACGGCTCGGCAAGCCTCATCGCAAAATTCTGCATGTCATGTCCGCGAAAGGGGCTCCAGAGCAATGGCACGTTCGCTTGTCCTGGACCCGCAGTTTCACGCTGTGGGACGCACACACTTCTGCAGGACCACCCTGCGTCCTTCGACAAGCTCAGGATGAGGGAAATCTTGCTGGCACAAAGAATCCACCTCATCCTGAGCTTGTCGAAGGACGCAGGCTGGCGATCCCAGTCTCAAGCAAGCGATTGATCGGTCGAGTGGCCGCAGCGCTCCTCCTCCAGAGCGGGCATTACTCCGCCGCCTTGCGTGTGCCCGCCGCCTGGATCGCCTGCCATACGGCCGCCGGCGTTGCCGGCATGTCGAGATGGGTCACGCCGAGCGGACCCAGCGCATCGAGCAGGGCGTTCATCACCGCCGGCGGGGCGCCGATGGCGCCCGCCTCGCCCGAGCCCTTGATGCCCAGCGGGTTGGTCTTGCAGGGGATCTCGATCCAGCGGAAGGCGTAACTCGGCAGGTTGTCGGCGCGCGGCATGGCGTAGTCCATGAAGGAGGCGGTCAGCAGCTGGCCGTCGTCGTTGTAGACGGTGCGCTCGACCAGCGCCTGGCCGACGCCCTGGCCAATGCCGCCATGCACCTGGCCGGCGAGCAGCAGCGGATTCACGACACGGCCGAAATCGTCGACCACGGTGTAGCGGACGATCTCCGTCGTGCCGGTCTCGGGGTCTACCTCGAGCTCGCAGATGTGGCAGCCGTTGGGGTAGGTGGAGGCCTCGGGCTTGAACTCGGCGCTGCCGGCGAGTTCCGCGGCGCCGGAGGCGAGGCGGGCGCGGCCGTCGCGCACGGCCGCGGCGACGTCGAAGAGGTCGATCGTCCGGTCGGTGCCGACGACGCGGAAACTGCCGGCGCCATATTCGATGTCGGCGACGTTTGTCTCCAGCAGATGGGAGGCGGCCTCCTTGCCTTTCGCGATCGCGTCGTCGGCGGCGTAGCGGGCGGACGGACCGCCCGTTGGCAGCGCGCGCGATCCGCCGGTGAAGCTGCCCTTGGCCATGAGGGCGGTGTCGCCCTGGCGGACCCGGACGGCGTCGAAGGCGATGCCGAGCTGCTCCGAGACGATCTGCGCATAGGCGGTCTCGTGGCCCTGGCCGTTCGACTGGTTGCCGACGATGACCGTGACGGTGCGGTCGGGCTCGACCCGGATCATGGCCGGTGTCGATGGTCCGCCGCCGCAGGTCTCGATGTAGTAGGCGAGGCCGATGCCGCGCAGGCGGCCGCGCCCTTTGGCCTCTCGCCGGCGCGCCTCGAAGCCGTCCCAATCGGCGTCCTTGACGGCCTCGGACAGCAGGCGCGGGAAATCGCCGCCATCGAAGGTCGTTCCGAGCGTGTTGGTGTAGGGCATCGCCTTCGCGGGGATCATGTTGCGGCGGCGAATCTCGACCGGGCCGAGGCCGGTGGCGCGGCCGGCGGCATCCATCAGCCGTTCAACGATGTAGGCCGCCTCGGGCCGGCCGGCGCCGCGATAGGCGTCGACCGGCACGGTGTTGGTGAACACGCCCTTCACCTCGTTGTAGGCGGCGGGAACGTCGTAGACGCCGGTCTGCATGCCCTTGGCCGCCATGGTCGGGATGTACGGGCCGAACTGGGAGAGATAGGCGCCGAGGTTGGCGGTGGTTTGCACGCGCACGGCGAGGATGCGGCCGCCGCCGTCGAGCGCGAACTCGGCGCGGGTGACGTTGTCGCGGCCGTGGGAATCCGAGATGAAGGCGTCGCTGCGATCGGGAATCCAGCGCACGGGGCGGCCCAGCTTTTTTGCCGCCCACAGCACCAGGACCATCTCGGCATACACGAACACCTTCATGCCGAAGCCGCCGCCCACATCGGGCGTCACCACCCGCATCCTGGCGGGATCGAGGCCCTTGAAGATGTGGCCGCAGAGCACGTCGCGGATCAGGTGCGAGCCCTGCGAGGAGGTGTGGAGCGTGTAGGAGTCGGCGGCCGCATCGTACTGGCCGATGGCGCCGCGCGGCTCCATCGAGTTGACGACCACGCGGTTGTTGACGAGGTCGAGGGCGACGGTGCGCTTGGCCTTCTTGAAGGCGGCGTCGACCGCCTTCGCGTCGCCGTCGGCCCAGATGAAATCGAGATTGCCCTTCGCCTCCGGCCAGATCTGCGACGCGCCCGGCTGCGCGGCTGCGACTGCGTCGATCACGGCCGGCAGCGGCTCATAGTCGACCGTGATTTCGGCGAGTGCGTCGCGGGCTGCGGCAGCGCTTTCGGCCACGACCATGGCGACGGCGTCGCCGACAAAGCGCACGCGATCGGCGACGAGGACCATGCGCCGCGGGAAGACCTGCTCCGGCGTGCCCGGCTTGTTCGGGACATGGGCGAGGCAGGGCATGGGTGCGACGCCATCGGTCTCGACATCCGCGCCGGTGAAGACCGCTATGACGCCGGGGTTCTTGCGCGCCGCCGCCGTGTCGACGGAGCGGATGCGGGCATGCGCATGAGGCGAGCGCAGGATGGCCGCATGGGCCTGCTCCGGGAGGTTGATGTCATCGAGATAGCGGCCGCCGCCGGTGAGCAGCCGCAGATCTTCCTTGCGGACAACCGCCTGACCCATTCCGAATTGCATGGAGTCCCTCTCGGTGCTGTGCGGAACTCTCTCCATATTGTGGAGAGAGCGGCGCGGGGCAAGAGTTCGTCTTGCATGGCCTCGCACGTGGCGCGCAAAGCGGCGGCATGTCGCAGGATTGTCACGGCCGGCCCTGTGCAGGACCATGCGTCCTTCGACAAGCTTGTCGAAGGACGCACGTTAGCGATGCGAGCTTCCAGAGGGCGTCCTTCTTCGGAACGGGCGTGCGCTAATTCGCGGCGGCGGCGCCCTCGGTGCGCAACTTCGCGACCTTCGTCTTGAGGTCGGCCATCAGGCCGTCGAAGCCGCTCTTGGAGAGGATGTCGGTGAACTCGGCGCGGCGCACGGCCAACTCGCTTACCGACGACTTGAGATACACGTCGATGATGCGCCACTGCCCGGCGTCCTGCCGCAGGAGGTAGTCGATGCGAATCGGGGCGCCGCTGGTCGGCACGATCTGGTTGTTGACGCGCAGGTTACCGCCGGGTGCCGTCTCCTCGCCGAGCACCTCGAAGCGCTCGCCGCCGAAGCCGTCGAAGCGGGCCGCGTAGGTGGCCACGGAGTAGTCCTCGAACGCCGCGATGGCCTGCTTCTTCTGGTCGTCCGTCAGGTCGCGCCAGTGGCGGCCGGTACTCACCCGCATCATCTCCGGGAAGTCGTAGGCGTCCGCCAGGGCCGGTTCGAGCGTCTTGTAGCGGCCCTCGTAGCCGAGCGTCTTGGCGTTCTGCATGACGCCGAGGAACACGGCGTTCAGCTTGGCGATGAGATCGCTGGCTGGGCCGGCGCTCGCCGGAGCGCCCGGCAATGCCAGAGCGGCGCTCACGAGAATTGCAAGCCGAACAAGCCTGCCGGCCAAACGATGCATGCCGGACCCTCCCCCATTCTGGCGCGGCGTTTGCTGTCCTTTAACATGTCGGCTGCGCGGCCCGCAAATTCGTGCTCGGCGGTGGGAATCGGTTCACCCTTTGTGAGCGGGCTCACGGAACACGTGGGTTATGTTTGCCGCCCGCTGCAATGTATGGTACTGGCTTGGGATTGACCCGTTTCTGGTCTGTTCGCTTGCGCGCGCATGGCGTCAGCAGGCAGGCTGCAGTGGGGAGCAGTTGGCAACAGTCAGGGGAAAGGTTGGGGCTGCATGCTCGTGATTCTCGCGCAACCCAGAGGATTTTGCGCCGGCGTCGAGCGCGCCGTAGAGATCGTCGAACTCGCACTCAAGAAGTATGGCCCGCCCGTTTATGTCCGTCATGAGATCGTCCACAACAAGCGGGTGGTGGAGAAGCTGCGCAGCATCGGCGCGCGCTTCGTCGACGAGCTGAACGAGATTCCCGAGGGCGCCATCACCGTGTTCAGCGCGCACGGCGTCTCGCAGAAGGTTGCGGACGAGGCGGGGCTGCGGCACCTGCCTGTCATCGACGCCACCTGTCCGCTGGTCGCCAAGGTGCATCGCGAGGGCCAGCGCTATGCCGAGAAGGGCTTCGACGTCATCCTGATCGGTCATGAGGGCCATCCGGAGGTGGAGGGCACGCGCGGCCGCATTCCCGGCGGCGTGCATCTCGTGCAGTCGATCGCCGACGTCGACAAGCTCAAGGTGCGCGATCCGCGCCGCGTCGCCTACATCACGCAGACCACGCTCAGCGTCGACGACACCCGCGTGATCATCGACCGGCTGAAGGAGCGCTTCCCCAACGTGAACGGCCCGGATGTGCGCGACATCTGCTACGCCACGCAGAACCGCCAGCAGGCCGTGCGGCTGCTGGGGCGGCATGTCGACGTCATCCTGGTGGTCGGCTCGTCCAACAGCTCGAACTCGAACCGCCTGCGCGAGATCGGCGCCGAGATGAACGTGCCGAGCTATCTCATCGACCAGGCCGACGACGTCGATCCCGCCTGGCTCAAGGGCGTGAAGGCGGTGGGGCTGACGGCCGGCGCCTCGGCGCCGGAGGAGCTGGTGCAGCAGGTCATCGCGCGGCTCGGCGAGTTCGGGCCGATCGAGGTGCAGAACCTCGAGGGCGTGGAAGAGAACGTGCGCTTCAAGCTGCCGGAGATGCTGTGGGACGTGGCCGAATCGCCCTACGGCACGACGCACAAGTACAGCCGACGCGAGAGCAGCGCGGCGCAGTAGATCAAACTATCAGTCAGCAGCGATCGAGAGGTCAGAGAAGTGTCTGTCCCCCTGATGCAGAAAATCCATGTCGGCGCCTATCTGATGAAGCAGCGCCTGAGGGGCAACAAGCGCTATCCGCTGGTGCTCATGCTGGAGCCGTTGTTCCGCTGCAACCTGGCTTGCGCCGGCTGCGGCAAGATCGACTATCCCGACCCGATCCTGAACCGGCGCCTGTCGGTGCAGGAATGCCTGGAGGCCGTCGACGAGTGCGGTGCGCCCATGGTGGCGATCCCCGGCGGCGAGCCGCTGCTGCACAAGGAGATCGGCGAGATCGTCAAGGGCATCGTCGCGCGCAAGAAGTACGTGATCCTCTGCACCAACGCGCTGCTGCTCGAGAAGAAGCTGCATCTCTTCACGCCCTCGCCCTATCTGACCTTCTCGATCCATCTCGACGGCGACCGCGCGCATCACGACAAGTCGGTCTGCCAGGACGGCGTCTACGACAAGGCGGTGGAGGCGATCCGCATCGCCAAGGCCAAGGGCTTCCGCGTCAACGCCAACGCCACGCTGTTCGACAATGCCGATCCCGAGCGGATGGCGAAGTTCTTCGACGACTGCATGGACGATATCGGCATCGACATGCTGACGATCTCGCCGGGCTACGCCTACGAGCGTGCCCCCGACCAGGAGCACTTCCTGAACCGGCAGAACACCAAGCAGCTGTTCCGCGACGTGTTCGCGCTCGGCAAGGGCAAGAAGTGGAACTTCATGCATTCTGGCCTGTTCCTCGACTTCCTGGCCGGCAACCAGAGCTATGAATGCACGCCGTGGGGCATGCCCGCGCGCAATATCTTCGGCTGGCAGAAGCCGTGCTATCTGCTCGGCGAAGGCTACGCAAAAACCTTCAAGGAGCTGATGGAAACCACCGATTGGGATTCCTACGGCACCGGCCGCTATGAAAAGTGCGCCAACTGCATGGCGCATTGCGGCTACGAGCCGACGGCGGCGCAAGTCGCGATGACCCGGCCCTGGTCGGCGGCGTTGACGGCCCTTCGCGGCGTCCGTACGGAGGGCCCGATGGCGTCCGAGATC
>DATIXH010000205.1:0-52907 GCA_035518775.1 Candidatus Acidiferrum sp.
GGTGTCTCGGCACATGGTGCCGCCGGGCAGGATTGAACTGCCGACCTCGCCCTTACCAAGGGCGCGCTCTACCACTGAGCTACGGCGGCTCCGCTATTGAAACTAGCCTAAAAAAGCGAGGCACCATGCCATAGCGCCCTCTGGCAAGGCAAGCCCACCCGGGCATGTTCCTGCGCCCCAATAGAACTCGTCGAACGGCCCGCACCCTGCTGGGGTGCGGGCCTTTTCTCCTTTTTCGAGGCGAGTGGGGCGATGATAGGGTAGGGCTGCACATGGGCTTGCCGGGGGACCGGCAAAAGGAGGGACTGACGGTTATGGTTGGGAAGGATGGCCAGCGGCCGACGCTGTCGGCAGAGGGGCAGCGGGCTGCCGAACAACGGCGGCAACGGCTGGCGACTGCCCTGCGCGACAACCTGCGGAAGCGAAAGACCCAGGAGCGCACGCGCGCCGCCGGCTCGGGGGCGCCGCCGCCGATGGCTCGGCGGGATGATGGCGGCACCGAATAGGCTCGGAGGAGCCGCGACTTGAGGCAGCCGGACAGTTACAGTAGAAACCGATCGAATCATGGACGAAATCCGTTCAGCCATTAAGAGATGATGTCGCAGGAAAGCCATAGTCGATGCCGATAGTCGTTCAGTTTGCCGGGTCTGCTGAAGCGCCGGGCGGGTCGGGGGCCCTTCATGGGCTCGCCTGGCACCTCCGTTAGCAATCGCATCGCATGGACAGGATACGCATTCGCGGCGGTCGTCGGCTTCGTGGCGAGATCCGGATCAGCGGCGCCAAGAACGCAGCGCTACCGCTGATGGCGGCCGCACTCCTGACGCCGGATCCGCTGACGCTCACCAATGTGCCGGACCTCGTCGATATCAGCACGATGGCGAGCCTGCTGGGTCAACTCGGCGCAACGATCTCGGTGATGGAACCAGGCGCCGGTGCGGCTTCGCCTGCGCGCACGATGCGGCTCCAGGCCGACCGCATCACCGATACCACGGCACCCTACGATCTGGTCCGCAAGATGCGGGCCTCGGTGCTGGTCCTGGGACCGCTGGTGGCGCGCTATGGCAAGGCCAAGGTCTCGCTCCCTGGCGGTTGTGCCATCGGCACGCGGCCGGTTGACCTGCACCTGAAGGGCCTGGCCCAGCTGGGCGCCGAGATCGAGCTGCGTGACGGCTATGTCTTCGCCAGTGCGCCAAACGGTCTCGTCGGTGCGCGTATCGTCTTCCCCAACGTTTCCGTCGGTGCCACGGAGAATCTCATGATGGCCGCGGCATTGGCACGCGGCGAGACCGAAATCGTCAATGCGGCGCGCGAGCCGGAGGTCGTCGACCTCGGCCATTGCCTCACCGCCATGGGCGCCCGCATCGAAGGCATCGGAACCGATACTCTCCACATCCACGGTGTCCGGCAGCTGCATGGGGCCGAGCACACGGTCATCGCTGACCGCATCGAGACCGGCACCTACGTGATGGCGGCCGCCATCACCGACGGCGATATCGAGCTGATCGGCGCGCGCCTCGATCAGTTGGAGGCGGTCGCCCAAACGATGACGCAGGCGCACGTCGCCGTGACGCCGACGGCGCGCGGCCTGCGCGTCGCGCGGATCAACGGGCAGCTCGTCGGTGTCGACGTGATGACCGAACCGTTTCCGGGCTTCCCGACTGATCTCCAGGCACAGTTCATGGCCTTGATGACGGCAGCGAGCGGAGCGGCGATGATCACGGAGACGATCTTCGAGAACCGATTTATGCACGTGCCGGAACTATGCCGCATGGGTGCCAGCATCAATGTTCACGGCGCCTCGGCGATGGTACGGGGGGTCAAACGTCTGACCGGCGCGCCAGTCATGGCCACCGACCTGCGCGCCTCGGTCTCGCTCGTGCTGGCCGGCCTTGCGGCGGACGGCGACACGATTCTCAATCGCGTCTATCATCTCGACCGCGGCTATGAGCGGCTGGTCGAGAAGCTCGGTACCTGCGGCGCGGAGATCGAGCGGTTAAGGTAATGCCGGACAACCGTCTCAAGCTCAGCGCTCGGGATCCAGACGATCTCGCAGTGATTGCCGCCTGCGTCCAGGATGCCCTGGCTCCGATCGGAGAGATGGCATACCTGCCGGCCGAGCACCGCTTTGTTGTTGCCCTCAACCGCTTTCGCTGGGAACGGCTCGATGCCGGTGCATTGGTGCGCGCTGGGGCTGATCGATCGCCGCAGAGGCAACGAGGCGATGCTGCGTTCCTGGAGCCGGGCGACGGTCGGCCGTCCTATGAGCGCGTCCACAGCGGGCTGCGCTTCGAGAGCGTCACGGCCGTTCGCACGAAGAATATCGATCTCCGCAATCGCGAACGCATTCTGGCGCTGCTGACCATCCAGGCGGAGCCGGGGAGCGTGACGTTGGTGTTTGCCGATGACGCGGTCATCCGCCTCGAAGTCGCGGACTTGCGGTGCTATCTCGAGGACTTCAGCGATCCGTGGCCCACGCGCTGGCTCCCATGCCATCCGGATGACGCTGCCGGCAGCAAACAGCAGTGATTGCGCCACTGCTCAACGGCCCCGTTGGTGCCTCGATACCTCCGTGGAACGCGCAATGTTGAACCCTCGGGCCTGACAGTGTCTGCTGCCGCGGGGGCCTTGCCGTGACGGCTTCGGGACCGGGCGCCAATCGGCGCATCGCGAAGGTGTCGCTCGACGAGCGCACGGTCGTCCGTCGCAGCCCCGAGATCGAGCATGAGCGGGCGGTCGCAATTTTCGATCTGATCGAAGAGAACAGCTTCGCGCCGGCGGATGCCGAGAGCGGCCCCTATAACCTGCATCTCAGCATCGAAGAGAGTCGCCTTGTCCTCGACATTCGCAGCGAGGACGAACAGCCGTTGGGAAGGGTCATGCTCGCGCTCGGTCCCTTTCGTCGCGTGGTGAAGGATTATTTCACCGTCTGTGAGAGCTACTACGCCGCCATCAAGAGTGCGTCGCCGTCGCAGATCGAGGCAATCGATATGGGGCGCCGCAGCCTGCACAATGAAGGGGCGGAACTGCTGCGCGAGCGACTGGCCGGGAAGATCGAGGTCGACGGCAACACGGCGCGACGCCTTTTCACCCTGATCTGTGTCCTCCATATCCGCGGTTGACGGTGGAGGGCGAATGGACGGTTTGCCCGGCAGCGTTCTGTTCTGTTGCACCTTGAACGCCGTGCGCTCACCGATGGCGGAAGGCCTGTTCAAACTCCTGCACAATCGCCGTGTCTTCGTCGATTCCGTCGGTGTGCGCGCAGGCGAGCTCGACCCGTTCGCTGTCGCGGCCATGGACGAGATTGGAATCGATATCAGCCGCCACCGGGCGAAGACCTTCGACAACCTCGAAGATACTTCCTTCGACCTGATCGTCTCTCTCTCACCCGAGGCCCATCACCGCGCCCTCGAGATGACTCGCACCATGGCGTGCGACGTCGAGTTCTGGAACACGTTCGATCCGAGTATCGTCGAAGGCAACCGGGAGGCTCGTCTGGACGCCTATCGAGCGGTGCGGGATACACTGATGCGCCGTATCCGTGAGCGGTTCCCGGCGCATGCGGCCCCGATGGTCTAGGAACTCGGCCTCAATATGGGCGCACCCTTGGGAGAGTTTTGCAAAGTTGGCCGATGGCGCTATGATCCGCGCCACTGGCCTACCGAGACGGACTCACGTCATAGTCAGGAGACTGGATGCCGAAGGAAGATCTGATTGAGTTCTCGGGTACGGTGATGGAGCTGCTGCCCAACGCAATGTTCCGCGTCAAGCTCGATAACGAGCACGAAGTGCTTGCCCACACCTCCGGGAAGATGCGCAAGAATCGCATTCGCGTGCTCGCCGGTGATCGGGTCAATGTCGAGATGACACCGTATGACCTGACCAAGGGGCGTATCACCTTCCGCTTCAAGTAGTCTGCTCGACGGTCGGCAGATCCCGCCGTGGCCGCACCGACATCGCGCCCGATCCTGGTGCTGGCCTCGGCCTCGCCCCGCCGCCATGAGTTGCTCGCCCAGATTGGCATCCTTCCAGACGTTATCGACCCGGCCGATATAGACGAGGCGCCGTTGCCAGGGGAGTTGCCGGTCGAACACGCCGGCCGCCTGGCACTCGCGAAAGCGGCGGTCGTCGCTGGGCGACATCCCCAGGCTTTCGTTCTTGCCGCCGATACGGTCGTAGCTTGTGGCCGCCGCATCCTCCCGAAGGCCGATACGCACGCAAGCGCCGACGCCTGTCTCAGGTTGCTCTCCGGCCGGCGCCACCGCGTCATCGGGGGCCTTTGCGTGACTACGCCGGCTGGAAAAAGCGCAGTTCGGATCGTCACTTCGCGCGTCGTCTTCAAGCGATTGAGCGCCGACGAGAGAGCGGTGTATTTGGCAAGCAACGAATGGCAAGGCAAGGCGGGGGGGTACGCCATCCAGGGTCGCGCAGCCAGCTTCATTACCTGGATCAGCGGCTCCTACAGCAACGTCGTCGGCCTACCGCTCTACGAAACCCATACCCTCCTGGCAGGGTTGGGGTACCGCATCGAGCCGGTATGACGTCGTCCCAAGATCACGCACGGCAAGACCTGTTGGTGTCGGTCAACAGCAAGCGTCGCTGGGTCGCTTGGGTCGAAAACGAACGCGTCGTTGAGTTTCATTACGAACCCGAAGGCGAAGCGAACACAGAAGGGAACATCTACCTCGGCCGCGTCACGCACGTGGAGAGGGGACTCGGTGCCGCCTTCGTCGATATTGGCACGAAGGGTGCGGCGTTTCTCCCATTGAGCGACCTGCCCGCGCCTGTCGTCGAGGGAGCGAAGCAAATCGTCCAGATCGAGCGCTGGGGAGGGCCCGACAAGGGGCCGCGCGTCACCACACGGGTAAGCCTGACAGGCGTTTGTTTGGTTTTGCAGCCCGGGCGGCGCGGCGTCTCCATATCGGAGCGCATCGTCGACAAGAGCGAGCGGTCGCGCCTGTCGGCGCTCGTCGGAGCGATCGCCCAGCCTGGCGAGGGATTCGTAGTTCGCACGGCGGCCATCGACGTGGAGGAGCGTCAGTTGCGGGAGGAAGCTGCGGCGCTGCGGATGTCCTGGCAGAAGCTGTCCGACCTATTCCAGGCTGAGCGGCCCGCAGCGCTCTACAGGCAGCCGCCGGTGGATCTTCGGTTGCTCCGCGACCACGGCCGCCAGTTCAGCCAGATTTGCTACGATCAGCGCGGTGCGGCAGAAGCTGCTGAGGCTTGGTGTAACGCGGCGGTGCCGGGGCTGGCGAACCGTATCGCCTTCCATCGCAGCACCGATTGGACGCCCGCAGTGGGCCAGATTCTCGAGCAGATCGAAGATGCGCTAGATCCAAGGGTCGACTTGGCGGAGGGCGGGGGCCTCATGATCGAACCGACCGAGGCCATGACGGTCGTAGATGTCAACGCCCTGGGAGCGGGTGCCGCGCAGCCTGGTGCCGTCGGCGAGCGCGCTCTGTTGCGTACGAACCTGGCGGCAGCCGACGAGATTGCGCGTCAGATCCGGCTCCGCAACGTCGGTGGTATCGTCGTGGTCGACTTCATCGATCTAAGAGACGCGGCCCACCGTCGCCAGGTCGTTGACCGGCTGCGGAACGCTACTGCCAGTGACTCCGCGCCGGTCTGGATTGGTGCGATGTCGCGCCTCGGTCTGGTAGAGTTGACCCGCAAGCGGCGTGGCCCCACATTGGCGCAGATCATGACGAAAACCTGCGCAACCTGCGAGGGCACAGGACGCGCCCGACGACCCATGGACGAGCTTTGATGTCAGCCGAACTCGAGGACTTCGCCCGACACTGGAGCCTTCGCCGGCATGCAAGCGAGCGGAAGGAGTTCGCTCGAAAGGGCCCCAGTGGCTGTCCAATCTGCGGCGCGACGCCGTCCAGGCGCTACCAGCCGTTCTGCTCGGTGCGCTGCGCCGACATCGACTTGGCTCGATGGCTCAACGAAACCTATCGGGTCCCCGGCGAAACTGCCGAGCGGCCGCCGGACGAACCAGACCCAGATCCGGCTTGAGCGCCCACCCGTGGCCTCCGTGGCTGGACAGGCCTCGGAATTTTCACTATAAGCCAGCCTTCCGACGGATCCTCGCGGGCAAGCCCAGGTAGCTCAGTTGGTAGAGCAGCGGACTGAAAATCCGCGTGTCGCTGGTTCGATTCCGGCCCTGGGCACCATATCCCTCATGTCCAGGCTGCATCGGTTCCTCGCGGCGACTGCCGTTGCCATGTCCTGCTAGGGGCCCCCAGCGGCGACCGCTCGTTAGGGGCGCCCCACTCGCCTGTTGCCGCCAGACTTCTCCGAGATGCTTGACGCCTCCCAAGGAGGAACTGACAATCATGGCGGGCCATGAAAACTCAGGTTCATGTCGTCGGCGCCGGCGGTATCGGCGTTGTCTTGGCTTGGTCGCTGGCCCGCGCTGGCTGGGATGTCACGCTCGTCGAACGGCGCTCGGACAAGATAGCCTCCGGACAGGCTGAGGGACTTGTCGTGGCTGGCCAAGCGGCAGTGAAACTGCCGTTCGTGGGGTTCGCAGACTGGCAGCCGCCAGCCCATGCAGTCGTCCTACTGTGCACCAAGACCTATGACAATCGCGCGGTGCTTGCGCGCCTGACCACGACGCACCGCCTGGTGCCTGTGCAGAATGGATATGACACCGCGCTCGATTCCAGCGATTTCGCCGGCGAAGGTATCGCGTCATTCGTCTCAGAGTGCGAGCGCGAGCGGCCGGCTGCCCGCATCACGCGCTCCGGCAGCCTGCACATCGGTGCGCGGCGGGAGGCAACCGCCGAGGAGCGAGGCGAGTTGGCAAGCCTCGCGGGTGCTTTCGGGCAGGCGGGCCTGTTCAAAGTCGTGTTGGTCGGAGACGTGCGCCCCTTCAAGGCCACCAAGCTGATGTACAACGCAGCCATTTCCCCGCTTGCAGCGGCCGCCGGCGTAGACAACGCGGCCCTGCTGACCGATGCGCTGGCCAAGCGGCTATTCTTCGGACTGCTGCTTGAGAACTATGCCGTATTACGCCACGCCGGCTTAGCGCTGGCGAAGATCGGCCCGTTCCACCCAGACACCGTCGCGCGGATCCTGAGGACTCCGGGACTGCCCGACCTGATGGCGATCTTCTTCCGGCCGTCGCTGCGAGGCACATATTGCTCCATGGCGCCGGACGTTGGGCGGGGCGAGACCGAGATCGACGCTTACAATGGCCATCTGGTGCGCCTCGCCGGGAACTTCCCCTGTCCCCTCAACCGGGCGGCGGTTAGGTTGATCACACGTATCACTCGGGAAGGCACGATGCCGCAGCGGCGCCATCTGGACGATATGGCTGCCGATGTCCAGAGCCAGGGAAGTCTGGCATGAATCTTATCACCGGCGGAGCGGGCTTCATCGGCTCTCATCTGGTGGCGGCTCTGCTGGACGAGGGTGAGGAAGTACGGGTGATTGAGCGTCCCGGCGCCAGCGTCGACCACCTGCCGTTGAACGGGATCGATCTCATCAGAGCCGACATCTGCGACCAGGCGGCCATGGCCCGGGCAACCCGCGATTGCAGTCACGTCTATCACTTGGCGGCCGATCCCAATCTCTGGCGTCGCGATCTGCGCGAGTATGACGCCATCAACTACCGGGGCGCGCTGAATGTCATCCACGCGGCGCTCGACAACGGCGCGGAGCGAGTGCTGCACACGAGCACGGAGAGCATACTGACGTCGGCGGCGGATTTCGTTGACGATCCAGTCGAGCGGCGAGAGCTGAAGGAGGCCGACATGCTCGGCCCGTACTGTCTCAGCAAATTCCGCGCGGACAGCGCGGTGCGCCAGCTGGCTGCCACGGGTGCGCCGGTCATCCTCGTCTGCCCCACGCTGCCAGTCGGCCCCGGTGACCGCTCGTTGACGCCGCCCACGCGCATGTCGCTCGCGTTCTGCCGCGGCGAACTGCCCGCCTACCTGAATTGTCGGCTCAATCTCGTCGACGCGCGCGATGTTGCCACCGGGATGATCGCGGCCATGAGGAGAGGTCAGATCGGCCGGCGCTATTTGCTTGGCGGTCACAATCGCGAGCTGGCCGACTGGTTGCGAGTGCTGGGCGCAGAGGTCGGTCGGCCGCCGCCGCGCTGGACGCTGCCTTATGCAGTCGCTCTGGCTGTGGGTTGGTGCAGCGAGAAATGGGCGACGCATGTCACCGGCAAGGTGCCCATGGCTACGGTCACTGGGGTACGCCTGACGCGGCGCTGCATGTTCTTCGACGCGTCGATGAGCCTGACCGAGTTGGGCCTGGTTCCCCGGCCGGTAGAGGAGTCGGCGCGCGATGCCGTCGACTGGTATCGGTCGCTCGGCTGGCTGTGACGAAGGCCTTCCGTCTCTCTCGGGCGACGTCCAAGTCGTGCCCGCCGCAGGCAGCACCGGCGCACTTGGTGGCCGGGCGGTTGACGTGTACCTGACCGCGAGATAGCGTCGGGTCATGGACACCCCATCTCGGCGAATTATGAGCGCGCGAATTAGCGGCGGGCCAGCTTGCCAGGCCGCCGATGAACCCGTTCGCTCCGAGATTGCCGATGGTTGCGTGTCCGATGTCCTATCCCGACCGATTGCTCTTCTCCGCCGCCGAGGCGCGTGAAACCGACTCGGCAAGTCAAACCACAACTCAGGCCTACTGCTTCTCGATCGACCTCGTGCCTGATCCTGGAACGGTCGTGCGGGTTCTCGAGCAGTTCGCCAAGCGCGGTTTGGTGCCTGGGCGATGGCACAGTGACGTGGTCGAACTCGACGCGATGCAGATCGATATTCAGGTCATCGGGCTGTCGGATGCGCTCGGCTGGGATATCGCGCGCTGCCTCCGTTCCATCGTCGGCGTGCAGGATGTGCTGACCGCGCGCAGAGCGGTAGGCGGCAAACAACGCGCTTTGACCGACAACTAGTCTTTGACCCTTGCTATGGTTAAATCCGCGTGAATTCGGGGCGCGGCGCCGTGGTTGGGCGGGAATCACCGCAATTTACTCGTTTTCTAGACGAATCCTTTACGCCGGTATGGGAAATAGGAACGCCCCGTCTGAGGTGATTGGGGTCTCAGGCCCTTTGCTGTGGGAGCCCTCATTTGGCGCACGACCGACGACTGCTGGTCATCGATGACGAGCCGGTGTTCTGCGAGTTCGTGCGTCGCATCGCCGAGGCCGAGGGGTTCGATGTTGCGGTCGCCGCCGACGGCGACAGCTTCAAACAGGCCTACCTTGACGGACAACCAACGGCTATCATCCTCGATCTCGTAATGCCGGATGTGGAAGGGATCGAGTTGTTGCAGTATCTTGCCAGCCAGGGTTGCCGGTCGCGCGTCTTTATCGTGAGCGGGTACAGCCCCGAATACCCACGGATTGCCAAGGCCGTCGCCTGCAGCCGCGGTATGACCAACGTCGAGGCCATGGCCAAGCCCATCAACGCCAGTCAGCTGCGCGCCGCTCTCGCCTCGCTGTCTGCATAGGCTACCTCTTGCATCTCCTGGGCTTCGACACCGGTGGAACCTACACCGATGCCGTCCTGTTCGATCCGGCCCGCGGTGCCGTCGCTGCAGCCGCCAAGGCGCTCACGACGAAGCACGATCTCGCCATCGGCTTGCGCGGCGCGATGGAGGCGGTCTTGCGCGAGCTGCCCGTCGACGACATCGGCTTCGTCTCGCTCTCGACCACGCTCGCGACCAATGCGATCGTCGAAGGGCAGGGCAGTCCGATCTGCCTGCTGCTGCTGGGCTATGAGCCGTCGGCGCTCGATCGCGCGGGGCTCCGGCGTGCGCTCGGGCATGATCCCGTCTGCTTCATCGCCGGCGGCCATAGTGCCACCGGCGACGAACAGGCACCGCTCGATCTTCCCGCGCTCGAGGCTGCCGTCCATGCGCACCACTCCAGCGTTGCTGCTTTCGCCGTCTCCGGTTTTTTTTCCGTGCGCAATCCGGCTCATGAGGTGGCGGCGCGCGAGTTGATCGGGCGCCTCACGGGAAAGCCCGTCAGTTGCGGCCATGAATTGACGTCCAAACTGGACGCGCCGCGGCGCGCGCTGACCACGGCCCTGAACGCCCGCTTGATTCCCCAGCTGCAGCAGCTCATCCGTGCCGTCGAGGGGCTGATGGCCGAGAAGGGCGTCCGGGCGCCGCTGATGGTCGTGAAGGGCGACGGCTCGCTCGTCTCGGCCGAGTTCGCGCTGGCGCGGCCGGTGGAGACGATCCTTTCGGGGCCGGCCGCCAGCGTCGTCGGGGCGCGCCATCTCGCGGGCGAAGACGACGCCCTCGTCGCCGACATGGGCGGCACGACGACGGATATCGCGCTGCTGAGCGGCGGGCGGCCGGTGTTGGATCGGGAGGGCGCGTTCGTGGCGGGGTGGCGGACGATGGTCGAGGCCGTCGCCGTGCATACCTACGGCGTCGGCGGCGACAGCGAGGTCCATCGCGACGGCCAGGCTATTGTGGTCGGGCCACGCCGCTTGGTTCCACTCAGTCTTCTCTGCCACCAGCATCCCGCCCTGCTGCAAGTGCTGCACGCCCAGCACGAAGCCGATCGTCTTGCCCCGAATGCGGGCCGCTTCGTCCTGCGCAATCGATCGCTCGATACCAGTGCCGCCAGCCTGCCGCCGTCCCAGGCGCGCGTCTGGGCGGCGCTTGCGGGCGGGCCCGTTCCCCTGACCGACCTCGCCGGCGGCTATGCCGCTTCCCGGGCGATCGAAAGGCTGGTCGATCGGGGCTTGGCGATCGTCAGCGGCTTCACGCCCAGCGATGCCGCGCATGTTCTCGGCCTGCACGGCGAATGGTCGCACGAGGCGGCTCGTCTGGGTGCCGAGCTGTGGATACGCGACGACGAGGCTGCGGCCCGGCCGTCCGACCCTGACGCGGCAAGCTTTGCTCGGCGGGTGATCGAGGCGACGATCCTGCAATCGGGCCGGGTAATCATCGATGCAGCGTTGGCGAACGACGACGAGACCACTCTGGCGGCGGGGGGCCCGCTCGGACGCCGGCTCGTCGACCAGGCGCTTCGTCACACCGTCGGCGTGAGCTCGTTGCTGCGCGTCAACATCGCGTTGGATCGGCCGCTCGTGGCCATAGGCGCGCCCGTCCGATCATACTACCCCGAAGTCGCACGCCGCCTCGGGGCCCGTTTGGTGGTCCCGCCTCATGCCGGCGTCTGCAATGCCGTCGGTGCGGTCGCGGGCGGCATCGTACAATCGGTATCAGCTCTCATTACGGCGCCCACCGAGGGCGTCTTCCGCGTGCACCTGCCCGTCGGGAATGCCGATTTCAGCGAGCTGGAGCAGGCGGCCGAGCAGGCGCTCGCCGAGACGTCTGCGCTCGCGACACGCAAGGCACGCGCGGCCGGCGCAGGTGACATCGAGCTGCGTCACCGCCGCGCCGACAAGGTGCATCGCGACCCGAACGGTATTCAGATCTTTATCGAGAGCCGTATCGAGGTAACCGCCTTCGGGCGGCCGCGCATCGCAGCGGCCTGAGATTTTCAGGCAGTCAATACGAGCGTATCGGCCGGATTCCACGACAGCCAGAGTTCGTCGCCGATGGCGAAAGCCGGCGTGGTGCTGCGCGCCTCGTTGGGCACGTTGACGTTGACGCTGATGCCGCCGCTGTCTTCCAGGAATACGGCGCTTTCGTCGCCGTAGTAGGCCACCTCGGTCACGCGGCCGCGCAGCCGGATGCGATCGTTGCCCGGCTCGCTTCGGTCGAGCCGGATCTTCTCTGGCCGCACGGCGATCCCGACATCGCCCTGCGCCGATCCAGAAAAAGGAACGGCGATGCGGCCCAGGCCCTTGGCGTCGACGACGATCTGGTTGCCGCTCGCGCCGGACACCCGACCCTCGAACAGGTTCATCTTGCCGATGAAGTCGGCGACGAAGCGCGAGTTCGGGAACTCGTAGAGCTCTGCCGGCGGCGCAATCTGGCGCACTTTGCCCGCTTCCATCACCGCAATGCGATTGGCCATCGACAGCGCTTCGTCCTGGTCGTGCGTGACGATTACGAACGTGATGCCCACGGACTGCTGCAGACGCACCAGTTCCAGCTGCATGGCCTCGCGCAGCTTGGCGTCGAGCGCCGACAGTGGTTCGTCGAGGAGCAGGACCTTCGGGCGCTTCACCAGCGCGCGCGCCAGCGCCACACGCTGCCGCTGGCCTCCCGACAGCTGATTCGGCATGCGATCGGCAAACTTCTCCATCTTGACGAGCGCGAGCGCCTCGGCCACCCGCCGCTTGGTTTCGTCGGCTCCAACGCCGGTCACGCGCAGGCCGTAGCCGACATTGCGCTCGACGCTCATATGCGGGAACACGGCGTAGGATTGGAACACCATGTTGACCGGGCGTTTGTCGGGTTCGACGCCCTCCATGGGCTGGCCGTCGATCATGATCTGCCCTTCGCTCGGCAATTCGAAGCCGGCCAGCATCCGCAACAGCGTGGTCTTGCCGCAGCCGGACGGTCCCAGCAGCGCAAAGAACTCGCCCTCTTCGATCTCGAGATGGGCGTCGTCGACAGCGGTCACGGAGCCGCCGAATCGCTTCGAGACGTGCTGGATCGAGATGATGGATTTTCGCTTATCCATGACCAACCGATTTCTTGCCGGAGCGGGATTGGAACCACATGCCGATGGCCGTGACCGTCAACGTGACGAGGATCAGCATGGTCGACGCCGCATTCACCTCGGGTGTCACGCTCTGTCGGACCATGGAATAGATCTTGACCGGGAATGTGGTCGAGGATGGGCCCGAGACGAAGAACGTGATGAGAAAATCGTCGAGCGACAGCGTGAACGCCAGCAAGGCGCCGGCCACCACCCCCGGCATCATGTAGGGCAGCGTCACGTTGAAGAACGTCTGCCAGGGATTGGCGCCGAGATCACGCGACGCCTCCTCGAGCGATTCGTCGAACCCCGCCATGCGCGAGCGGACGACGACGGCTACGAAGGGGAAGCTGAAGGCAATGTGGCTGGCGGTGATCGTGAACAAGCCGAAGGGAATCCCGACGAACTTGGCGAAGAACACCAGCATGGCCGCCGCCATGCAGACCTCGGGGATCACGATCGGCAGATGGATGAGGCCTTCGTACGGTCCCTTCAGGGGGAAGCGGAACCGCTGCAGCGCGACGCCCAGCAGCGAACCGATGATCGTCGAGGCCAGCGTCGACCAGAACGCCACGATCATGCTGTTGATCAGCGTGTCGTGGAGCGCCGTGTTGTTGAGCGCTTTCACGTAGTAGTCGAGCGTGAAGCCCTCCCAGGTGACGTTGCGCTTGCTGTTGTTGAAGCTGAAGGCGATGAGCGTGACGATCGGCGCATACAGGAAGATGAAGCTGACGACCATCACCGCCCGCAGCCACGTCCGGCGCCCATACTCGAGCGGGGCCGGCCGCAGCTTGCGCCGTGCTGCCGCCGCAGGCCTTGGCGGCGCGGTTGTCGCGACAGCCGTCATGCGAAGTCCGCTCCTTTCGAACGCTGCGCCAGGGCCGACCGCAGCCAGAGCAGGATGAAGGTCGAATACAGGAGAAGGAACGACAGCGCGGACCCGAAGGGCATGTCGCGCGATTCCTTGTACTGCCGCTCGATCAGCGTGCCGATCATTTCGCTGTCGGGGCCGCCCAGCAGCTTGGGCTGCAGGAACGATCCGACGGCCAGGATGAACGTGAGCAGCGTGCCCGAGACGATGCCGGGCAGCGCGAGCGGCACGAGCACGAGCAGGAACGTCTTTTGCTGACTGGCGCCCAGATCGAGGCTGGCTTCGAGATAGGATTTGTCCAAACGCTCGAGAGTGGCATAGAGCGGCAGCACCAGGAACGGCAGATTGACATAGACGATGCCGATGATGACTGCCCACTGATTGTAGAGCATGTCGGGAGGGCTGTATGACACGAGCGTGTCGCTCAGGCCCAACGCATTGACGAGGCCGTCATAGGCGCCACCCAGCGCCTGGTTGAGATATCCGTTCGTACGCAGGATCGCGATCCAGGCATAGGTGCGGACCAGCTGATTGGTGAAGAAGGGCAGGGCGACAAGCACCAGCAAGGGGTTCTTCCACTTGGGCGGCGCAAAGGCGATGCCCATGGCCATTGGGAAACCGACGAGCAGGCAGATCGCCGTCGAGACCGCTGCAATGCCCAGAGACTTGCCGATGATCTTGAGATGGATGGGCTCGAGGGCGCGCAGATAGTTGTCGAACGAGAAATCATAGATGATCTGCCCCTGCGGCCCGCGGGCGCAGAAGCTGTAGACCCATACGATGAGCAGCGGGAGAGTGAAGAAGAGGATAATCCAGAACGTTCCCGGCAGGGAAAACACCGCGAACGCGCCCTTCTCCTTCCGCCAGTCGCGCATCAAGCCAGCCCCTATCGTCTGCCGGTGGATCCGGCGACCGCCTCCCGTCGCCGTTCCCGTTTGCGGCGCTCGTCGACTGACGCTCTGCAGCCCGTCGCCGCCATTGGGCGGCGGCGACGGTGTGGCGGAGCCTCAGTCAGACAAGTTCTTCACGCCGCCCTTTGTTGTCATGCCGCCTGAACTTCCGTCCAGGCCTTGTCGTACATCGTCGTGAATTCGCCAACGTCGAGGATCGGCTCGCTCTTGGCGATGACGTCAGCCGGCGGATAGATCGTCGGATTGCTGAGCTCCGCGGGCGGCAACAGCTTGCGGGCCTCGGCGTTAGGTGTGGCGTAGTGGATGGTGTTGCAGATCTCCGCTTCCACCTTCGGGTCGAGGATGTGGTTGAGGAAGGCGTGCGCGTTCTCGGGGTGCGGCGCGTCCTTGGGAATGCACATGTTGTCGATGAAGACGTTCGTGCCTTCCTTGGGGATCGCGTAGCTGAGATCGGCGTCCTCGTCCATCACCTGCCGGATGTCGCCGTTCCACTCCATCACGATGTCGACGTCGCCGGCGATCAACATGTTCTGGCCTTCGTCGGGGGCGAAGGCCTTGATGCGCGGCTTCTGCTTGATGAGCAGGTCGCGCGCCTTGTTGATCTCTTCCTGGTTGGTCGAGTTCATAGAGAAGCCGAGATATTTGAGCGCGCAACCGAGCACGATGCGCTGATCTGCCAGCAGGGCCTCACGGCCGGCAAACTTGTCGCTGTCGAACAGCAGGCCCCAGCTGTCCGGCGTTCCCTGGACCTTCGATTTGCGATAGCCGATCCCGACGGTGCCCCACTTGTAGGGCACGCTGTGCTTCATGCCGGGATCGTAGGTCGGATTCGCGAATGTCGCATCGATGTTGCCGATGTTGGTCAGCTTGCCATGGTCGAGCGGCACGATGATCCCGAGCGTGATCATGGTCTGCACCATGTAGTCGCTGGGGAAGATCACATCGTAGCCCGGATTCCCTTCCTTGAGCTTCGCCAGCAGCTCTTCATTGTTGGCGAAGAGATCGTACTGGACCTGGACGCCGGTCTTGTCGGTGTAGGTCTGGAGCGTGGTATTGCCGATATACGTATCCCAATTGTAGACGTTCAGCTTCTTCTCTTCCTCCGCCCATCCGCTCCGCGGCATGGCGGCCACGGCGCCGACGGCGCCTGCAGCCATCAGGACCCGCCTGCGCGAAACGATCGGAAACGGTGCCTTCATCATGATCGACCTGCCTTCCTCTGCTCTGTTGGCAATTTCCGCCGCGATTCAGCGAAGGGCCATCGGTGCGGATTCGATACCATCGCTTGGCAGCAGTGACCTAGTTTTTTGCAATTCTAAAGGAAGTCGCCGGCCAAGGCCAGTGCCACACGCGGGCGAAAGGCTCAATGGCGCCAATGAGTTGAGGGGCGATTCCGCGTGCCGCCCACGGCCTCGTGCCTAGGTCGGCCGCTGTTCTTCCAGCGGCTTCAGCCGGGTCCTGGCCAATTCGCCGGCGGCGTCGAGAATGGGGTACGCGACCGACGTCAGGTGCGAGTTTATCCGTTTCAGGTCCCGGATCACGTCGAGATGCAGGCCGCTGGTTTCGATGCTCTCCGGCGTGCCCCGCCGCAGGCGCTGCAGATGGCTGTCGGACGCGAAGCGTTCGAGTTCGCGGAACGCGACCTTCTCCTCCAGCAGGCGGCGCGCCATCCTCACGTCGCCGGAAATGAAGACGTTGAGGGAGAGCTTCAGGTTCTCCATCACCCGGGCGTGCATGTCGCAGATTTCCTGAAAGCCGGCCGCCGAGAATTGCAGCTTGTTGCGGATTTTCTTGTTGGCCAGCTCCATCAGGTTCTTGTCGATGATATCGCCGACATGCTCGAGGTTCGTGGTGAAGGTGATGATGTCGACGGCGCGCCGCCCGTCCTCCGGCGCCAGCGTGTCCCGGCTCACCTCGGTGAGATAGAGCTTGATCGCCTCGTTCAGCGCGTCCAGCCCGTTGTCCAGGTCCTCGACCTCGTGCAGCAGCTTGCGGTCGTCGCGCCGAAAGACGTCGAGCGTCTGGGTCAGCATCTTCTCGATGATGTCGCCCATGCGCAGCGTCTCGCGCGCGGCATTGGCGATCGCGACGGCCGGCGATTCGAGGGCGCCGCGGTCGAGATAGCGCGCCCGCACCATGCTGTCGGTCTGCGGCCTGTCGGGAAAGCTGCGGGCGCACATTCTGGCGACGGGTCCGATGAGACCGATGAACGCCGCTGCCAGCGCGACGTTGAAGCCGGTGTGAAAATTCGCCACCTGTCGCCAGGGCTCGGCCTCGATCCAGCCGACACGGGGAACGATGAACGGGAGGAGGGGCAGAGCGATGGCCACGCCAAGGAGGCGGAAGATCAGGTTGCCGAGCGGTACGCGCCGGGCCTCGGGCTCGGATCGCAGCGTTGCCAGAAGCGGCAGGCCGGCACTGCCGAGGTTGGCGCCGAGCACGAGCGCGAATGCAAGCGGCAGCGCGATCACCTCATGCTGCACGAACGAGATGACTAGCAGCACGACGGCCAGGCTGGAGGTCGAGACCAGCGTCACGAGGGCGCCGACGATCACCGCGATGATGGGGGCATCGCCAAGCGCGGCCATGACGTCGATCAGGACCTGCGACTCCCGCAACGGCGCGGCATTGGCCGCGATCGTCTGCAGCGCCATCAGGACCAGTCCGAGGCCGATGATGGCGCGGCCAAGGTCGCGCCGCCGCGTGGCCTCGCTGGTCATGAACATCACGACGCCGGCGAGGATCAGGACGGGCGACAGGGCCGGCGGCTTGAATGAATAGAGCTGGGCGACCACGCTTGTGCCGATGTCGGCTCCCAGCATGATTGCCAGCGCCGCGGCCGTATTGACCAGGCCGCGCGACGCGAACGAGGCCGCCATCATAGCGGTCGCGCTGCTGCTCTGCAGGAGCAGCGTAATGCCCAGCCCCGTCAGCAGGGCCGACAGCCGGTTGGCCATGCTGCGTCCGAGGCTCCGGCGCAGATCGCCGCCGTAGGCGCGCAGCACGCCCGTGCGGACCATGCGTAAGCCCCACAGCAGAAGAGCGGCCGCTCCCAGGAGGTCCAGCAGGAAGATCGTTCCGTTAATTCCGCCCTCCAGTTGCCACGTCCCGCGCGCGACGCGCGCACATGCTTACCCAAGTATGGTGTCGTCTATCCGTAACTTTTCTGCAACAATATGCGCCTTGCGCCCGGTGATGTTGCGCTAGCGACGCGCCCGCGGGCGGTCGAACACACCATCGGCGGTGAGGAAGCTGCGCGTCAGCGTCCGCTCGTTGTGCTCCATGCGCCAGGAAAGCAGCTTCTGGCTGTAGGCCAGGACGAGTGGCAACTGGGCCGGATCGGCCGCGAGATTGCTGAATTGTCCCGGATCCTTCTGGAGATCGAAGAACAAAGGCGGCAAGGCGGTAAAGTGCACGTACTTGTAGCGCTCGTCGCGGATCACGTTGAGCGTGCACTGGTCGCTGTCGAGGCCAAGAGCGCTCTCGGGATCGAGATCGACGATATCGCTGAAGTCGTACTCCCAATGGACCTCCCGCCTCCAATCCGTCGGCGATCGTCCGACGACGAAGGGGAGCAGCGAGCGACCGTTGCACTGGGCCGGCGGTTCGAGGCCGAGCCAGTCGAGGACGGTCGGCATCAGGTCGACGGCCTCGGTGAAGTCTGCCACGACGCGCCCGCGGCCGTCGTCGGCTGCCGTGCGCGGGTCGCGAATGATGAGAGGGATATGAAAGCTCTCGTCGAAATAGCCGGGCTTGCCCCACAGCCAGTGGTCGCCCAGCATCTCGCCATGGTCGCAGGTGAAGATGATGAGCGTGTGGTCGTACTCGCCGGTCTTCTTGAGATGCGCGATCAAGCGGCCGACCTGATCGTCGACCTGGGTGATCATGCCGTAGTAGGTCGCCCGCAGTTGCCGCAGTTCCGTGTCGTCGATCGCCAGCAGGCTGTGGGGGTAGTGCTCGTTGTAGGCCCCGATCTCCGTCATCGCCCTGAGGGCATAGGCGAGGTAGGGATGCTGGGCCGATTCGGCATCGGGCGTGGAGGCGCGCCGCGGCATCGGCACAGCTGCTGGGTCATACATTCTATTGTACGGCTCCGGCGCGATGATCGGCGGATGGGGGCGCAAGAACACCCCGTGCACGAACCAGTTCTCGTCCCTGCGTACCGACAGGTAGCGCAGGATGGCGTTCGCCATGAACGTCGTTTCGCTGTCGTCGGCGCCGAAGACCGGCGGCGCGAAGCTGTGGCCTCGCCGTTCGGCGCCGGGGTAGTCGGCCACCGGCCGGTAGACGTCGCGCCGGCCGCGCGGCAGGTCGTAGCCCTTGGCCCTGAGATCAGCGATCCAGGCGGCCATATTGTCCGGCAGCTGCAGACCGACGGTCATGCCCGGCAGCACGCCCTCATAGGTCTTCAGCGCGGGATCATCGGGCGGATAGCTGCGGGGGTCCGGACTGGTGTCGGTGTAGCCGAACAGGGTCGGATCGTAGCCGGCCTTGCGAAGCTCCAAGGCCAGGTTGGTGAAGCGCGCGTCGAGCGGGGTCCCGTTCCGCAGGCTGCGGTGGTTCATCATGTACATGCCCGTGAGCATGCTGGTTCGCGCCGGGCCGCAGGGACTCGCTTGGCAGTAGTGGCTGCGGAACAGCACGCCGTCGACCGCGAGGGCGTCAAGATTGGGCGTGCGCACACAGGGATGATCGAGAGCGGACAGGCATTCGCCGCGCCATTGATCGGCCGAAATGAACAGCACCTTGCGGATCCGGTCGGATGACATGCGTTCCTGCGCTTGCGTCTCTGATTGATTCGGCGTTCGAGACAATGAATATCGTCGCAGGCGTGCTTGCTCAAGCGGCCGCGTCGTCTCGTGTTTTCCGCGGCTCCCTTCCGTCCGGAGGGCTAGCGGTTCTGTCGCTGGCGCCGCCGCGGCTCGTCATCCACGGCGCACCGCGTCGAGATGCGGGCCGAAGGCTGGACTGCCCATCAACGTCTTGCAGCGGTCGAAGCGATTGACGGCGTAGGCCCAGAAATCATCCACGGGGTTCTGGTTAACGACCTGAATGACGCCCCAGAGCGTCCACAGGAGGTCGCACATCGCCTTGTACATGACCATGCGGCCGGCCTGCGCCGCCGGGGGCTTGCCCCCGAAATAGGCATCCAGCAGCGCCGCATCCTGGTCGGGGCCAAAGCCGGCCTCGACCGATACGTCGCCGAGATCCCACATGGGGTCATTGTTGCCGGCATATTCCCAGTCGATGATGAAGATACGCGCGCCGGTATCGAGGAAGTTCTCCGCCAGCGGATCGCAGTGGCAGGGACGCAGCGCAGCAGGACGAGCGTTCAGCGCAGCGCGCACGGCCTCGGCCTCCTTCTGGACGTCGGCATAGCCCTCGGGGATGCGGGCCTGTTTCTTCCGCAGGTAGTCCAGGTACTCGTCCATTTTGCGGAACAGGTCGAACTCCGTGGCGAACTGGCGGCCGCAGTCGTGCACGCGCCGAAAGGCCCGCGCCGCTCGGGCGACGGCGCCCAGGTCTTTGAACCGCTCGCCGTTCATAGTCACGGCGCCATCGACGAAGCGGGTCAGCATCAGCCCATCGCTCTCGTCGAAGAACAGGACCTCCGCGTTGACGCCCGCCTCCGCAGCAACGTGCGCCGCCACCGCCTCTTGCCGTCGATCGATGTACTCGCTCGTTCCCTCCCCCGGAATGCGCAGCACGAAGCGCTCGTTGCCGATCACGATCTTGTAGTTCCGGTTGGTGAGACCGGCGAGGCGTTCGACCGTTGCTTGGCTTGCGGCGATGCCGCGAAGCCTCGGGACGCGAGTCAGCGCGGCGTATACCTCCTGAAGGCCCTCCATGTTCGAGTTCTCTCCTAGGTTTTCAACCGCGCGTTTCCTGGATCGTAGAGGGGGACATCGTGTCGGATGGCGGCAACCGGCTCGCCGAAGACTTCGATCGTGAAATCGCGATACGCCACCTCCTCGATGGGAATGTAGCCATACGCGATGGATTTGCCGACTGTGTGGCCGAAGTTGGCGCTCGTCGCTACGCCCAGGACCTTGCCGTCGCGCAGGATGCATTCGCCGCCAATGGCCCCCACGAAGCCTTCCAGCGCGAACATGCACAGGCGTTGCCTTGGCCCCTCTGCTTTCGCCCTCACCAGTGCATCGCGCCCGATAAAGTCGTTCTTCCTCAGCGACACGCGGAAGCCTAGACCGGCTTCGAATGGCGTATAGTCGGGCGTGATGTCACTGCTCCAGTAGAGATATCCCTTCTCCATGCGCAGCGTGTCGATGGCACGATAGCCGACATTGGCGATCCCGAAGGATTGCCCGGCCTCCCACAGCCGCTCGTAGACATGCGCGGCATATTCCGTCGGTATGTGCAGTTCCCATCCGAGTTCGCCGACATAGCCGATCCTGATCGCCAGCGCCGGTGCGGCGCCGAGCGTGATCTGCGTGCAGTGGGCGAAGGGGAAGGCGGCATTGCTCACGTCGTCCTCCGCAACCTTCTCCAGCACATGGCGCGCCAGCGGTCCACACAGATTGATCACGGCGCGCGCCGACGTGACATCGCGGAGAATGGCGCTGCCGTCCGTTGGCAGGCGGCTGCGGATCCAGTGCAGATCGTGTGTGCCGAAGGCGCTCCCGGTGACGATGTAGAAGTGGTCGTCATCCAGGCGCGACAGCGTGAGGTCGCATTCGATGCCGCCGCGCTCGTTGCACAGCTGGGTATAGATGACGCTGCCGACGGGCTTGTCGACATCGGCCGCCGCGAGGCGCTGCAACGCAGCGGCAGCGCCCGGTCCCCACAGCTCGAATTTGCTGAAGGAGGTCTGGTCGATCAGCGCGACGCGCTCCCGCACCGCGCGATGCTCGGCGCCCACATGCTCGAACCAGTTGGGCTTGCCGAAGCACGGCTGGTCGCTGGCGCCCGGCGGCCCGAACCAGTTCGGCCGCTCCCAGCCGCCGCGTGAGCCGTAGACCGCGCCGAGCTTGCCGAGGGTCTCGTAGAGTGGGCTGCGCCGGATGCCCCGCGCCGACGCGTGCTCCGTGCGAGGGTAGCCGACCGCGTAATATTTGCCGTAGAGATCGACGGCGCGCGGATAGATGAACGCCTTCGTCGCGTGATGGAACGAGAACCGCCGGATATCGAGCGGCCACAGGTTGAGGCTCGGCTTCCCGCTCACGATCCACTCGGCCATCATCTCTCCGGCCCCGCCGCCGCCGGCGATGCCATAGGTGAAGCCGGCGCAGACGAACGCATTGTCGAGTTCGGGCGCCTTGCCCATGACGAACTCGCCGTCGGCCGAAAACGGTATCGGGCCGTTGATGAGCTGTCGGACTCCAGCCTGTTCCACGATCGGCGTGCGCTTGAATGCCGCCTCTGCCAGCACCTGGAAGCGCTCGAAGTTGCCTTCGAGCAGCTGCTGGCCGAACTCGGGCGGGATGCCGGCCTCGCCGAAGGCCGGCGTACCCTCCTCCCAGCCACCAATCACGATGCCGCGCACCTCCGGCTTGTAGTAGACCCGCAGGTCCGGATCACGGAAGGTCGGCATCGTCTTCGGCAGGTCCGGGATCGGGTCCGTGATCAGGTACTGATGCTCGACGGCGATCGAGGGCACCCGTATGCCCATCATCAGGCCGAGTTCTCGCGCCCACATGCCTGCTGCGTTCACGACGATCTCGCAGTCGATGTCGCCCTGGTCCGTCAGCACGCGCGTGACACGCCGCTCGTTGCGTTGGAAGCCGACAACGCGAATGCCCTGGCGGATGCGCGCGCCCTTCATACGCGCGCCTTTGGCGAGCGCCTGCGTGACGCTCGCCGGATCGACATAGCCGTCGCTGGGCAGATAGGCGGCCGCCAGCACGTCGTCGACATTGAGGATCGGACAGAGCTGCTGCGCTTCCTTGGGCGAGATGATGCTCATATCGAGCCCGAAGCTCTTGGCCATGGTGGCTGCGCGCTTGATCTCCAGCAGCCGGTCCGGGGAGCTCGCCAGCCGCAGGCTGCCGACCTTCTTCCAGTCGGTCGCCTGTCCGGTCTCCGCCTCCAGCCGATCGTAGAGCGCCACGCTCCTCTGCAGCATGCGCGTGAGGTTGCGGGACGACCGCAGCTGGCCCACGAGGCCGGCGGCGTGCCAGGTGGCGCCGTGAGTCAGCCCGCTCTTCTCGAGCAGGAGCACGTCCGCCCTGCCCATGCGGGTCAGGTGATAGGCGATGCTGCAGCCGACGATGCCGCCGCCGATGATGACGATCTCGGCCCGGTCTAGCACTTGATCCGCTCCATCTTGGGATCGTAGAGCGGCGCCAGATGGATCTCCGCCGGCACCCGTTCGGTCGCCACCTCCAGCTCATAGCGGCCGGACGTCAGCCAGTCCGTCGGTACCCCTGCGGGGTTCCGGACGTAGCCATAGCCGATGTTCTTCGCGATGGTGTAGCCATAGCCGCCGCTGGTGAGCCATCCGACCTGGCGGCCGTCGCGGAAGATCGTCTCGCGCCCCAAGAGCACGATCTTCGGGTCGTCGACGGTGAAGCAGGCCAAGCGCTTTCTCAGCGCCCCGGCCGCCTGTTCCGTCAGCGCCTCGCGGCCGAGGAACGGCGTGTTCTGCTTCAGCTTCACCGCCCAGGCCATGCCCGCCTCGAGCGGCGTGTGGTCGGGCCCGATATCCGAGCCCCAGGCGCGATAGCCCTTCTCGAGCCGTAGAGACTCGATGGCGCGATAGCCGGCGTTCGCGATGCCATGCGGCCGCCCCGCCGCCATGATCGCGTCGTAGACCGCACCCGCCGTCTCGACTGGCAGGTGCAGCTCCCAGCCGAGCTCACCGACATAGGTCACGCGCAAGGCCCGCACGGCCGAGCCCGCGATCATCAGCTCGCGCCAAGTGCCGAACGGCAGCGCCGCGCTCGTTATGTCGGCGTCGGTCACAGCCGCCAGCACGTCGCGCGCCCGCGGTCCCATGAGCGACAGCACGGCGTGCCCGGACGTCACGTCGATCAGGCGGGCATCCAGGCCGTCGGGGATATTCGCCTTGATCCACGCGAAATCGTGCGTTGCAAAGCCGGTGCCGGTGACGATGTAGTAGCTGTCGTCGGCAAGCCGCGACACCGTCAGGTCGCACTCGATGCCGCCGCGCTTGTTGAGCATCTGCGTGTAGACCAGGCTGCCGGCCGGCTTGGCGACATCGTTGGCGGCGATCCAGGAGAGGGCGGTTTCGGCGTCGCGGCCGACCAGCAGGAACTTGGCGAACGACGTCTGATCGAACAACCCGACCCGCTCGCGGACCGCGCGATGCTCGTCGCCGACGGCGTCGAACCAGTTCTGACGGCCATAGGAATAGATATCGCGCGGCTCGATGCCCTTGGGGGCGAACCAGTTGGGCCGTTCCCAGCCGAGCTTGGAGCCGAAGCACGCGCCCTGATCCTTCAGCCGCTGGTAGAGCGGCGAGACGCGGATGGGTCTCCCGCTCTCGTGCTCCTCATGCGGCCACGCCATCGTGTAGTGCTTGCCGTAGGCCTCCAGCGTCCGCGTCAGTACCCAGGAACGGTCGCGGTGGACGCTGCCGAACCGCCGGATATCGACCGGCCACAGATCCATCGGCGGCTCCCCGCCGGCGATCCATTCGGCGAGCGCGCGCCCGGCGCCGCCGGCACTGGCGATGCCGAACGCGTTGAATCCAGCGCCGACATAGAAGTTCCGCAGTTCTGGCGCCTCGCCGAGAATGAAGTTGCCGTCCGGCGTGAAAGATTCCGGTCCGTTGATCAGCTGCTTGATGCCCGCGGTCTGCAGGGCCGGAATACGGCTGAGCAGCTGCTCCATCAGCGGCTCGAAATGATCCCAGTTCGAATCGAGCAGCGTGAAATGGAAGCCGTCCGGAATTCCGTCGAGCGCCCAGGGGATCGGATTGGGCTCGTAGCCGCCGACCACGAGGCCACCGACCTCCTCCTTGCCATAGATCAGCCGGTCGGGATCGCGGAGCGTCGGCATGTTGCGCGGCACGCCCTCGATCGGCTCGGTCACGAGATACTGGTGCTGCACGGACTGCAGCGGCATGGACACGCCGGCGAGCCGCCCCACTTCGCGCGCCCATTGCCCGGCGCAATTGACGACGACATCGGCCGTCACGTCGCCCGATGCGGTGGCGACACCCACGGCCCGCCCGTTCTTCATCCTGATAGCCGTCACGCGGCAGTCCTCGACGATGCGCACGCCGCCGGCGCGCGCGCCCTTGGCCAGCGCCTGCGCGATGTCGGCCGGGTTCGCTTGGCCGTCGGTCGGCAGGAACGCGGCCCCCACCACGTCGCCGATCTCCATCGGCGGCCACAGCTTGCGCGCCTCTTCCGGCGTGAGGATGTGCATCTCAAGCCCGAAGCTGCGCGCCGTCGTCGCCTGCCGCTTGATCTCGGTCAGCCGCTCCGTGTTGCAGGCCAGCCGCAGGCCGCCGTTCATCTTCCAGCCTGTGGCCTGGCCGGTTTCCTGCTCCAGCTTGGCGTAGAGCTCGACGCTGTACTTCAGCAGCTGCGTGATGTTGGCGGAGGTGCGCAGCTGCCCGACCAGGCCGGCTGCGTGCCAGGTCGATCCGCTCGTCAGCTTGTGGCGTTCCAGCAGCACGACGTCGCGCCAGCCGAGCTTGGCGAGGTGGTAGGCCGTGCTGCATCCGATGATGCCGCCGCCGATGATGACGGCGCGGGCCGCCGACGGAACCGACGTCATAGACTCCTCAGAGCTGCTTCAAGCTGTGATAGGCGCGCTCGAACCGCCTGAGATAATCGTTGGTATAGGAGATATAGTCAAAATCGAGCGTCGAATGATGCTCCGCCACCATGCTCCACATGGCCTCGCGCAGGAGCGAGGCGCACTTCATGGCTTGGTAGCGCCGCCATCGCTCCGGCGTAAGCGGCCGCTCGAAATAGGCTTCGAGCAGCCATTTCTCCTCGGCCTCGGCGATCTCGTTGTTCGAGCAGAGGTTGCCGAGGTCGAACAGCGGGCTGTTGAAGCCCGCATAGTCCCAGTCGATGAGCCACAGGCGGCTCCCGTCATCGATGAAGTTCGCCGGCAGCAAATCGTTATGACCGAACACGACGTCGATGGGCCCGACCATCGCCTCGAGCTCGGCGCCGACGCCGAGCAGCCGTGGCAGCTCCGGCACCATGCGGCTCCGGCAGTCTGCCAAGGTCTGGGCGTAGTCGCGGAAGATCTGGAACACCCAGAAGATGAGCGCCGGCCCGCGGAAGTACTTGGGCATTTCGCGGTGGCAGCGCTGCAGCAGCGGCAGGATGCGCCGCAGGTTGGCCGGCTGGCGCACATCTTCTGCTGTGAGGGTCTTGCCGTCGACATAGTCGAACACGACGGCGCCGGGTTCATGGTGCAGAACCGCCGGCGACAGGCCGGCAGCGGCGGCCGCGCGGCTGGCCGCCAGCTCGTGGAAGCGCAGGATGCCGTGCACCAGGATATCGTCGCCCACGCGCACGAAATGCCGCCGGCCGCGGTCGCTCACGACGAAGTTGGCGTTGGTGATGCCGCCCGTCAGCGGCTCCGGCGTCACCGGACCGGACCAGCAGGAGAGCGCGGCCGCGCGCGCGCGCGGATCGATGCTGCTCATGACCTCACGCGAGCCCGAACCGCTCCTTCACGCGCCGGCTCCAGGCACTGATGAGCCGGTCCGCGACAATGCCGATGAAGGCCGTGCACAGGCCGGCGACGATGCCGCGGCCGGGGTCGGCTTTCGAGAGGGCGGTGAAGATCTCCTGGCCGAGGTCGCGCGTCCCGATCATCGCCGCGATGATATCCATGGCAATGGCGAACATGAGCACCTGGTTCACGCCCAGCATGATCTCCGGCAGAGCGAGCGGGATCTGCACGCGCCACAGCAGCTGCCGGCGCGTACATCCCGCCATGTTGGCCGCCTCGATCAGCGTCGGCGCCACCTGGCGAAGGCCGTGGTTGGTGTATTTGATGGCCGGCGTCACGGCGTAGAGGACGATCCCCAGCATGGCGGCGACATCGCCCACCCGCAGGAACATCACCGCCGGAATCAGGAACACGAACAGTGGGATCGTCTGCAGCGTATCGACGATAATGGTGAGGATGCGGTCCGCCAGTATGCTGCGGGCGGCGAGCACACCGAGCGGCATGCCGATCACGCAGGCGATGGCGGTGGAAACGCCGCAAAGGTAAACCGTCAGCACGGTGAACGACCAGAAGCCCGATGAGACACAGAAGAATGTCAGCGCGACCGCGAGCAGGGCGAGGGCGCGGCCGCCCAGCCGGTAGCCCGCGAGCCCGAGTAGCCCCACCACGGCCACCCATGGGAGGGCGAGCAGGAAGCTCTTGAACCGATTCAAGACGTGCAGCACCAGAAAGGTGCGCACGGCTTCGATATCGTCGAACAGCGCCTGGACCAGCCATTTGATCGTAGCGTCCCACCAGGGCGCGGTGGTGACCGTCAGCGTCTTTGGCAGGCGCCCGAGTTCCGGCACGGCGATCGCCAGAGCGGTGAGCCCGAGCGCCGCGGCGAGCGCCGCCGCGAACAGCGGATCGCGCCGCCAGAAAGGTTCGCCGGAAATCCGCACGACCGGCTTCCGGCTGGCGATGGCTTTGATCAGGCGATCGAACATGATGGCGATCAGGACGATCGAGGCGCCTGCTTCCAGCGCCGTTCCAACCTTGAGCGCGCGCAGCGCCATCAGGACATCGAAGCCCAGTCCACCTGCACCGATCATCGAGGAGATGATCACCATGTTCATCGTCGAGTTGACGTTCTGGTTGATGCCGAGCATCAGCGAGGCCTGCGCCGACGGCACGAGGATCCGCCACAACTGCTGGCGCCGCGTACAGCCCGCCATCAGGCCGAACTCGCGCACATCGTCCGGCACCTGCTGCAGGCCGAGCGTTGTGTTACGGATCATCGGCGGCATGGCATAGATCAGAGTCGCCAGCATGGCCGACACCGGGTTGATGCCGAAGAACATGAGGAGCGGCACGAGATAGGCAAAGGTCGGCGTCGCCTGTGCCAGGTCGAGTAGCGGTACGATGACCCACCTGTTCAGCCGCGGCGCCCGGTAGCCGAGGATTCCGATCAGCGCGCCGAGGACGACGCCGATCGGAATCGCGATCGCCACCACGGCCAGCGTCTTCATGGCGCTCGACCACTGATTGAAAAAGACGAGATAGAGACAGGTGCTCGCCGCCAGCAAGGCGAGCTGCCGGCCGCCGAAACGGTATGCGACGATCGTCATGGCGACGCTGATGCCGGACCAGGAGAGCGGCGGCAGTCGCGCGGCGTCCGCATCGTTGCCGAGCCTGAATCCGCGATCGAGCAGCCCGAAGGCGAAACTGAGCGGTACCTCGAGGACGGATTTGAGGAAGCGCGTGACAGGCTGCAGCGTGTCGATGAGAAAGCCAGCGATGCCGCCGGCCCAGGCGCGCACCGGCACGGTCCAGTCATCGGGATAGACGGTGAGCCACGGGACCTGATCGCGCGCCAGGAAGAGCAGATAGGTGAGGAACAGAGCGCATATCCAGACGACCCACCAACGGCGCGGCCCGATGAGCAGCGCTCCGTCGACTGCGGCGATGGCCGTCATGTGGCCTTGCGCCCGGCCAGCAGATCGATGACGGCGTCGCGTTGAATCTCGCCGATGAGCGTGCCGGCCTCGTCGACGACACCGAACGGCTGGGCGCTCGCGACGATCGCCGCCGCAAAGCTGGCAGCGCGGTCGCCGATCCGCACGCGCGTCTCATAGGCCGCTCCGTCGCGGCAGGGCCGCATCAGGGCGCCGGCCGAGATGACCTTGGCTCGCTGGACGTCGCGCGTGAACTCCGCCACGTAGGCGGTCGCGGGCCGCGTGACAAGATCTTCCGGCGAGCCGATCTGGATGATCTCGCCGTCCTTCATGATGGCGATGCGGTCGGCCAGCCGGATCGCCTCATCGAAATCGTGAGTGATGAAGACGATGGTCTTGCGCAGCATGTTCTGCAACCGCAGGAACTCGTCCTGCATCTCGCGCCGGATCAGCGGGTCCAGAGCGGAGAATGGTTCGTCGAGGAACCATACGTTCGGCTCGACGGCGAGGCTGCGCGCGATGCCGACGCGCTGCTGCTGGCCGCCCGACAATTGGCGCGGGTAGTATTGCTCGCGGCCCTTGAGGCCGACGAGCTCGATCACCGCGCGGGCGCGTTCCTCGCGCTGGGGCCGCACGATGCCTTGAACCGCCAGCGGGAAGGCGACGTTGTCCAGCACCGTCAGGTGGGGCAGGAGGGCGAAGTGCTGGAACACCATCCCCATCTTGTGACGGCGAATCTCGATCAGCTCGCGTTCATTCGCCTGCAGGAGGTCGCGGCCCTCGAACATGATCTCGCCCGCCGTCGGTTCGATGAGCCTGGTCATGCAGCGGACCAGCGTCGATTTGCCCGAGCCCGACAAGCCCATGATGATGAAGATCTCGCCCTCGTGGACGTCGAGCGTCACCGCGCGCACGGCGCTCACGAGGCCGGCGGCCGTGATCTCCTCGCTGGTCGGCGCACCCTGCCGGGCCTGCAGGAACAACTCGGCGTTGCGGCCGAACAGCTTCCAGACGTTCCGGCAGCCGATCTGCATCGTCCGATTCTCGTGCGCCGAACCCGCGCTCCCGTTGCTGCTACTCGCCATGAGTCCGAACTCGCAACGCTCCCGTCGCGGACAGTGACGCCGCAGCTCCAGTCGCCGGCTGCGGCTCTCTGGGTCGCAACGGGAATGAGCGGGCCATGGGCCCGCTCACCCCGTTACGTGCGAAGTGCTCTTGCGGCTCTCCGCCTGACTCAGTTCGTCGCCGCGACCCAGGTGCGCCAGCGCGATTCGTTGGCATCGACCCACGCTTGCGCCACGTCCTCGATGCTCTTGTTGTCGAGGTCGACTTGCCCGGCCAGCAGACCTAGCTCCTTGGCATCGATCGTGAAGTTCTTGGCGACTTGGTATGCGACCGGCCAAGTGTCCTTCAAGCCTTTCCAGGAGTACTTCCAGATCTCGCCGTGCGGCTTACCGCAGTCATAGGCCTTGTCCGGATTGACGCCCCATTTCGGATCGTTGTAGCAGTCGGCCGTATATTCGGGGAACTGCACCCACTCGCCCTCGTACTTCGCCGGGGCCCAGTGCGGCGAATAGATCCACAGCATGATCGGCGCCTTGCGCTCCTCGGCCGACTGCAGTTCGGCGAACATCGCGGCGTCGGTGCCGGCGCGCACAACTTCGAACGGCAGGCCGAGCGCCTTTACCCGCTCCTCATCGAAACCGCCCCAGGTGGCCGGACCCGCGAGATAGCGTCCCTTGGGTGCGGTCTCCGGCGTGGAGAACGCCTCCGCGCATTTCGGGTCCTTCAGCGCTTCCCAGTTCGGCAGGCCCGGGCATTTCTCCTTCATGTAGATCGGATACCACCACTCTTCCTTGGCCTTGGGGCCGAGCTTGCCCAGGTTCTCGGTCTTGCCCGTGGCGTCCGAGGCGCGCATCGCCTCCTGCGCCGTGGTGTCCCATTCCTCCATGATGACGTCGATATCGCCGGTCGTGAGCCCCGTGGTCAGGCTCGAGAGATAGTCGGCGGTGACATATTCGACGTTGTAGCCGAGCTTCTTGTAGATATCGCCCAGGATGTTCGCGTTGACGTTGACGCTCGTCCAGTCGAACAGCGCGATCTTGATGGGTTCCTGCGACTCAGGCGCCCCGGCGACGGCTGGGTGAGCAGCCGCCATGAAGCCGCATACGGCGGCGGCAATCGCCACCGCCTTGCTCTCGCATCTCAGCATGTATTTCGTCTCCCTCGACTCGTCTTGTGAAGCGATCGTTCTCGATTCGGCCCGCATTGCAGATCGCAGGTTGCGAATGGCGCTATGAAACTCCCGGCAGCGTCACGGTAGCAAGACCAAAAAAGCACCGTCGCTGCTCAAAACGCCATCAGTGGTCTAGAATTGGTCCTCGGCCAGCGCCATGGTGCTGGGACCGCCGTCCATGACGACCCGGGAAAGCGCTCCGGCGTGCGGCAGTAGATTGGCGGCGTAAAAGCGGGCAATGCCTTCCCTGGCGGCGAAGTAGCCCCCGGCATCAGCGGCTGCGTGTCGCCGCCGGGCGTCGAGGGCCGACTTTGCCAGTAGCCAGCCGCCGACGACCGTGCCGACGAGAGCGAGATAGGGTGTCGCGACGGCGAGAGTCCCCGCTCTGTCGCGGGTCATAGTGGCGACAAGCGACTCTGTGGCCCGAGAAAGCGCCGCAACCGCGTCGCTGAGCGGCGTCGTCAGGCGATCGGCATCGGTGCCGTGCTTTGCGGCTTCGACCGTCCTGCTCATGGCGTCAATCAAGCTGCGCATGCCGGTGCCTTCGTCACGCGCTACTTTCCGGCTCACGAGATCGATGGCCTGAATGCCGTTCGTGCCTTCGTAGATCGGCGCAATGCGCGCGTCGCGGAAATGCTGAGCGGCGCCCGTCGACTCGATGAAGCCGAGGCCGCCGTGAACCTGGACCGCCATCGACGTGACGGCGCAACCCGTATCCGTGCACCAGGCCTTGGTCACCGGCGTCAGCAGGTCCACCATCGCCTGATGCCGTGCACGCTCGGCGGCGTCCGGATGCCGTTTCGAGCGGTCGACGGCGCCCGCGACGAAGGCGACCATCGCGCGCATCGCCTCGATCTGAGCCCGCATGGTCATGAGCATGCGCCGCACGTCCGGATGGCGGATGATTGGCACGGGCGAGGCGCTGTCCGCCGCGCGGCCCTGGATGCGGCCCTTCGCATAGTCGCGGGCCTGCTGATAGGCGCGCTCCGCGATGGCCAAGCCCTCGATGCCGACGGACAGTCGCGCACTGTTCATCATCGTGAACATGTACTCGATGCCGCGGTTCTCCTCGCCGACCAACTCGCCGATCGCGCCGCCGCTGTCGCCATAGGCCATGACTGCCGTCGGGCTACCGTGGATGCCCATCTTCTGCTCGAGCGCCACGCAGCGTAGATCGTTGCGCGCGCCGAGGGCGCCGCCGGCGCCAACCAGAAACTTCGGCACGATGAAGAGCGAGATGCCCTTGACGCCAGGCGGCGCATCGGGTGTGCGCGCCAGCACCATGTGCACGATGTTCTCGGCCATGTCGTGCTCGCCATAGGTGATGAAGATCTTCTGCCCGGTGATGCGATAGCGCTCGCCTTCCCGCACAGCGCGCGTGCGCAGCGCGCCGACGTCGGAGCCGGCCTGTGGCTCCGTCAGATTCATCGTGCCGCTCCACTCGCCGCTGACCAGCTTTCTCAGATAGGTCTGCTTCTGCGCGACGCTGCCATGCGACGTCAGCAGTTCGACGGCGCCCTGGGTCAGCAGCGGGCACAGGCTGAAGGACATGCAGGCGGAGGTCACCATCTCCTGGATCATCGCCGCCAGCGCCCAGGGCAGGCCCTGGCCGCCATGCGCGGGATCGAACTGGAGGCTGTTCCAACCGCCGGCGACGAACTTCGCATAGGCATCGCGGAAGCCTTCGGGCGTGCGCACGACGCCGTTCTCCAGTCCGCTGCCCTGTTCGTCGCCGATCCGGTTGAGCGGCGCCAGTATGCCTGCGGCGAACTTCCCGGCCTCCTCGAGGATGGATTGCACGACATCAGGCGTCGCCTCCCCGTAGCCGGGCAGGGCCGCGATCTCGTTGATCCCTGCGATCTCTTCGAGGGCGAAGATCATGTCGCAAAGCGGTGCCGCGTAGGTCATAGGCCGCCTCAGATCACCTTGCCTGGATTCATGATGTTGCTGGGATCGAGCGCTTGCTTGATCCGCCGCATCAGCTCGAGCTCGATCGCCGGCTTGTACCGCTGGAGATCGTCGCGGCGCAGCCGGCCGATGCCGTGCTCGGCGCTGATGCTGCCATCGAGGGCGGCGACGATGTCATGCACGATGCGGCTCAATTCGGCTTGGCGCGCCAGAAACGCGGCCGCGTCCATCGCCTCGGGCTGGTACAGATTGAAATGAACGTTGCCGTCGCCGATGTGCCCGAACGCCACGATCCGCACACCGGGCAATGCGGCGGTCACTGCTGCTATAGCTCGCACCATGAAGGCCGGTACGAGAGACACCGCAACGGACACGTCGTGCTTGATGCTGGCGCCGGCGAACTTCTGCAGCTCGACGATCGACTCGCGCACGAACCACAGGCGCCGCGATTGCTCGGCGCTTTCCGCCACGGTCGCATCGGCGATGAGCCCCTCTTCCAGCGCCTGTTCGAGCGCCTCCTCCAGGGCGCCGCGCAAGCCGCTGTCGTCGATCGCCGAGGTCAGCTCGATCAGCACATAGTAGTCGCGCCGCTCGCGCAGCGGCTCGACGACTCCCGGGATGAACTGCCGACCGAGATCGATCCCGATGCGCGGCAGCAGCTCGAAACTCGTCACGGCATCGCCGCTGCTCGCGCGGCAGCGGCTCAACAGCTCCACCGCCGACGGCAGATCGGTCACGGCGACAAAGGCGGTGACGCGCTCGCGCGGCTTCGGAAACAGCTTCAGGACCGCCGCCGTGATGATGCCGAGCGTCCCCTCGGCGCCCAGAAAGAGCTGTTTCAGATCGTAGCCGGTGTTGTCCTTGCGCAGCCCGCGCAGACCGTCCCACACCTGACCGTCCGGCAGCACGACTTCGAGTCCGAGGACGAGCTCGCGGGCATTGCCGTAACGCAGCACGGTGATGCCGCCGGCATTGGTCGAGAGATTGCCGCCGATCTGGCAGCTGCCCTCGGCGGCCAGGCTCAAGGGAAACAGCCGGTCGGCCTGGCTCGCCGCCTCCTGCACTTGCGCCAGGACGCAGCCGGCCTCCGCCGTCATCGTGTAGTTGGCGGCGTCGATGCCGCGCACCCGGTTCATGCGAGAGAGGCTGAGGAGGATCTCGTCTCCTGCCTCGGACGGAATCGAGCCGCCGCACAGGCTCGTATTGCCACCCTGCGCCACGATCGGCACCCGGGCGTCGGCGCATAGCCTGACGACCTCCGCAACCTCCGCGGTCGACCCCGGGCGGACCAGCAGCGGAGTGCGCCCCTGATAGCGCCGCCGCCAGTCGATGAGTTGGGGGGCCAGCGCCGCCGCATCGTCGGTCCATCCCTTCGGGCCGACCGCCGCCTTGATGCGGTCGAGCACATCGCCGGGAACGGGTTGGCGGCGTGGATGGACGATCTCGTTCATGTCCTCGCAGCCTAGCGCGAGTTTCCGGCGGCACAACCGGCTTTCCACGTCGCTTGGTCGGGCGGCCTGTCTGCGGCCCCGCGGATGGCATATTCTGGCTGCATGACAGAGCAGGAAGAACTCGCGCTCTCCGCCGCCGCGCATGATCGGCCGGTGATCCTGTTCGACGGCGTCTGTCACCTCTGCAGCGGCTGGGTGCAGTTCGCGATCGCGCGCGATCCTGCCGCCGACCTGCGCTTTGCGCCGATCCAGGCCGCCCACGGTCAGGACTTCTTGCGACGGCGCGGGCTGCCCCTCGACCGGTTCGAGACGTTCTATCTGATAGACGGTGGCGCGGTCTTCGAGAAGTCGACGGCGGTCCTGCGCATGGTGGGCTATCTGCGCTGGCCGTGGCCGCTCCTGAAGGTGCTGCGGATCGTTCCCAGACCCCTGCGCGATTGGCTCTATGATCGCGTCGCCCGCAACCGCTACCGCTGGTTCGGCCGCCGTGAGACCTGCCTCGTTCCGGCGCCCGAGATCGCGCGGCGCTTTCTCGACTAGCGGGCCGCCGCCCGCCGCAGGCGGTCGTTGATGGCCTGCCCGAGTCCGTGCTCCGGGATCGGCATGACGGCGATGCCGGCGAGCTCCGGTCGATCCAACGCGCGAAGCATCGCGAAGAGGTTCGCTGCCGCTTCCGTGGGATCGCCGCTCAGGCTCAGATTTTCCACGGCCGCGGCGCCCGTGATCGGACGGGCTCCGAACGCAAGCAGGCCTTCGCCCGGCTGCACGTCCCGCACATCCAGCCGAAGCGGCAGGTCCGGTGCGTAATGGCTCGCCAGCAGGCCGGGAGACTTCGGCGCCTGGCTGTCGGATGCCGCCGGCGTGGTCGGCCGGCCGATCGCATCCGCGAGTTGCTCCATGGTGACGCCGCCCGGTCGCAGCAAGGTGGGTACCTCGCCGGTCAGGTCGAGCACCGTCGACTCGATGCCGAGGGTGCAGCGTCCACCATCCAGGATCATCGCGACTTTCCCCCCGAGTGACGTGGCGACGTGTGCAGCCGTCGTTGGACTGATTTTGCCCGAGGCATTGGCGCTTGGCGCGGCGATCGGTTGGCCGCAGGCTCGCAGCAATGCCTGAGCGACGGGATGGCGGGGCGCACGCACGGCTAGGCTATCAAGGCCGGCGCTCGCAAGGAGCGAGACCGTGCAGCCCGGTCGGCGCGGCAGGACCAGGGTCAGCGCGCCCGGCCAGAACCGCGCGGCCAACAGGTCGGCGCGCTCGTCGAATGCCACCTGTGCGCGCGCGGCGTCGGCATCGGCGAAGTGCACGATCAGCGGGTTGAAGCGCGGTCTTCCCTTCGCCTCGAAAATGCGGGCGACGGCGCGATCGTTGGTGCCGTCGCCGCCGAGGCCGTAGACGGTCTCGGTCGGAAAGGCGACGAGCTCGCCCGCGGTAAGCAGGCGCGCGGCTGCAGCGATCGTCTCGTCATTGGCCGCAACCACATTCGGCGCTGGTTCGCATGGCGCATCATCCGTCATCGCCGGCCGATACCATGCGGCCCGTCGCGACGCAAACAAGCCTGCTCAGACTGCAAATAACACCAAATAACAAAGGAGCCGCTCATAAAGAGTCGGCTCCCATTGTTTCACTCGGTGGCGCAGCCCATCCGCGGTCATGGGAACCACGCCCGAGTCACCGCAAAGGAGTTGCGGCGGCTATATCAGTGATCGCCTCGACGACCACCGTGTCTGTGAAGGGCAGCGATTTCTGCACAACCTCACGAGCGAAAATTTAGACCTGAATTACTCTGGCTGCAACAGGAAACAGCAAGAAAAGCTGTGACACTTTCACGTCGTGCGGCCGCGCGCGACGAAATGCGGGTTGTCGAATCCCGGCTTGCCATAGGTCAGTTCCGTGCCCTCGATCGTCGTCACGCGACCGCCGGCCGCGAGCACGATCGCGTGCCCTGCGGCCGTGTCCCATTCCATTGTGCGGCCGAGCCGCGGATAGAGGTCGGCGACGCCTTCGGCGACGAGGCAGAATTTCAGCGCGCTGCCGGCGGTGATATGGCCGCCGACCCGCTCGGCCTCAAGGAAAGCGCCCATCGCCTCGGCGTCGCCGTGTGAGCGGCTCGATAGCACGATGACGCCGTCCGCCGGCGGCTTGCGCGTGGCGATCGTATGCGTCTCGCTGCCGCGGCGTCGGCGTGCGATGCCTGGGACGATGCCGCCATAAGTGGTGGCCAGCGCCGGAATATGAACCACACCCAGTAGTGGTCGGCCATTTTCAATCAAAGCAATGTTGACCGTGAACTCGCCGTTCCGGCTGAGGAACTCCTTGGTGCCGTCGAGTGGATCGACCAGCCAGAATCGGTTGCTCGGATTGGCGGCGCCGTGAACCTGCGGAACGTGGCCCGCAGCGACTGCCTCCTCGGATACCACGGGCACGTCCGGCGTAAGCGCCCGGAGTGCGGGCACGATGGCCGCCTCGGCGGCCTCGTCGGCGGCGGTCACGGGCGAGGCATCGGCCTTGGCCCGGTGCGCGACGTCACCCTGATAGAACTCGAGGATCACCTTCCCGGCGCGCTCGGCGATCGCCTCGGCCTCGGCGAGCAGCGCCTCTCCGATCGGCGCCCGGTGCGGTTGAGTCATGCGATCGCGGCCCGTTGACCGATGCTGCACTGCGCCAAGAACAGACTCCTTCCACAAGGGAACCGCGCCGGATCATAGGCGCTGAGACATCGCTCTCAAGCGGAATTTGCCGCGCCTCTCCGGCGCGCGCGCGGCAAGCCGGCAGCATTTGCATGAAGTGGGTGCGCGCCCCTAGTATCCCGCCTGCACGTCCGACCACCGCGCCGCTTCAAACATCCGGCAATGACAACCGAGAGTTTCGCCTGGAGACGGGCCTTCATCCGCCCAGGTCCTGTCGTCTTCGCGAGCCTGTTCGCGCTTGACTCGATGGCCCGTGCGTCGCTCTCGACGGTGATCCCGCTGCAGGCCTACGCGGTGCTCGGCAGCGAGCGCAACGTGAGCCTGCTGTTCTTCGCCGTGGGATGGGTCGGCATCATCGCGACGTTGTTCATTCCTGTGTTGATCCGACGCTTCCGGCCGCGCTGGGTCTATACGATGGCGGTCGTGCTGTTGATCATCGCGCCGGCGCTGTTTGCGCTTTCGAACTTGGCTGGCCTGATCGCCGGCATGTTTCTGCGGACCTATGGAGCCGCCTGCCTGCTCAATCTCCTCAACCTCTACATCATGGCCTACATCCGGAAGCGCGATCTCTCGCGGTCCGAACCGCTGCGGGCGCTGTTCGCCGCCCTAGCCTGGTCGATCGGCCCCATGCTCGGCCCCTATCTATTCGAGAATTTCTCGCCCAACTTGGCGTTCGGACTGAGCGCGGTCTGCGCGGCTCTGCATCTGCTCTACTTCTGGTGGCTGCGGCTGGAATACGGGCCGGCCCTTGCCCCGGATGAACCGGTGAATACCAACCCGTTCCCCCACGTCCGCCGCTTCCTTGCCCAGCCGCGCCTGGTGCTGGCGTGGCTCCTCAACTTCGGCCGCGAGACCTGGTGGGTCGCCTTCTTCGTCTACACGCCCATCAAGATGAAGGAGTTGCTGGGCGGCGGCCTGTCGATCGGCAACGTCGTTCTGCCGGGCGGCTTCATCGGCGGCTTCGTCGTGTCCTGCGGCAGCGCCCTGCTGTTCACGTCGCCTCTGTTCGGCTGGACCGCCCGCCGCATCGGCTTGCGACGCCACATCATGGCCTGCTTCCTCTTCGGCGCTCTGCTGACGGTCGCCGCGGTGTTCGCCACGAAGTCGCCGGGCTGGCTGGCGGCGACGTTGCTGATCGCCGCGGTCGGCGCTGTCGGCCTCGATTCCGTCACCATGGTGCCGTTCCTGCGCGCCGTCCGCATGCGCGAGCGGCCGGAAATGACGATGGTGTTCAGCCTCTATCGCGACTCCGCCGGCCTGGCGCCGATGGCGCTGTTCTCGCTGCTGCTGACGTTCTTCGATCTGTCGGCGGTCTACGCCGCCGTGGCCGCAGGCTGGTTCGTCTGCGCCTGGCTCGCCCACTGGATACCGCGGAGTATGTAGGCCGCCGATGTCGCTCAGGCATGCACCCGCGGTCAGGAAGGCCATCGTCGCCAACATCGGTTTCCTGGTCATGGTGACGATCTGGGGCGCCATGTTCCCGGCGCTCGAGTTCATCCTTCGGACCTGGGACGTGTTCTCGGCAACGGCCGGCCGTCATACGCTCGCGGTGATCACCCTGCTGATCGTCCTGTCCCTGCGCGAGCGCCGCATTCCTGTGCACGCCAAGCTGCCATGGGCGCGCCTGTTGCTGCTGGGCTTCCTCGGCATGAGCGTCACGTCCCTGCTGACGACGCTCGCCGTCTATTTCTCCAGCGGCGTCTCGGCGGCGATCGCGTCCGCAACCAACCCGATCACCTCGGCCATCACCGCCCGCCTGCTGCACCGCGTGCCGCTGCTGCCGGGCATCATCATCGGCTCGATGCTGTCGACGGCCGGCGGCCTCATCTCCGTTCTCGGCGGCGGCGAGGGCGCGGCGATGGAGCTGCGGGGCGGCGAGCTGCTGCTCGTCGTCGCCAACATTCTGTGGACCTGGTACTCGATGATGGCGCAGCGCTGGCTGGCCGGATACTCCCAGCTGCACATCTCCGGCCTGACGGCGCTGACGGGCCTGATCGGCCTCTATGCGGTCATCGGCGTCGCGGGCGTTGCGGGCATCGCCGACTTCCACATCGACCTGTCGCTCGAGCCGGTGGCGCTGCTGGTGTTTTCCGGTGCCATCTCGGTCGCGGTCGGCAATTCGCTCTGGCACTTCGGGGTCAGCCGCGTCGGCGTCACGATCGCGGCGATGTACAACAACCTGATCCCGGTCGTCGCCGTCCTGATCACCTTCTGGGCCGGCACGAAGCCGACGACGGCGCAGCTCGTCGGCGCCGCCGTCATCATCGTCGGCGTACTCTACGCGCAAACGATGGCGCTGCGTCGCGGGGCAGCTCAGGCGGCGGCAGTGGAGGCGTAGCCGGGATCGCGCCGCCGCAGATAGTCGTCCACCAGCTTGACCAGCCGGTCGCGGCCGAAGCTGGGATCGTGGCCGGCATGGATGACGCGTACGGGCAGCGCGCGCAGCCGACGCATCGTCCGGATGTAGTCCGCGATGTTCGAATGATGGAGCTCATCCAGCAGCGGCCCGTCATAGATGGCGTCGCCGGAGAACAGGATCCCCGTCGTCGCTTCCCACAGCCCGATGCTCCCGGGCGAGTGCCCTGGCAGATGCAGGACCTCGAAGCGCCGGTCGCCGGTGTCGACGACGTCGCCTTCCTCGACGATGCGCGTCGGCCGCGCCGGCCGCACGCGGTAGCTGCGCATGTCGTAGCCGGCGTGGGGCAGGGCGGTGATCAACTCGCCCTCGATCTCATAGCCGGCGATCCGCAGCTTGCGCAGCTCGCCGGGATCGAAGTCGTCGGCGATCAGCGTGTTGCGCGCGCTCGGCTGCTGCAAGCCTTCGGCCTCCAGCCGATGCACCAGGCAGTCGTCGAACTCGTAGTGGCCGCCGACATGGTCGGCGTGGGTGTGGGTGGCCACCGCGATCACCGCCTTGTCGATCAGGCTACGCGTCGCCTCCCGGAGGCTGGAGATGCCCATGCCGGTATCGATCAGCAAGTCGCGGTTGTGCCCGCGGACATGCCAGATGTTGCAGCGCATGAGTGGGATCACATGCGGCTCCCACAGAAGCGTGATGTCGTCATCGATGCGGCGGGTCTCGAACCAGCGATCGGCGATCTGAAAGGGCATGAGAGGGCCTTGGGAGATCAACACCTGCCTCAGCGTATCCGACCCGGCGCCGCAATGCTATACAGCGCTCGGTTCGGCGAGGGTTGCGAGGCGCGATGGGCCCCTGGCTCGTGGCTGCGGCCGTGAACGGCCTGATGGCGATTGCCATGGGCGCCTTTGCGGCCCATGGCCTGCGGTCGGTGCTCGATGCGGAGGCGCTCGGCTGGCTCGATACCGGCAGCCGCTATCAGATGTGGCATGCGCTGGTGCTGCTCGGCGTGGCACTGCTGCTGCTGCGCGCCCAGCCCGGCCGCGATCGCCGGCTGCTGCAGGCCATCGCCTGGTGCATCCTCGTCGGGACGGCGCTCTTTGCCGGCAGCCTCTATCTACTGGCGCTCACGCACGCCGAGGCCTTTGCCTGGATCACCCCGGTCGGCGGCATTGTCCTGATGGCAGGCTGGTTCGGCCTCGTCCTGCTGGGCGTTCTGCGCTGGCGCGTGGCGGACGAGCGTTAGCCCTTGCCGCCGCGCTGAGCGATGGCCGTGCCCTTCCGGTCGCGGCCGTAGACGTCCGCGCGGAACTGCACGGTGCCGGCTTCGTCGACCCAGGCCGTGTCGTAGACCAGATGAACCGGTAGCGGCGTCGCCAGCGGCACGCCGCGGTTGGTCCTGGCCTCGACCGCGGCGTCGATCTTCGCGCGCGACCAGTTCGGATCGCTCTTCAGCAGCAGCTCCGCAAACCCGAGCGGATCCGGCAGCCGCACGCAGCCGGAGCTGAGGAACCGATCGGCATTGGCAAACAGCGACGGCTTGTTCGTGCCGTGCAAATAGACGTCGTAGGAGTTCGGAAACAGGAATTTGGCAGGCCCGAGGGCATTCTCCGGTCCGGGATCCTGGCGCAGCCGCAGCCGCATCTGCTTGGCCTCCGGGCTGAACCAGTCGATGGTGGTGGGATCGACCTCGTTGGCGGGTTCTGATGCTCGATAGACCTTGATGTTCTGATAGTGGTTGATGAACCCCGGATCCTTGCGCAGCTTCGGCAGGAAGTCCTTCGCGTAGATGCCCGCCGGAACGTTCCAGTAGGGATTGAACTCCATCCGGCTGATCGCACTGTCGAGTTCGGGGGTCGGCCGGTCGCGCCGACCGACGATGACGTTGTAGGACGCGGTGATCGTGCCGCTCTGCACCAGCTTGAGCTGGGCGGCCGCCAGATTGACCATCACGTAGTTGTCGCCCCAGTCGCGCCCCTGCGTATAGAGGCGGTTGAGGTTGAAGATCATCGAGGCCAGGCGCGCGTCGGCCGGCACGTTCAGGGCATCGATCGTGCCGAACCCGATGACGCCGTCGGGCTTCAGGCCGTGCCGCGCCTGAAACCGTTTGACGGCGTCGAGCAGCGCATCGTCATAGACATCCGGCTCGGCGGTGCCGCCGACGAGGTCGCCGCTCGCCAGCAGGCGCTGCCGGATCTGCCGGATGCGTCCGTCGCGTGCGCCCGGCTCCAGCTTCGGGCCTGCGCTGACGGTCGGCCAGCCGCCGCGCGCGACGATGGCCTGGTAGCCGTCGATCGCCGCCCGCAGCCGCCAGAACGTCGGGTCGGGCGGTAGCCATTGATGCAGTTGCCCGGTGTCGGCGCCGGCCGCTGCGGCGTCGAAGGCCTGGGGGTGCGGGCCGCCCGCCAGCAGGTCCGCCGGATCGACGGCGAGGCTGATGAAGGCGCTGCTCAGCAGCAGCTCCATCTCCGCCAGGCTGGCAGGGGCGGTGCTGCCGCGCCGCGCGCTCGCCGTCGCGACGTCGGCGCTCGCAGGCAGCGCGCCGCTGCGCTGCAGCCGCTCGAGGGCGCCGAGCAGCGCCTCGCCTTGCGGCTGCAGTCCGGTGGTTGCCACCCAAACCGGCTGCCAGTCGCGGCCGGCATAGCGCTGCTGCAGGGCTGCCGCATCGAATTCGACCAACTGATCGAGCGCGTGGCCGTTGCTCGCGAGGTCCTTGATCGCACCGATGAGGGCGGCATCCACGGCCGGCGCCGCCGCGGGCGCGGCCGGTGCGGTCTCCCCCGCGCGATCGCCCGGTGTCGCCGAGGACGGCTCGAACGGGAACGACAGCAGCGCGCTCGCCAGGAACAGGCACGAAAGGAGAGCTCGCGCCCGGCCAGCGACGGTTCCGCGCCCAAGCCGCGGCAGGTCAGTAAACTCGTTCATGATCGACCCGTCCCACCCAATCTAAGTGACAAAACAATAGCTGAGATTCGGCTTCTGTCTCGCGTGTCGGCCCGTCGCTTCGAAGAGTGCTGCGCTCAGTCAATCCCGTTCATGCCAACCCACGGGACGATCGCGAGCGCCGGCGCCATCTGCGCCGCACGGGATCGGAAGCAGTGCATGTCGGTGAAGCTTCAGGAAGACCAAATGGCGCGCAAGAGTAGCTCGTGGGTGTAAAGCTAGGCTTAACCGAGGGGTTTGATGCCGCTCCTCAGCCGCGACGTCAAGCGATTGAATTCGTGCGCGAAACCCTAGCGCCCCGCGGTCGAAGCAGCAGTGACGGCGATCACAGAGTCGCGCCGCTGGCCGAACCGCAGCGCGGGCAATATAAGGAGAACGTGCAATCGCAGGATCGAGGTTGGCGTCCATGACAACGCTGCTGGTCACGCACGGGGCCTGCTTCGGACACGATCCCGGCCGCGGTCATCCCGAAAGTCCGGCGCGCCTGAAGGCCGTCCTCTCCGCGCTCGAGGCGCCCGCGTTCGCCGGCCTGGAGCGCCGGATCGCGCCGCTCGCGGAGATCGAGCAGATTGCGCGTGTCCACGCCCGGCTCTATGTCGAGCGGGTGCTGCAGGCGATTCCGTCGTCGGGCTATGTCGGCTTCGATCCCGATACCATCGCGTCCTCGGGCTCCGGCGAGGCCGCCTTGCGCGCCGCCGGCGCGGTGACCGCCGCCGTCGACGCGGTCGTCGCAGGCGAGGCGCGCAACGCCTTTTGCGCCGTGCGGCCGCCGGGTCATCACGCGGAAGCGGGGCGCGCGATGGGCTTCTGCCTGTTCAACAACGTCGCGGTCGGCGCCGAGCAGGCGCGCAAGGTGCACAACTTGGCGCGCATCGCCGTGGTTGATTTCGACGTCCATCACGGCAATGGCACCCAGCATATGTTCCAGCGCGACGCCGACCTGTTCTACGCCTCGACGCACCAATGGCCGTTCTACCCGGGCACGGGTGCTGCCGATGAGACCGGCGTCGGCAACATCGTCAACGTGCCGCTGGCGCCGATGTCGGGATCGCCTGAGTTCCGGGCTGCCATGACCGAAATCGTCCTGCCGGCGCTCCGCCGCTTCCGGCCCGACCTGCTGCTCGTCTCCGCCGGCTTCGACGCCCATGCCGATGATCCCCTGGCCTCGCTGCGCCTCGGCGAGGCGGACTTCGAATGGGTGACGCGCGCCCTGGTGGCGGTGGCCGACGAATGCTGCGGCGGCCGCGTCGTCTCGACCCTCGAAGGCGGCTATGACCTGTCGGCGCTGGCGGCCAGTGCCGCCGCCCATGTGCGCGCGCTCATGAGCGCCTGAGGGCGCCCTTGCTGCGCCCTGGATGCCTGACTAAACTCGCCGTCGATTCGCCGGCGCGGACCGGCCGCGCCCGAGAAAGGCGGGGAGTATGGTCGATACCAATATCCCGGCGGACATTGCGAGCATGAGCTTCGAGGAGGCGCTGGCGGAGCTGCAGTCGCTCGTCAAGTCGCTCGAAAAGGGCGACAGCAAGCTCGACGATGCGATCAACTCCTACCAGCGCGGCGTCGATCTCAAGCGTCACTGCGAAGCCAAGCTGCGCGAGGCGCAACTGAAGGTCGACAAGATCGTGCAGAGCGCTGACGGCGCCATCGCCACGGAACCCGCCAAGATCGATTGAGTCACTGACGTGCAACGTTTGGAATCTGCTCTCGGCGAAACTGCGGATGCGGTCAACCGCACCCTCGATCGCCTGGTCCCTCCGGTCGACGGCGCCGAGCGGCGCGTAGTCGAGGCCATGCGCTACGCCCTCATGGGTGGCGGCAAGCGCATCCGGCCGTTCCTTGTCCTCAACAGCGCGCGCCTGTTCGACGTGCCGGAGATCGGCGCCCTGCGCGCCGCCGCGGCGATCGAGATGGTGCACAGCTACAGCCTCGTGCATGACGATCTGCCGGCCATGGACAACGCCGACTTGCGACGCGGCCGCCCCTCCGTGCACCGTCAGTTCGACGAAGCCACCGCCATCCTCGCGGGCGATGGTCTGCTGACGCAGGCCTTCGAGGTGCTGGCCGACGAGGAGACCCATGCCAACCCGTTCGTGCGCTCGGAGCTTGTGCTCGCGCTCGCCAAGGCTGCCGGGGCCGCCGGCATGGTCGGCGGCCAGATGATCGACCTCGAGGCGGAGCACGCCAAGCTCGATCTGGAGGCGATCACGAGGCTGCAGCGCCTGAAGACCGGCGCCATCATCCGCTTCTCCTGCGAGGCCGGCGCCATCCTGGCGAGCGCGCCGCCGAAGGAGCGCCGCGCGCTCCAGCTCTACGCGGACGATCTCGGCCTGGCCTTCCAGATCGCCGATGACCTGCTGGACGTCGAGAGCAGCGCGGCCGTCACGGGCAAGCCGGTCGGGCAGGACCAGGCCGCGGGCAAGGCGACGTTCGTCGCTGTGCTCGGCGTCGAGGAGGCGCGGCGGCGCGCCAAGGCGATTGCGGACCGTGCGGCTGGCCATCTGGCGGCATTCGAAGAACGGGCCGAGCTCCTGTGCGACATGGCGCAGTTCGTCGTCAACAGGCGCTCGTAGGCGAACGAGGGAGGACGCGATGGTGACCAGGCTCCGCAAGACCATGCTGCTCGATGCGGTCCACCGATCGGCCGCTCTCCGTCGTCGCGACGTCCTGGCGAGGCAGCAGCGGGCAACCGTCTGCACCTGACCCTCCGCTTCCCCGCGGCGCCGCGGCCGCGGGACCATCCAAACGACGGTTCGATGAGTTCCCATGGCATCCGATGTCCATGCCAATACGACTGTGATTGCGCCTCCGGCACCGCCATCCTGGGGCCGGGAGGCGCGCACGCTCGCCATCATCACCGCGCCGATCGCCGCCGGCTTCCTGGCGGAGATGGCGATGAACTTCTCGGACACGCTCATCATCGGCCGGGTCGTCGGCGGCGTCGCGCTGGGCGCGGTCAGCCTCTCGGCTCATGTGCTGTTCAGCCTGCTGGTGGCCTGCATGGGCGTCATTTCCGTCGTCGGCGCGTTCGCGGCACAGAGCCACGGGGCGGGCGACCCTGTCGCGCTTGCGCGCGTCATTCGCCAGGGATTGTGGGTGGCCACCATGCTGTCGCTGCCCGCGATGGTCGTCGGCTGGTACCTGTCGGCGATCCTGGCCTGGCTGGGACAGGATCCCCGGGTCGTCGCCATCGCCGACGACTACCTGAAAGGCTTGGTCTGGTGCTTCCTGCCGTACATGTGGTTCACCGTGCTGCGCAACTTCGTCACGGCCCTGCACCGCAACGTCTCGACCATGGTCATCACGATCGCGGCGATCGGCATCAACCTGGCGCTCGTCTATTCGCTGGTGACGGGCGCGTTCGGCCTGCCCGGCTTCGGCGTGCGCGGCGCCGGCTACGGCACGAGCCTGGTGTCGCTCGGCATGTTCATCGCGCTCGCCATCCATGTCGCGACCGCCAAGGGTCTGCGTGAGTATCGCATCTTCGAGGGCGTCTTCCGCTTCGACGCAGCGCTCTGCCGCCGCATCTTCCGCGTCGGCCTGCCGGCGGGCGGCATGTCGACGGCCGAGGCCGGGCTCTTTCTCACGGTCCAGCTGCTCGTGGGCACGCTCGGCGTCATCGCGCTGGCGGCCAACCAGATCGCCTTTACCTTCCTCACCATCGTGTTCATGATTCCCGCGGCACTCGGCCAGGCGACGACGGCCCGCGTCGGTTTCGGCCTCGGCAGCGGCAATCTCGCCGCCGCCCGTCGCTCGGGTTTGGTCGCGCTCGGGCTCAGCACGGCCTACATGGCGGTCATGGGCATTCTCATGTGGTCGAACGCGGAAGCGACCGTCTCGATCTTTCTCGACCCCGACGATCCGGCGGCGGCACGGGTCCTGCCGCTGGCGGCGTCGCTCATCGTCATCGCCGCGGTCTATCAGATCGTCGACGGCGGCCAGATCATCGCCATGGGCGCCCTGCGCGGTCTCAGCGACACGACCGTGCCGTTCCTGCTCGGTCTCCTCGGCTATTGGGTCATCGGCATGAGCAGCGGCTACTTCTTCGGCTTCGTCCTCGGCCATGGCGCCGTCGGCGTGTGGTGGGGCCTGGCGCTCGGCCTGGCCGCGTCGGCGTCCCTGCTGACCTGGCGCTTTCACCGGCGGACGCAGGCCCTCTTGCTGGCGCAGGCGCGGTGAGCGGCAGCAAGGCACCGGCGAAGTCGCGGCTCGACGTCGCGCTGGTCGAACGCGGGCTCGCCGACAGTCGCGCCAAGGCGCAGGCGCTGGTCCTCGCGGGCGTCGTCTATTCCGGCGAGCGCCGCCTCGACAAGCCCGGCCTCCCGATCGCCGGCGATCAGCCGCTGGAACTGCGCGGTCAGGACCATCCGTGGGTGTCGCGCGGCGGCCTCAAGCTCGCCCACGCCCTCGACCATTTTTCGATCGATCCCCGCGGCGGCACCTGGCTCGACATCGGCGCCTCGACCGGCGGCTTCACCGACGTGCTGCTGGCGCGCGGCGCAGCCAAGGTCTACGCCGTCGACGTCGGCCACGGCCAGCTCGCCTGGAAGCTGCGCCAGGACGTCCGCGTCGTGGTGCTCGAGCGCACGAACGCGCGCCATCTTTCGCGCGGCGAGATTCCGCAGCCCCTTGACGGCATCGTCTGCGACGCCAGCTTCATCGGCCTGGAGACCGTGTTGCCGGCCCCGCTCGCGCTTGCATCGCCCGGCGCGCGGCTCATCGCGCTCATCAAGCCGCAGTTCGAGGTCGGCCCGGCTGACGTCGGCAAGGGCGGCATCGTCCGCGATCCCGCTCTGCACGAGCGGGTCTGCGCCCGCATCGCCGACTGGCTGGCCCGTCAGCCCGGCTGGGCGGTGCTCGGCGTCACCGACAGCCCCATCACCGGTACCGACGGCAACCGTGAGTTCCTGATCGCGGCGAAACGCGGTTAGCTCACGGGCTCCGTTGCAGGAGCGGTGCGCGCAGACTATTGGTGGCGGGTCCCTCGATGACCGGCGCCAGCACGCGCGCGACCGGCTCCAGGACCTTGACGAGGTGTGCGAGGCGCACCGAGTCCTCCGACGAGTCGCCTTCGGCCAGCCGTGCCAAGAGGCCCGTCAAGCTGCGGTCGACCTGCGGAAACTCGACCAGATCGAGCGCCTGGTCGTCCGGGATCTTGGCCTCCGCCCGCGCCAGCTTGAGCGCCGTCATATAGCCGCCGAGCTCGTCGACGAGTCCGTTGCCGTGTCCGTCGGCCCCGCTCCACACCTGACCCTTGGCGACGCCATGCACGGCGTCGGCCGTCATGCGGCGCCCCGTACCGACCTTGGTCATGAAGTCGGCATAGACATGGTCGAGGGCCGTTTCCAGGCGGCTCCAGGCGGCCGGCGAGTAATCGTGATTCACGCTGTCCATGTCGGCATTGGCGCCGGCCTGCACGCCGTCCCAGGCGACGTTCAGCTTCGCCCACATGTCCGTCAGCACCACCTTGCCGCTGATGACGCCGATGGAGCCGGTGATCGTCCCCGGCTGCGCGACGATCTTGGTCGCCGGTGCCGCGACGAAGTAGCCGCCGGAGGCGGCGACGTCCCCCATGGTCACGATGACCGGCTTGCCGCCGGCACGCGCCCGCTCGACGGCGTGCCAGATCGTGTCCGAGGCCACGTAGGAACCGCCGGGGCTGTCGACGCGGAAGACGATGGCGCGCACCGTCGCATCGGCCGCGGCGTCGCGGATGGCGCGCGCGACCGTGTCCGAATCCATGGTCGCGTCCCCGAACAGCGGATTGGCCTTGTGCGCCGTCAGCTGCACCGGTCCCAGGCCGTAGACGAGGGCGATGCGTGCGGCGTTGGCCGGCGGCCTCAGATCGGCGGCGTAGTCGGCCAGTTTCATCCGTTCCGTCTTGTCGCCAGCTTTCTCCGGACCGGCGCTTGCGCGTCCGTCGATGTCTTCCTGGACATCGTCCCAATAACCCAGCTTGTCCACGAGCTTCTCCTTCACCGCCTCGTCGGCGAGGAAGGGTCCGCGGTCGATGAGCGCGCGCGCCGCGGCGGGATCGAGCTTGCGCCCCTGGGCGATGCCCTCGGCGATCTGCTGTACCCACGAATCGACCAGGCGCTGATAGTTCTCGCGCACCGGCTGCGGCATGCTGGCGCTGGTCAGCGGATCGAAGGCGCCCTTGTATTCCTCGCGCTGATCGATGCGCGTGACGACGCCCATGGCGTCGAGTGCCGGTTTGAAATACGGGCTCTCCAGCCGCACGCCGTTCAAGCCGACCTCACCCGAGGGCTGCAGCCAGATTTCGTCGAACGCCGTCGCGAGGTAGTAATGCGTATTGCCCTCGCCGACCTCGCCGAAGGTCTCCGCGAAGGCGACGGCGAACTTGCCATGCTGGCGAAAGGCCAGGACGGCGTCGCGAATCTCCTGCGCGCGCGCCATGCCGAGTTCGCCGGCGCCGATGCGGGCGACCAGCCCCTTCACGCGGTCGTCGCGGCCGGCCGCGTCCAGGCCCTGCACGAGATCGCGGATCGTGAGGCCACGGCCGAACGAGGCCCAGGCGAGCGGTCCGCTCGGACCGCGCTCCGACAATCCGTCCGCAAGATCCAGCGTCAGCACGGCGCGATCGGGTACCGGATGTCGAGCCTCCGGAAAGAACCACACCGTGATCAGGGAGACCACGGCAACCAACACCACGACGGCGCCGACGATGGCGCACAGGCCGTAGATGAGTCGGCGGATGAATCGCATGACGCTCATGGTTTGGATCTTCCTCGGCTTGTGGGTGATGGCGCGGAACTGCGTCGTTCGGCATCATAGCCGGGGCTGTCCCGGCTGTCGTGCGTCACCACGTCGTTGTCTCAGATGTCGATGGGCAGCGCCTGGTCCACGCTGATGCCGGCGACGTCGATGCGGCAGGAATAGCAGATCGCCTCCACCCCGGCCCGCATGGCCAGCTTGAGGGCAGCCGCGTACGCGGGGTCGATATCGGCCGCGATCGAGAAGCTGCGGCAGTCGGTCCGCTGCACGATGTACAGCATGACGGCGCGGTGGCCGGTTGCCACCATGGTGGTCAGCTCGGCGAGATGTTTCGTGCCGCGGGCCGTGACGCAATCCGGAAACTCTGCCGCGTCCGCCCGCTTGAGATGGACGTTCTTCACCTCGACGTAGCAGGAGCGTCCGTCGTCACTCTCGCAGAGAAGGTCGATGCGCGAATTGGTGCCGTAGTTGACCTCCCGGCGCAGGCGCTCGTAGGCCGCCAACTCCGCGATGCGGTTCCCGCGGATGCCCTCTTCCGCCAGCGTATTGGGATGGCCGGTATTGATGCCGACGAGGCTGCCGCCCACCCGGATCAGCTCCCAGGTATAGGGCAGCTTGCGCCCGGGCGATGCGGCCGGAGAGAGCCAGATCTCGGAGCCCGGCGCGTCCACGCCGAGCATGGCACCGGGATTCGGACAATGCACGGTCGCGGTCCGGCCGTCCGCCAGTTCGACGTCGGCGAGAAAGCGCTTATAACGGCGGAGCAGGCGGGCAGGGATGAGAGGGCGGGGAAAGTCCATGGGAATGTGGGGCTTGGTCGGGCGCGGCGCTGTTTTGTTAACGATATTTCTTAACCTAACTCATTAACCAAACTGAATATTTCATGAATCTCCGCTTGATATTTACGAATTCTTAACGCTATGCTTCAGCCGATCGAAGTAGCGGACCGGAAAAAGTAGCGGACTGGAATCTGCTCGATGTCGTGGGTGTCGCCCGTTCTGGCCTATTCGCTGCCGTTCATCGGGGTGGTCCTCGTCATCACCCTGGTGCACGAGTTCGGCCACTTCATCGTGGCGCGACGCTGCGGCGTGCGCGTGCTGGCGTTCTCCGTCGGCTTCGGCCGCGAGCTGATCGGCTTCACCGATCGGCACGGCACCCGCTTCAAGCTCTCTCTCCTGCCGCTCGGCGGCTATGTCAAGATGTTCGGCGAGCAGGGCTTCGTCCTCGATGCCACCGGCCGGGTCCGTCTGCTCGACCGGCAGGAGCGCGAGTGCTCCTTCTTCCACAAATCGGTGGGCGAGCGGGCGGCCATCGTGTTCGCCGGTCCGCTCATCAACATCGTCTTCGGGGGCGCCATCCTGGCCCTGCTGATCTTCATCAAGGGCATGAACGTGCCGTCCGCGACCATCGGCAGCGTCGCAGTCGGCAGCCCGGCCGCCGTGGCCGGCCTGCAGGCGGGCGACCGCATTCTCGCCGTCGACGGCCAGCTCGTCCTCGGCATGGATGCGATCCTCGCCGCCATCGCGCGCGACCCCGACCGCCTCCTCTCGGTCGAGCGGCGCCGCAGCGATATGCGGCGCGGCGACCAGGACCTGGTCCTCAAGCTCGACCTGCGGACCGTCGCACCGGCGGCGTCCTTCGGCATCAGAGCCAGCTGGCCTTATCCGGAACACGTCGCGGTCGATCCCGCCCGAGCCATCGTCGAGAGCGCTAGGCTGACGGGGCAGTTCATCGCCGCCAACGTCACCGGCATCGCCGAGATCATCACCGGACAGCGTCACTTCGACGAGCTCGGCGGCCCCATCCGCATCGCCGAGGTGAGCGGCCAGACCTTCATCCAGCTCGGCTTCGGCGCGCTCGTGCTGGTAATGGCCCTGCTGTCGGTCAACATCGGGATCGTCAACCTGCTGCCCATCCCCGTGTTGGACGGCGGGCATCTGGTCTTCCTGGCGATCGAGGCGGGACGCAGCCGGCCGCTCAGCCCGCGCGTCCTGAAGTTCTGCTCGCTCGGCGGCCTGCTCGCCATCCTCGTCGTCTTCGTGCTCGTCACGGGCCACGACCTCGCCAGGTTCGGCCTGTTCGACTGAGCCTCCCGCGGCCTGCAGGTTCTGGTTGCAAAGCTGCGGCGACCGAACCAAATTAGCCATACCCACCCCTGATTCGTGTTGGTCATTATGCGGAAGACATTGCTCCTGCTCGTCCTGGCGGGGACGTTGGCCGGCTGCTCCTTCTTCTCCAAGCCGTCGAACAACTATACGCGCCCGTCCGGCACCGAAGACCAGACCTCGGCGGACCTCAATTCCTGTCGGCAGCAGGCCGACGCCATGATCAAGCGCGACGCCAATATCGACAGCGATATCGCCGCCGCCCGCTCCGACCAGGTCGATCCCAACAATAACGTCAACATCCCCGGGGCCGACGACTATCAGCGCGACAAGCTGCATCGCCAGATCATCAACGACTGCATGCGCCAGCGCGGCTACGTCCTGCCCGAAAAGAATCTGTTCTGACGCCGGTCCGCGATGAGCGAGGCGCGCATCGTCACGGCCGCGGTGCTGATCATCGGCAACGAGATCCTCTCGGGCCGCACCCGCGACGTGAACCTGGCCTACATCGCGACCGGCCTGACGCAGCTCGGCATCCGCCTGCGCGAGGGCCGCGTGGTCGCCGACGTTGAGGCCGACATCGTGAAGGCCGTGAACGAGTGCCGGGCGCGCTACGACTACGTCTTCACGACCGGCGGCATCGGGCCTACCCACGACGACATCACCGCCGAGTGCGTCGCCAAGGCCTTCGGCCTGCCGCTCATCCGCCATCCCGAGGCTGTCGCCCGGCTCGAGCGCCACTACCAGCCGGGCATGCTGAACGAGGCGCGGCTCCGCATGGCCAACACGCCCGAGGGCGCAACGCTGATCGACAATCCCGTGAGCACGGCGCCCGGCTTCCAGATCGGTAACGTGTTCGTGATGGCCGGGATTCCCTCGGTCATGCAGGCCATGTTCGACGGGCTGAAGGGTCGGCTGGTCGGCGGGGCGCCCGTGCTGTCGCACACCGTCAGCGCCTTCCTGCCCGAGGGCACCATCGCCAAGGGCCTGGGCGAGCTGCAGGAGCGCTATCGCGACCTCGACATCGGCAGCTACCCGTTCCATCGCCAGGGCAAGTACGGCGCCAGCTTCGTGCTGCGCGGCACCGAGCGGGCGCGCATCGACAGTGCCGCCGGCGAGCTGCGCACGCTCATCGCCGGCCTCGGCGCGGCCGCCATCGAGGGTGAGCCCGCCGAGCGCTGAGGCGGTTCAGTCGCCGCCGTCGCGCAGCCGCAGCAGCCGGTAGGTGGCCTGCCACAACGTCAGCACGTCGCGCCAATCGCCCGGTTCGAGATCGGCGTGGGCGAGATGCTCGACCAGGTAGAGATGCCCGCGGCCGGCGGGCAGGGCACCGGCGAGGCCGATGCTCTCGCCCACGGGGATGATGCGGTCGTCGCGCCCATGGATGAGGATGATGCTGCGCGGCGCGCCGCCGAGATCGCGGCCGCGCAGGTCGAGGGCGCCGAGATTGTCGCGCAGCCGGGCCGGCAGGCCGGCGATCAGCTTGCCGGTCGCGTCCGGGTCCCGGTTCGCGAGCAGGGCCTGCACCGACTGTCCCTCCGGCCCGAGCAGCGGCGTGAGGTCGCCGATGTCGGCGCGCTCGTCGGCCATGCGCCGGCCGGCGATCGCCCGCCAGGTGATCTGGTCGCGCACGTCCATGAGCGCGTCGCTGTTGGCGCCGACGAACAGCCACTTGCCGTAGGCGTTGGGCGTGCCCTTCTGCCACGCGCCGCCGCCGGCATCGCGGTAGAAGCCGGTGGTGAAGTAGGTGACGACCGCCTCGAGGTCGTAGTAGCCCCCGATCGCGACCATGAAGTCGACGCGCCCGGCCAGTCCGCTCTGCACCGTGGCCAGCAGTGCCGGCCCGACGGAATAGGAGATGGCGGCGATGCCGAGCGGCCGCGGCGCCCGGATCGTCGCGTCGATGAGGCCGTCGGCGGTCGCGAGATAGCCGAGCGCGTCGGCGATCTGCCGGATGTTCTCGGCGCTTACGCGCTGCGCCCGCAGGCTGGCGATGTCCGGTACCAGCACGGCGAAGCGGGCGCGCGCCAGGATGACCGCGAGGTCGACCAGCCGGCGGTCGTCCTTGCCGTCGGGCGCCAGGCCCGGGACCAGCAGCAGAGCCGCGCGCGGTTCGGCCGCGGTGCGGTAGAAATCGGCGCTGTAGGCGCGGCCGGCAACGGTGAAGGCGACCGTCCGCCGCAGCGCCGCGACGTCCTGCGCCGACACCGTCGCCGCGGTCGCGCTCGCGCCCAGTTCGCGCAGCAGCAGCGCGCTGTCGAGCGCGCGCCGCCCCGGCCCGACCGCCAGCGCGGCCGCCAGCAGCGCCGCCGCAACCACCGCGATGCGCAGTCGCCGCCTCGCCATGCGCGCTCTCCTTTCCGCCGCAGCCTGCAGAAGATCGTGGTGAAATTGTGGACCAGCGGCGGCGACGCCCGCCCGGTGCCGGGGTTGAACGGGCGCGGGACGGGGGCTAGCCTCGGGCGCGACGCGCACGTGGCGAAACTGGCAGACGCATTGGACTTAAAATCCAAAGGCCTCGCGGCCGTGCCGGTTCGAGTCCGGCCGTGCGCACCA
>DATIXH010000206.1:0-2532 GCA_035518775.1 Candidatus Acidiferrum sp.
GCAGCCGTAACGATTTGCCCTGCCGCTTTCGCACCATCGCACGCCTTGTGGAGAGTCACAGACCGGGGCCTTGCTTTCGTCGGAATGATCTCCGATGACAGGCATCGCATGGCCGCCCTCGCGCAGATCACCGTCGCCCCGCATTTGACCTTCGACGCGCTGGCCGCGGGGCCGCAGGGCGCGCCGCTGGTGCTGCTGCTGCACGGCTTTGCGGAATCGATGCATTGCTGGCGCGCGCAGGTCACCGCGCTCGCCGACATGGGTTTTCGCGCCATAGCCCCAAGCCAGCGCGGTTATTCTCCGCGCGCGCGGCCCGATCCGCAGGATTTCCCGAGCTATCACATCGACCGCCTGATGGATGACGCGATGGCGATGGTCGCGGCGTCCGGGTACGACGGGCAGCGCTTTCATCTCGCCGGCCATGACTGGGGCGGCAGCATTGCCTGGGCACTGGCCGACCGTCATCACGAGCGCATCGCCTCGCTCACGGTGCTGTCGCGGCCGCACCCCAATTCCTTCAACCGCGCGCTGGCGACCGACGGCGAGCAGGCCTACCGCTCGCGCCACCACAAGGCCTTCCTCGAGCCCAACGCCGCCGATGTCGTGCTTGCCAATGATTGCAAGTGGCTCAGGGATCGCTGGGCGGCGAACGGCATGCCGGCGGCGGCGATGGCAGAGCACCTCGCCGTGCTCGGCAACAAGGAGGCGATGGAGGGCGCGCTCGCCTGGTATCGCGCGCGCGGCGCGGTCCGCGGCCCGCTCGGCCCGATCCGCGTGCCGACGCTCTATATCTGGGGCGACGCGGACGACACCGTCGGCCGCGCCGCCGCCGAAGGCACGGTCGATTTCATCGCCGCGCCCTATCGGTTCGAGGCGCTGCCCGGCATCGGGCATTTTCCGGCCGATCAGGCGCCGGAGCGGGTGTCTGAGCTGATGATCGAGCACATCCGCGCGCATCCCGGCTAAGCGCGCGCGGAACTTCGGCCGGCAAGACATGTTGTCATGCAGCACGAGGAGCATGACAACATGGAACATGACAAGGCCGAGGAACGGCGCCGGAAGAACCAGCGTCAGCCGCGCCGCGAACTCCGCTCATCCGAACCCGTTGCCGAGCCCATCAGCCCGCCGCTTCTGATCGACGGGCCGGAGGCGGTACGCGACAGCCATTGCTGACCCACGAACTCGTCATGCCCGGCCTTGTGCCGGGCATCCAAGTCTTTCGAGCAAGCTCCAGGAAAGTCGTGGATGGCCGGGACAAGCCCACGGCTGTCCGGTTTAAATTTGTTGGACAAGGCGCATGGCGTTGATTCTAGTCAGTTCTGGACGTCTGCAAGCGTTCCGGGACACGACAGGAGATCATCGCCATGCCGCACCACAATACAGTATTCCGCGACGTTCTGAAGCTGGTGCCATGGCGTCGGTTTGAAGAGCTTGTGGAAGCACATGATGCGGATGCGCGGGTGCGTCGGCTGCCGACCCGGGTGCAGTTCGTGGCGTTGCTGTACGGCCAGCTTTCGGGAGCCTCGGGGCTGCGCGAGATCGTGACGGCTCTTTCGAGCCATGAGGCGCGGCTTTACCACCTCGGTGCAACGTCAGTCCGGCGCTCAACTTTCTCCGACGCCAACGCCAACCGGCCCTTCGCGGTGTTTACCGAGCTGCTGGAGCTGATGATGAAGCAGGCCCACCGTGGCTTGCGCCGCAAGATGGCCGAGGCGATCTACCTGATCGACGCCACCAGCGTGCGGCTGAACAGATATAGTGCCGACTGGGCGCAATTCTCAGCCGGGGTCTGCGGCGCCAAGGTGCATGTGATCTACGACGCCGAAGCGGATCGGCCGATCTATGCGGCGGTCACTGCGGCCAACATCAACGATATCACGGCAGCCCATCAGATGCCGATCGAGCCGGGCGCGACCTATGTCTTCGATCTCGGCTATTACGACTATCTCTGGTGGGCCGCGCTCGATGCCGCCGGTTGCCGAATCGTCACCCGCTTCAAATCCAATACACCGCTGGACGTCATCGAAGAGCTTGCGGTCGCTCCCACCGGCAAAATCCTCTCCGACCGTATCGGCTTCTTGCCCGCACGCCAGGCCAAGAGCCGACGCAATCCGATGCAGGATGCCGTGCGCGAGGTGCGGGTCATGACTGACACTGGCAAGGTTCTGCGCATCCTGTCGAACGACCTTGATGCCCCCGCCGAGGAAATCGCCGAACTCTATCGCCGGCGGTGGGCCATTGAGCTGTTCTTCCGCTGGGTCAAGCAAACCTTGAAGATCACCCGCTTCGTCGGCATCTCCGAGAACGCCGTGCGTATCCAGATCGCCGTCGCTCTGATCGCCTTCCTGCTGCTGCGTCTGGCCCAGGCCAGTCAAAAAGCCGTTCAAAGCCCACTCGTCTTCGCCAGGCTGGTCCGCGCCAACCTCATGCAGCGCCGCTCAATCCAAAATCTGCTCAAACCGCCGCCCACTCCTCAAGATGAGCGGCAGATCAGTCTCGCTATATGATAATCCTCAACCGGACAGCCGTGGG
>DATIXH010000207.1:0-3988 GCA_035518775.1 Candidatus Acidiferrum sp.
GCGGAGCGGGCGATCCGCTATCTCGAGACGATCGACGGCCGCTCCGTGGCGCCGTCGCCGCGAGCGGTCGCGGCCCTGGCGCGGCTCGACGAGCCTTTGCCGGAGGGACCGAGCGATCCGAAGGCCGTGCTCGCGACCCTCGACGAGCTGGCTTCGCCAGCCTCCATGGCGATGGCGGGCGGGAGGTTCTTCGGCTGGGTGATCGGCGGCTCGCTGCCGGCAACGGTGGCTGCGAACTGGCTGACTACGACATGGGACCAGAACGCGGCAGGCTTCCAGTCGTCGCCGGGGGCGGTCGCGGTGGAGCAGGTCGCGCTGCGCTGGCTGCTCGAGGCCCTCCGCCTCCCGCGCGACTGTGCCGTCGGCTTCGTCACGGGCGCGACGATGGCGAACTTCGCCTGTCTCGCGGCGGCCCGGCAGGCGGTGCTCAAGCGCGTGGGTTGGGACGTCGAGGCCGAAGGGCTGTTCGGTGCGCCGCCAATCGCGGTGGTCGTCGGCGACGAGGTGCATGTCAGCGTGCTGAAGGCGCTGGGCCTGCTCGGCCTCGGCCGCAACCGCATCCTGCGCGTGCCCGTCGACGGCCAGGGGCGCATGCGCGCCGATCGATTCCCTGCGCTGGCAGGACCGGCCATCGTCTGCCTGCAGGCGGGCAACGTGAATACGGGCGCCGTCGACCCGCTGGCCGAGCTGAGCGCGCTCGCACACCGCGCCGGCGCCTGGGTGCATGTCGATGGCGCCTTCGGACTGTGGGCGGCGGCCGCGCCGCGGCGCGCGCCGCTCGTGGCGGGCATGGCCGACGCCGATTCCTGGGCCACCGACGCGCACAAATGGTTGAACGTGCCCTACGACTCCGGCCTCGCCTTCGTGCGCGATGCGGGCACCCTGCGGGCGGCCATGGCCGTGACCGCGGCCTACCTCTCCACCTCGCCCGAGCGCAAGCCCAGCGACTTCACGCCGGAGCTGTCGCGGCGGGCGCGCGGCGTCGAGGTGTGGGCGGCGCTGAAATCGCTCGGCCGCTCCGGGCTGGCCGAGATGATCGAGCGCTGCTGCCGCCATGCCGAGCGCTTCGCGGCCGGGCTGCGCGCCGCCGGCTACGAGGTGCTGAACGAGGTGGTGCTGAACCAGGTGCTGGTCGCGTTCGGCGACGCCGCGACGACGCGGCGCGTGATCGAGGCGCTGCAGGCCGACGGCACCTGCTGGTGCGGCGGAACCGAATGGCAGGGGCGCACGGCCATGCGCATCAGCGTCTCCTCCTGGGCGACCACCGACACCGATGTCGAGAAGAGCCTGGCCGCCATGCTGCGTGTCGCGGCGGCGGTGCGGGCCGGACAGGCCGCGAGCGTCGCGTGAGAGCGGGCGGCGCCGGCGGCCTGGTGCGCTGGGCGCTGGCGCCGGCGTTGCTGTGGACGGGCCTGCTCTTCGCCGTGCCGCTGGCGCTGATGCTGGCGATCAGCTTCACGGAGCACGGGAGCGGCGCCTTCACGCTCGACAACTACACCGGCTTCGTCACGCGCAGCGACGGCGCGTTCCTGCGCGCGCTCGTCAACTCCATCGAGGTGACCGCGATCGTCACGGCCGTGAGCGTGCCGCTCGCCTATCCGCTCGCCTATGTGCTGGCATACCAGACGCCGCCGCGCTGGCAGCGCGTGCTGCTGGTCATGTTGATCCTGCCATTCTGGACCTCCTATGTGATCCGCTCCTACAGCTGGCTGGTCGTGCTCTCCAAGAACGGCATCATCAACCAGATCCTGCTGACGGCGGGCCTGCTCGACGCGCCCATCGAGTTCGGCAACAGCCGCGGCGCCACCGTGCTCGGCTTCGTGCATTTCTTCGTCATGCTGCTGACGCTGACGATCTATGCCAACCTCGTCCAGATCAAGGAGTCCTACCGCAAGGCCGCGGCCGATCTCGGCGCCTCGCCGGCGCAGACGTTCCTGCACGTCACGCTGCCGCTGAGCCTGCCGGGCGTCGCCGTCGGCGCCTTCACCACCTTCGTCCTGGCCATCGGCGACTACATCACGCCGCAGATCCTCGGCGGCGGGCGCGAGCTGCTGCTGCCGCAGGCGATCATGCTCCAGATCGAGCGGCGCGCCGATTTCCCGATGGCGGCCGCGCTCAGCATGATCCTGATGCTGGCGGTGAGCGCGGCCTATCTGCTGTTCGCCCGGCACATGAAGATGGAGCGCGTGTGAGCGCCATGAAGCCGCGCGAGCTGGCGATCGTCGTCTATCTCACGCTCGCGATCGTCTTCATCTTCCTGCCGGTGGCGATCCTCGTGCAGTACTCGTTCCAGGACGGGCTGGTGCCCGTGCCGCCCTTCCGCGGCTTCTCGCTGCGCTGGTACGAGAAGATGCTGGCCAACCGCAAGCTGATGGAGGCGCTCGGCAACTCCGTGATCGTGGGCGGTCTGTCCTCGCTCGCGGCGGCCGCGCTCGGCTTCCTCGCCGCCTACGGCCTGGCCCGCGGCCGGCCGCGCCGGGCCGGACGCATCCAGTTCGCGCTGATGGCGCCGCTGACCGTGCCTTACATCATCATCGGGCTCGGGCTCCTCAGCACCTTCAGCGCGATCGGTATCGACCGCTCGCTCGTCACCGTCGGCATCGGTCATGTCGTCATCAACCTGCCGCTCTGCTTCGCCATCGTCTATTCGCAACTCGGCGAGCACCAGGCGAACATCGAACGCGCCGCCCACGATCTCGGCGCCAGCGACCTGCAGGCGCTGGTGCTGGTGACCGTGCCGATGCTGTGGCCGGCGCTGCTGGCCGCCTTCTTCATTTCCTTCACGCTGTCGTGGGACGAGTTCGTCATCGCCTTCCTGCTAAGCAAGTTCGACGTCACGCTGCCGGTGGTGATGTGGAACATGCTGAACTCCGGCCTCAATCCGCAGCTGAACGCCGTCGGCACGCTGGTGTTCGCGATCTCGACCGGGTTGGCGGCGTTGGTGGCGACGCTGCTGCTGTCGCGGGGCGGGCGCCGTGGCTGAGCCGATCGTTTGCCTCGAGGGCGTCTCCAAGCGCTACGGCGAGACGGCGGCGGTCGAGCCGCTCGACCTGGAGATCGCGGCCGGCGAATTCGTCGTGCTGCTGGGCCCCTCGGGCAGCGGCAAGACCACGATCCTCTCGATGATCGGCGGCTTCGCGGCGCCCACGGCCGGCCGGGTGTTGATCGCCGGCGAGGACGTCACGGAGCTGCCGCCGGCGAAGCGGCCGACGGCCACGGTGTTCCAGGACTACGCACTCTTCCCGCATATGAGCGTGCGCGCCAACGTCGCCTTCGGCCTGGCCATGCGCAAGGTGCCGAGGGCGGAGCGCCATCGGCGCGCCGACGAGATGCTGCAGCTCGTCGGGCTCGAGGGCTTCGGCGGGCGCGGCGTGCATCAGCTCTCGGGCGGCCAGCGCCAGCGCGTGGCGCTGGCGCGCGCCATCGCGGTCGAGCCCAAGGTGCTGCTGCTCGACGAGCCCCTGGGCGCGCTCGACCTCGCGCTCCGGCGGCAGATGCAGGAGGAGCTCGTGCGCATCCAGAAGCGGCTCGGCACCACCTTCGTGCATGTGACGCACGACCAGGAGGAGGCGATGAGCATCGCCGACCGCGTCGTGGTGATGAACAAGGGCCTCATCGAGGACATGGGGCCGCCGGCGCGCGTCTATCTGCGGCCGGCGAGCCTGTTCACGGCCTGCTTCATGGGCGAGAGCAACATCCTCATGGGCGAGGTCGTGGAGGCGACGTCGGCCGTCGCCTGGGTGAAGACGCCGGTCGGTACCCTGACCGTGCCGGCCCATGCCGCCATCGGCGAAGCTGTCACGCTGTCGATCCGGCCGGAGCAGCTGCTCATCGGCAGCAGTGCTGACGGCGCCCTTCCGCTCGGGCGCGGTACGGTGACGGAGACGTCGTTTCAGGGCACTCACCTGCGCGCCCACGTCGCCATGGGCTCGGATGGCTGCCACGAGCTCCTGCTGCGGGCGCCGGCGACCGCCGGCCTGGCGCCGGA
>DATIXH010000208.1:0-8050 GCA_035518775.1 Candidatus Acidiferrum sp.
ATTGCCGCAGCATGGTGAGCCGTGCCTGCAGGTCGCTCGGGCTCAGCGTCATGAAATCGGATGACACTTGCGACGGACCGCCGGCGGATAGGGTCTCGCCGCGCAGATCGAGCGTCGCGAAGGGCGGCATCCAGCCGGTGCCGGTACAGAAGACGAGCACGAGGCTGAGAACCAGGCTGGCGCCCAGGGTCGCCACCGTGGCCACCAGCCCGGCGACCGTCCAGGGGCTGGCGATGGCCGCCGCGGCGCGGCCCTGCCGGAAGGTGGCGATCGCGGCCCGCAGCGCAGCGGAGATCCGCCCGGCCTGCGGCCACATTACCCAGAGCATCCCGATATCGATGAGAAGCAGGATGGAGTGCCAGGGCGTGATCCAGAGCTGCTGATAGGGCAGGAACCGCAGCTGCAACCAGGCCAGGGTGCAGACCGGCACGACGATGAGGGGAACGTAGACGCTGAGATTGAGGAAGACGCCGATGATCGGCACCGGCGGCAGCTTAGCCAGGCGCTCGACCAGGGGATAGGGATAGAGCAGGCCGAGCACGAACTCGCGTTCGTTCTGGGCGACGATCTTGTTGTCGAGCTCGTCCTGCAGCCGCCGCAGCCGCTCGGCGACGAGATACGACAGCGTGAGCACCGTGAAGTGCAGGACGAGCAAGGCGGCCGGTGCCAGCTTGTAGAACGACAGCAGCCCGACATTGGCGTTGAACAGGGGCAAGTTCACGACGCGCCCGACCAGCAGGTCGCGGTCGGCGGTGCCGAGGCCGGTGAGGAACAGGTAGATCGCGCCGGAGACCAGCGTGAAGGTGGCGGCGCGCAGTTGCTGCACCGCATCGTCGACGGCGCGCCGCAGCGCCTCGACGCGCCGATCCGACTCGACTTTCATTCCATCAGGAGATCCGGCCATGGCTCCCCGCGCGTGCTTTCAGACGGCGCCACCTATAGGTGCCGCGCGACCGTGCGTCCACCCTTCGCGATGTGCTTCACTCGGCCGCTTGCGACCCAACGCGGAACTGGGCAGTCTCGCATTGGACCAACGTCCAACTCGATTCCGACTCCGACTTGTCAGAGCGTTGGACGCTAAAGCCACGCCTTCGGACCTGCAGCCGATCGGTTTCGTGTCATGAGCCTTTTCCACGTGTTCATCACCGGGCTCAACCGCCGCCACCTGACGGAACTGGGGCCGAAGCACCGCGTCGTTGTCGTGGGCTACCGCGAGAAGAAGACCGGCGAGATCGAGGTCGACGGCTATCTGAACGCCGGCGAGGAGCAATGGCTCAGGAAACACGGCTATGCCGTGACCCGGCTGGAAGAGGTCACGGCTCCCGCCCGGCAGCGCCAGGCCGAGGGTCGCCGGGGCGCGGCGGTACGGCTCAAGAGGGGCCGTTACGGCGACGTGATCTGGGGCGGCGGCTATCTGACGGCGGACGAGATCGAGAAGGCGATGATCCTCGGTGAGAGAAACCATGGGGCGTACCTGGAGCGGATCGCGCTGCCCAATCTCACCTGGGAGAAGCGGCGCTGCCACGCGATCCGGATCGGCAAGGGCCAGAGCCGAAAGCGCACCGCCATCTGCTTTATCGCGGGCATACACGGCCGCGAATGGGGAGGATCCGATATCCTGGTCTACTTCGCCATGCGGCTGCTGCGCGCCTATCGCGACCGCCAGGCGGTTCGCTTGGGAAAGAAGCTGTTTTCGGCGGCCCAGATCCGGCGGATCGTCGAGACCAAGGACATTATTCTCTTTCCGCAAGTGAATCCGGATGGTCGTCACTTCAGCATGGTGAACCATCCGTGGTGGCGGAAGAACCGCCGTCCGGCGCCACGCGGGCGCGGCCCCAAGAGCATCGGCGTCGACCTCAACCGCAACTTCCCGATCCTGTGGGATTTCGATCGCCACTTCGCGCCGGGCACGGTGCAGAGCAGCCGAAAGCCGGGCGACTACGAGACCTACATCGGTCCGCGCGCGGCCTCCGAGCCCGAGACCCGCAACGTCATATGGCTGCTCGATCGCTTTCCGAATATCCGCTTCTTCATCGATCTTCACAGCTACGGCGAGACCCTGCTCTACAACTGGGGCAGCGACGAGAACCAGTCGCACGACCCGGAGATGTGCTTCCTGAACAAAGCCTATGACGGCAAGCGCGGCCTCATCCACGACGACGTCTACCGCGAGCACATACTGGCTGCCGACCAGGCGCTGGCCATCAGGCTGGGGCGCTCGCTGGCCGCCGCCATCCGCCAGGTTCGCGGTCGCGAGTACCGGGTCCAGCAATCGGTGGGTCTCTATCCGACCGCCGGCTCGGCCGACGACTACGCCTACAGCCGGCACATCGTCGACCCCAGGAAGCCCAAGGTGATCTCCTACACCATGGAGTGGGGGCGCAGCCGGGCCTCGACTCCCTTCCATCCGCCCTATCAGGAAATGCGCAAGGTGATGCGCGAGGTCACCGCGGGCCTGCTCGAGTTCTGCCTGCGCGCGAGCTAGGGGCAAATCGGGCAGCTCAGCTTGCTGACGGCCGATCGCTGGCCGTTACCGACGCGGGACTACCGGATCGCTCCCCAGGCCCGACTCGTCACGGTGCCGCTCGAGGCGGTATCTTGAGGAGGCCCGATGAGGGATGGGTGGGGGGTGCGGCGAAAATGGATGTGAGACCGACGACGAGCGCAGCTGCAGCGTCGCTGCCGTCGCACGCGCGCGTCGTCGTCATCGGCGGCGGAGTCGTCGGCGCCAGCGTCGCCTACCACTTGGCGGAGCGGGCCTGCGCCGATGTCGTGCTGCTGGAGCGGACCAAGATCGGCAGCGGCACGAGCTGGCATGCCGCCGGCAACATGGAGACCTACCGGGCCGATCCTTTGATCGGCGAGATGGTGCGCTATGCCGTCGAGCTTTACCCCCGCCTGGAGGTCGAGACCGGCCAGGCGATGGGGTGGCGCCGTACCGGGCGGGTCATGTTCACCCATCTGGCCGAGCGCATGGCGCTGTTCCGCGGCCTGCCGGCGCTCGGCCGCGCCCGCGGCATCGAGATTGAGCTGCTGTCGCCGCGCCAGGTGGCGGAGAGGCTGCCGATCGTCAGCCACGAGGGCTTGGCCGGGGGCGCCTGGATCCCAAGCGACGGCCGGATCAATCCGACCGATCTCGCCATGGCGTTCGCGAGGGGCGCACGGATGCGCGGCGTGCGCGTTCTCGAGGACGCGCCGGTGCTCGGGATGACGGCGCGCAACGGGCGGATCGACTCCGTGACGACCGCAGCGGGCACCATCGGGTGCGACGCCGTCGTCATCGCCGCCGGGCTGTGGTCGCCGCGGCTCGGCGCCATGATCGGGGTGCGGGTGCCGCTGCACGCAGTGCAGCACTGCTATCTGCTGACGAAGCCCATCGACATCGTCGCGCGCGATATGCCGCTCTTCCTCTCCTATGACGAGCGCTTCTACGGGCGCGAGGACGTCGGCGGGCTGCTCGTCGGCTTCTTCGACGCCAAGGCGATCCCGGTGGTGCCCGCGGATCTGCCGCGGGATTTTTCCTTCGGCCTGCTCGACGGCAACTGGGACCAGATCGAGCCCAACATGGCGATCGCGCTGGAGCGCTTCCCCGTGCTGCAGCGGGCGGAGATCAGGACGCTGATCAACGGCCCCGAAAGCTTCACGCCGGACATGCAGATGCTGCTCGGCGAGGCGCCGGAGGTGCGCGGCTGCTACCTCGCGACCGGCATGAACTCCAGCGGCATTGCGCTGTCGGCCTGCGCCGGCCGGCTCACCGCCGAGTGGATCCTGGACGGGCGCCCGAGCCTCGATGCCACGCCGCTCGACATCCGCCGCTTCGCCCCGTGCCAGGCGCTGACGGCGTATGCGCGCGACCGCGCCAGCGAGGTCGTCTCCCACATGTGCCGCCTGCCGGCCGCCGATCTCGATTTCGAGGGCACGCGCATGATTCGCCGCTCGCCGCTGCACGACGCGCTGGCCGCGCGCGGCGCGCGCTTCGTCAGCGTGCTCGGCTGGGAGCGGCCGGTCTGGTTCGATGGTGGCGGCGAACCGGCGGATCCGGCCGCAGCCGAGCTGGCGGCAGCAATGGAGGGCGTCGCCCTGTTCGACCGGTCGAGCGACTGCAAGCTGCGCCTCGATGGACCGGGCGCGGAAGTTTTGCTGCGCAAATTGAGCGGCGCCGTGACCGATGTCGCGCTCGCCAGCGTGTTGAGCGCGCCGATGCTGAACGCGTGGGGCGGCGTCGAGGCGCTCCCCGTCGTCGTCCGTCTCGGCGTCGAAAGCTGGCTCCTCCTCGCCGAGGCCGAGCAGGCGATGCGGCTCGCCAGCTGGATCGACTGGCATCGGCCCGCGAACGGCGTGAGCGTGGTCGACGTCACCTCCGGCTGGTCGGCCATGGCGCTGGCCGGACCGAAGGCCGCGACGCTGCTCGCGGCGCTCGGCGCTCCACCCACCGACGCCGGTCGCCGGCGCGCGATCGAGATCGGCTATGCGCCGGGCGAGCTGCTGGCCTGGCCCGCACCGGCATCGTTGCACCTGCTGGTGCCGGCAGAGTTTGCCGCCGGCGCGTATTGCCGGCTCGTCGATGCGGGTGCGGCCCACGGGCTTCGCCATGCCGGGTCGCTGGCGGCGGAGGCGCTCGCCGTGGGGCAGGGCGTGCGGCGCTTCGGCAACGACGCGAACCCGCAGATATCGGCGGTCGCCGCCGGCATCGACGGCGCGCTCGATCTCGACAGCAATCGCGACTTCATCGGCCGCGACGCGGTGGCGCGCGAGCGTCGCCATCCGCCGCCGCGGCGGATCCGCGCCTTCACGCTTGCGGGCAGCGCCTCGGGTTTGAGCCGGGCGCCCGTGCTGCGGCAGGGGCGGCCGGTCGGCTATGTCACGAGCGCGGCCGCTTGCGCTGTTCGGGGCGAAACGGCGTTGCTTGCGCTGGTCGAAGGTGGCGACGGCGACTACGGCGTAATCGCCGACGGCCAGACACTGCCGCTGCTCTGCCGCGATTAAGTCGCGTAGATCTTAGCCGATCATACGCGGGCGGGTCGGGATCGGGGCGACGTTGCTGGGGGCTTGGTCGCGGCGCGGCTGGGCGATGGGGCCGAGCGAATCGAGGAAGCGCGAATCGAAGCGGGCACGGTCGTAGACCGGGAAATCAATCGGGCGGTCGCGGAAGCTCTTCAGCATCTGGCCGAGGCCGCGGATGCCGTTCTGGCGCTGGCGCCGCACCTGCTCCAGATCGATCTCGATGGGGATGAACTGCTCGAGCACGTCGGCGCGATACAGGACGCGGCCGGCAGGATCGAACACCGCCGAATGGCCGTTGCCGCCGGCGACGAGGCCGTTGATGTCGAACACGTAGCACTGGAACATCGCCGCGGTCGCGTGGGCGACGGCGAGATCGATGTCGCGATCGATGGTGTGGGTCAGCACGGGATGCAGCAGCACCTCGGCGCCCATGGCCGTCAGGGTGCGGGCCACCTCCGGGAACCAGATGTCGTAGCAGTTGAGCACGCCGAAGCGGCCGACCTCCGGCACGTCGAAGGTGAGAAACTCCGTGCCCGGCGTTACACCCTGCTCCAGCGGCACGAAGGGGAACATCTTGCGGTAGCGGCCGACAACTTTGCCGCTGGGATCGATCACCGAGGTGGTGTTGTAGATGGCGCCCTCGCGCCGCTCATACATCGAGCCGCTGATCAGCCAGACACGGTGCCGCGCCGCCATCTCCTGCAGCGCTTCCTCGGCGGCGCCGGGGAGCGGCTGGGCGTGCTGCAGCAGCGGGCCGTAGCAGGCCAGCTCGCTGAACAGCACCATCTGCACCCAGGGATAGAGGTGCATCAGGAGGTCGAGGCGGTGGCGCATGGCCTCGATGTTGCTGTGGGTGGCGACGTGCATCTGCACGCCGGCGATGGCAAAGGGCGTCATAATAAATCCGCGCGTCCTTTCAGGCTGTTGGACCGAAGTGCCGGTGGATTTTCCGTCCGCCGATGCCGCGAATCACAACGATCTTACACGCCGCAGCCGCCTTGGACAGCCCCATCAAGGGCTCGCATCGGTTCGGCCCGGGGACTATCCAGGGCCTTGGTTTATAAGACATTAACGGCGCCGGCGAGCGCGACCGCTACCCTCAATATGGGGTCGCGAGAGGCGGGAGGGAAGCGGGCAAGAAACGGACAAAGGCCCCGAGGGGGACCGGGGCCTTTGTCGCGGGCGCGCAAAGTCTGCGCCAGAGGAGGGACGAGTGCCGTGATCGCCCGCCGCGTTCGCGGCGGCTGATCTTTACCCCGGCATCGTGGTCTCAGGGGGAGGGACCGCCGGGGTGCTGCGATCTGTTGTTGGCACCCACACACTTTCTTCTTATGTGGCCGCATTCTACGCGCGGCGGCCGCGTCGGCAGAGTCCGGAATCGCGCCGACTCATACACCCGGATGTGATTAACGATAAATTTGCCGGGTATTTTTCCTAAGTTGGCGGAGTCGCCGAGGACGCTACGGACGACTCAGCCGTTCAGGCGGCGCTTGTACTGCGCAACGAAGTCGAAATCCATCAGCCTTGCGAAGGCATCCATCAGGCGCTTGGTCACGGGACCGGGGATGGCGTCGACGCCGACGTGGCGGCCGTTGACGCTGCGAACCGGGCAGAGGCAGAGCGAGGTGGAGGTGAGGAAGGCCTCGTCGGCGGTGTAGGCGTCGTAGAGGTCGATGTCGGCCTCGATGCAGGGCTGCCCGATCTCGCGTGCCAGCTCGATGACGGTGGCGCGGCTGATGCCCGGCAGCACGTAGCGCTCGCGCGGCGTCATCACGGTGCCGCCGCGCACGACGAAGACGTTGCTGCCGGTGCCCTCGCAGAGATTGCCGTTGGCGTCGAGCAGCACGGCCCAGGCCTCCGGATCGGCGGCCTTGGCCTCGAGATCGCCCATCACGAGGTTGAGATAGTTGTGCGTCTTGGCGCGCGGCGACAGCATGTCGGGCGCGGTGCGGCGCACCGCCGGCACGATCACGTCGATGCCGTCGCGGAACAGCCGTGCCCGCTGCGTCAGCGGCAGCGGGCGGCACTCCACGATGACCGTCGGCGTCATGCCGGTGCCGGCCTTGGAATCCGCCGAGTCGGAGCCGCGGGAGATGCGCTGGCTCACCCAGTAATCGTCGTCGGCATCGATCAGGTGCAGGTTGCGCGCCACGACCTCCTCGGTGATGGCGGTCATCTCCTTGGGCGAGAGGCGCGGATCGACCTGGATGTAGCGCAGCGAGCTGTAGAGCCGGTCGATATGCTCCCTCAGCTTGAAGATGCGGTGGCGGACGGTGCGCGCGGTGTCGAACACGGCATCGCCGGCCATGAAGCCGCGGTCGCGGAACGGGATCAGCACGTCGCTCTCCGGCACGATCTTGCCGTTGAAATAAGCCACCCGCTCGTTCGCCAACGCCGCCATCGCACGCTCCTTTGCAGGCAAGGCGGCGATCATAGGGTGCGGTATTGGAGGCGGCAAGCTTACGCCGGGACGCTCGTGGGATCGAACAGCGGCGGTACGAACAGGGCGCGGCCGATCATCTCGGGGTCGACGTTGGCGCCCGAGAGCACGAGGACCACGCGCTTGCCGCGGAGCTCCTTGCGGCGCGTCCACGCGCCGGCGAGGCCGGCGGCGGCACCGGGCTCCACCAGCACGTGGCCCCAAACAAGCAGCGTGTTGAGCGCGGCCAGGAGGTCGCGGTCGCTTACCAGCAGGGCGTCATCGACATGGCGCAGCACGGCAGTCAGCGCGGTGGCCGCGGGCAGGCGGCAGACGATCGATTCCGCCAGGCTGTTCACCGGCTTCTCGACGGCGCGCTTGGCGCGGAAGCTCTCGACCATGGCGGGCGCGCCCGCCGACTGCACGGCAATCGCCTTGGTGCGTGGCTGCGCGCCCTTGAGGCCGATGGCGACGCCGGCGACGAGCGAGCCGCTGCCCATGGGCGCGAAGAGGTAGTCGACGTCCTCGAGCGTCGCGCCGATCTCGAGGCCGATCGTGCCGGCGCCCTCGATCAGCCGCGCGCTCTCGCCGTCGTCGACGAAGCTGCCGCCGCGCTCGGTGCAGAAC
>DATIXH010000209.1:0-14788 GCA_035518775.1 Candidatus Acidiferrum sp.
TCGTCGTGAACTTCGCCATACGCCCCTTCTCCAGACGCGACTCACCGATCGCCGACGCCGCGAGAGCGCGCCGGCGCGCGTGCGCAAATCACCAACAAATCAATTGCAGGGCGCCCTTACCCGCCCCCAACCACCCGAGGACTCTGTCCTGTCGATCTCTCTATCCGTTGCGAGATCTTGCTTGTCGCCGGGCCCTCTTTTCGCGAGACCCAGTCCTCTCTATTCACCTCATCCGCCGACTCGAAGTCAAATTACAAAGCGTCCATGATTGTCATAAGAGCCTGCGCTAACCATGATTTCCTGCATTAGCCGCGTGCCGCGGACGGCGCTGTGACGCGGGTCACAGTCACGCAAACGTGATCGACGAAAAACCGGGCCTGACCGGCCGGTCAGGATTTCGGGCTTCAGGATTTGGCGGGCGGGCGCAGCCGCTCGAGCAGGGCGGCGGCGGCGGCCTGCTCGGCCGTGCGCTTGGTGCGGCCGCTGGCGGCGGCCGGCGGCTGGTCGCGTACCTCGACCTCGACGGCGAAGAGCGGCTCGTGCGGCGGGCCTTCGGTGCGGACGGTGCGGTAGACGGGCAGCGGCAGGCCGGCGCCCTGGGCCCATTCCTGGAGGGCGGTCTTGGCATCCTGGGGCGGGCGCGGCTCGGCGCTCATGGCCGGCTGCCAGTGGCGGCGGATGAAGGCGGCGGCGGGCGCGAGGCCGCCGTCGAGGTAGAGGGCGCCGATCACGGCCTCGCAGGCGTCGGCCAGCAGGGTGGGGTTGCGGCGCCCGCCGGCCTGCGATTCGGCCTTTGACAGCACGAGATGGTCGCCGAGGCCGGCGGCGGCGGCGACGCCGGCGAGCGTGTCCTTGCGCGCGAGCTGGGCCAAGCGCTTGGCGAGGGCGCCCTCGTCCTCCTGCGGATAGGCGGCGAACAGCAGCTCGGCCAGCACCAGGCCGAGGACGCGGTCGCCGAGGAACTCGAGGCGCTCGTAGCCGCGCTGCCGGGGCGCGCGCGGGCGCGGGGCGCGGCCGGTGGGCGCCGAGGCGCTCGGGTGGGTGAGGGCCTCGCGCAGCAGCTCCGGCTGCGCGAAGCGGTGGCCGCAGGTCTCGGCCAGGCGGTCGGCGAGCTCGGCGGCCGAGGCGCGGCTCAATGAATGCCGGTCATCAGCCGGTCCCAGCGGGTCTGCGGCAGGGCGTCCCAGATCGGCCAGAGGTTGCCGGCGGCAGTGGAGTAGAAGAGGAAGGAGGCGCGCCCGACCAGGTTCTCCGCCGGCACGAAGTGCGTGGTCGGCCAGGCCCGGCTGTCCGAGGAGTGGTCGCGGTTGTCGCCCATGGCGAAGTAGCTGTCGGCCGGCACGGTGAAGACGTCGGTCTCGTCGTAGTCCTCCTGGTCGCCCTCCTCGATGATCGGATGGCGCACGCCGTTCGGCAGGGTCTCGATGTAGCGGGTGAAGCGGTGGCCGTTCTCGTCGACCCAGTCCTCGATGCGCTCGCGCGTCACCGGCTGGTCGTTGATGTAGAGCACGCCGCCCTTCATCTGGATGCGGTCGCCAGGGATGCCGACGATGCGCTTGATGTAGTCGGTCTTGTTGTCCTCCGGCCATTTGAAGACGACGACGTCGCCGCGCTGCACCGGCGCCTCCCAGATGCGGCCGCTGAAGGGCGGCCAGCTGAAGGGGAAGGAGTGGCGGCTGTAGCCGTAGACCCACTTCTTCACGAACAGGTAGTCGCCCTCGAGCAGCGTCGGCTTCATCGAGCCCGAGGGGATGTTGAAGGGCTCGTAGGCCAGGGTGCGCACGACGATGGCGATGAGGACCGCGTAGATGATCGTGCGCACCGTTTCCATGAAGGAGCCGGTGCTCTGGCGTGACATGCTGCTGTGGCCTGCCATTTTTCGTAGGGATGGGCGGCGGACTGGGAACGCGACGGCAGCAGGATCAAGCCCATGGGGCCGGGGGCTGTCAAGCGCAACCGTCGCCGCAGACCGGCGGCGCGGCCGCGCGCGAATATTGCAACGGCGTTGCAAGTGTTGCTCGAAAGTGTCGAAAATAACTATTTATTGCTTACATGATATGACAAAGACAAAATCGTTTATATGCTGTGAATTTTTGAGCATGTTACTTATTATTCCTTGACCACTATTCCTCCCAGCGCTATCGACTCCTTCAAACGATGGACGCGGCCGTCGAGGGGCGGCCGGCTGCGCGGGGGGCGGGGACATGTCAGTGAACGGGGCGGGGCGCGCCTGGGCGCCACGATCGGCGGCGGCCGCGATGATGGCGGGACTATTGCTGGCGGGCGCGCCGGCGCTGGCCGACGACGCTGCGGTCATCGAGCAGATGAAGGCGCAGATCGAGGAGCTGCAGAAGAAGATCGAGGCGCTCGAGGACGCCCAGAAGAAGATCCAGGAGACGCAGGAGAAGGCGGCGCCGCCCAAGGGCAGCGCCCAGGTGGTGAACGGCAGCGACAAGGTCAAGCTCGCGATCTCCGGCCAGATCGATCGCGGCCTGCTCGTCTTCAACGACAGCCACCAGACCAACCTCTTCAACGTCGACAACGGCATATCGAGCACGCGTCTGCGCTTCATCGGCGAGGTCGTTCCCGACGACGACCTGAAGCTCAACGCCAATCTCGAGTTCGACCTCCGCTCCAACGCGTCGGACCGCATCGACCAGACGCAGAAGAACACGGGCGTCGACGCCGACACGCTGTTCCGCATCCGGCGCGCCTCGGTGTCGGTGACCAGCAAGACCTACGGCAAGTTCACGGTCGGCCAGGACGCGACCGCGACAGACGGCGTCGCGGAGTACGATCTGTCGGGCACCTACATCAGCCAGGAATCCGACATCCAGAAGCTCGGCGGCGCCATGTTCTTCAGCCCGAGCGGCGATTTCGGCACGCGCCGCATGAATCAGATCTTCAACAACTTCGATGACGGGCGGGACGACGAGATCCGCTACGATTCGCCGACCTTCTACGGCTTCAACATCCAGGCCGACGTCGCGCAGGGCAACGGCAGCACGAGCCTGCAGGACACCTCCGGCCGCTATGCCGTGGCGCTGCACTACAAGGACGAGGTCGAGGGGACGAAGATCGAGGCCGGCGTGGGCTACATGAACCGCGAGGACCTCAACCCGAAGGCGCCGACGGGCTCGGCCGTGTTCACCAACTTCGACTACCAGATCGCGGGATCGGCCTCCGTCCTCTTCCCCTTCGGCCTGAGCGCAACTGTTTCGGCCGGTACGCGCCACATGCAGATCACCAACAATGGCCGCGACGACCCGTTCACCTACTACGGAAAGATCGGATATTTGACTCCCGACCCCTGGTTCAGCTTCGGCAAGACGGCGTTCGGCATCGAATGGGGCGAGGATTTCGACCTGTCCGCGAACGGCGATCACGGCCAGGTGCTGGGCTTCGCCGTGGTGCAGAACGTGGACAAGTGGGGCATGGAACTCTTCGCGACCTATCGTCACTTCTGGGTCGACGAAGGCGCCAATTCCGCCTTCGCCGCCCAGGACGTCGGCGACGCCGATCTCTTCTTCACGGGAACGCGGGTGAAATTCTGATGGGTGCGATGACTTGGAGGTTGGCGGTCCGCTCTGTCGTGCTGATGGCCCTGGCTGCCGGACTGTTTCTCGCCGGCTGCGCCGCGCAGGACGCAAAGCTGGGGCCGCCGCGCGACGTCGCGGGATCTGGCGAGATGAAGCCCGGCCGCGGCCTCCTGACCGGCGACGCCGGCGAGTGGGTCATCTACCAGCAGTAGAGACGGCGGCGCGAGCTGACCGGTGCGCGCACCGCCCAATGAGGCGAGAATGTGCGATCGGCGTTCAGCGGGGCGCCTCCAAGAGGCGCTGCATCTCCTCGGCAATGGCAAAGAACCGCTCACGCACGGCCGCAGCATGCGGGTTCTCCCGTTCAATGGCCAAGAACACGCTCGGCGCGTCGTACCGGACCATCTCCGTGGCCTGCATGAGGAGATCGAAGCTCGCCGTCGTCAGGCGCGTCGGCAGCGGCTCCATGCGGACAAGGACCTTCGCGATGAGATGCGTCAGCCCTTGAACGACCGCCGCTTCCCGGTCGTGTTCGTCCGCGGTCGTCATGAACACGCGCAATCCAAGAGCGCGGCGAAGAAACGCCGCGATTCGCCACACCGACCGGCCCCTGATCGGGCATAGGGCGATCTTCAGGCCTCTGATTCCGTTCCGGGCGCTCTGCGGGCCGAACAGCGGATGGGTTCCGACGATCTCAACGAACTCCGGCAGCTCGGCTTCCATGGCGGCCGCGGGCTTCAGCTTGACCGATCCGACATCGACCACGACCGCGCCGGGCTGCAGGTATCGGCGGATCGACCTGATCGCGGCGGACATCTCGCTGACGGGTACGGCGAGAACGACAAGGTCGCATCGGGCAGCCGCGGCGATGTCCGAAGCCACGCATCGGCCGCCCAAGCCAGAGTCGATCAGAGGTCGGACGGGGTCAAAGACATAGAGCGAAAAACGGCCGCAAAGATGCTCGGCAATCAGCCGGCCGAAGGCGCCGAATCCTATGATTCCGATGGACGAGATCGATCTCATTCTGCATGGCATCGCGTGACCCCCGGAGAAGCTGCGATGCCGGACGCCGCCTTCATTCAACCGCCCGGAAACGCAGCGGTTGAACATGAAAGTGCGCCCGCTGTTATGTGCGGGGCGGGTAGTAGCGGCGAATGCGAAGGCGGGTTTCGCTTGGCATGGGTTCTTCTTGTACCGGGAATCGCGGGCCATTGAAAAGGGGCTCGCGGCCGTGCTTCCCCCACGATGCACTCGGGCTCGCCCCGGCTCAGTCCCGGACAAACCCCACTGCTCATCTGCAGGAATGTTCTTCTTGACGAGGCATGCGAGGCTGTAATTAGATCGATCTAAATCAGGACGCCAAAAGAATCCGCTGAAATATGATCCTGGGAGGCTCCAGTCCGTTGGAACGATCCAGCGAATCGGGCGCGCAACGCAAGACGCTCAACGACATCGCCAGGCACGCCGGCGTATCGCGGGCCACGGTGTCTCTCGTTCTGCGGCAGAGCCCGCGCGTCGCGGCGGCAACGCGCCAGCGCGTCCAGTCCTCCATCAGCGCCCTGGGCTATGTCTACGATCGCGCCGCGGCCAACATGCGGATGCGCTCGACGCAAACGATCGGTCTCGTCGTCTGCGAGATCACCAACCCGTTCTACGCGGAACTGACCGCCGGCATCGACGATGCGCTCGACCGGGCCGGCTGGGTGGCCTTCCTCGCCAATACGGCGGAGTCGCCGGCGAGGCAGGATCGCTTCATCGCCCGCATGCGCGAACATCGTGTCGATGGGCTGCTGCTGGCGCCGGCCGAGGGCACGGACCCCAAGATCGTCGACGATCTCCGGGCGGCCGGCGTGCCCGTCATTCAGATGCTGCGCCGCCTCGGCAAGCGCAACACGGACCAGGTGAGCGCGGACTTCCGGCTCGGCATGACGCTTGCGGCCGAGCACCTGATCCGGCTCGGGCACAAGCGCATCGCCTTCGTGGGCGGCGGGCGGCGCGCCTCGCCGGCGAGCGACCGCGCGCTCGCCTATCGGGAGACGCTCGCCCGCTACAGCCTGCCCATCGGACCGATCGTGAACTGCCTGCCGACGCGCGAGGAAGGCGCGCGCGCCGTCGCCGAGCTCATGCGCGGCGAGGCCTCCGATCCCACCGCGCTGCTCTGCTACAACGACATCTGCGCCTTCGGCGTATTGCTCGGTCTGGCCGACCGCGGCCTCGCGGCCGGGCGCGACTGCGCCGTGATCGGCTTCGACGATATCGCGGAGGCGGCGCTCTACCGCCCGGCCCTGACGACGATCGCGATCGACGCGCGACGGATCGGCGAGGAGGCCGCGAATCTGCTGCTGCGCCGCATCAAGGCCCCGAACGGCGCGCCCGAAACCATCGTGCTGCCGCCGAAACTGATCATCCGCTCGAGCTGCGGAGGCAAACCGACCCACCACTAGACGCGCGGTCCCGCCGCATCAGGAAATCATCAACATGCGGGACATGAGGAGGAGGATGACGATGACGAGACGTATCAAGCAGACAGTACTCCTGTCCGGCGCAAGCATCCTGCTTGCCACGGTCTTCGCCGCAGGCGCGCGCGCCGACGACGCCCAGGTCGTGGCCGATGCGAAGGCGGCGGTCGCCAAATATGCGGGACCGCAGACGGTATGGGAGGGGCCGACCACGGGGCCGAAGCCCGAGCCCGGCAAGAAGGTGGTGTTCCTGTCGGGCGACGAGCAGAACGACATCTCCCATCTCTACGGCGTCTACATCAAGGAGGCCGGGGAGAAGATCGGCTGGTCCGTCACGATCATCGACGGCAAGGGCAGTCCAACCTCGTGGCTCGCCGGCATGAACCAGGCGATCGCCCTGAAGCCTGATGGCATCGCCATGTTCGCCGATGCCGCCAGCCTGCAGGATCCGATCAAGGCCGGCGTCGCGCAGGGCATCAAGTTCGTCGGCCTGCATGCCGCCGGCTATCCCGGGCCGCAGCCCGACATCAACCTGTTCGTCAACATCCAGGAAGACCCGATCGAGATCGGCAAGGCCGAGGCGGCCTGGGTGATCGCCGACTCGAACGGCACGGCCCGCGCCGTCGTGCTCAGCCACAACGAATATGCGATCGCCAAGGTCAAATCGACCGCGACCAAGGACGAGATCGAGAAGTGCGGCGGCTGCAAGGTGCTCGAATACGTCAACTCGCCGGCCTCGGAAGCGGCCCAGCGCCAGCCGCAGCTCACCACCAGCTGGGTCCAGCGCTTCGGCACGCCGCTCTACGCCACATCGGTGGGCGACAACGACTGGGACTTCGCCGTTCCCGTCCTGCGCAGCGGCGGCATCGATCCGGAGCAGGTGAAGCTCGTGGCCGCCGACGGCAACCGCTCGGCCTACGACCGCATCCGCAAGGGCGGCCAGTACCAGACCGTCACGGTCTCCGAGCCGATCGAACTGCAGGCCTATCAGACGATCGACGAGCTCAACCGCGCCTTCCACGGCGAGAAGCCGAGCGGCTTCGTGCAGCCGCCGTTCCTGGTCACCAAGGACAACATCCACGCCGAGGGCGGCGACCAGAACACGTTCATCCCCAGCAACGACTACAAGAATCACTATCTCGCGCTCTGGGGCGTAAAGTAGCGCATCACGCGGCCCGGTCGGCGTTTCACCGGCCGGGCCGGTGGGACGATCCCTATGCGGACGCGTCGATACATCTTCTGTAGGGGCGCGCTGCGCGCGCCCGTCGGCGGGCGAACTCGGCGCATTGCCCCTGCAGCGGCACGACGGGCGCGCGCAGCGCGCCCCTACGCCGCTCTTTTGCGCTAGCCTGCATCAATGGCCGACGCGGATCGCACAGCGGAAGACGGCACGGCGCAGAGCCCGATCCTTGCCGTCGCCGGCTTGACCAAGCGCTTCACCGGCACGCTCGCGCTCGATCGCGTCGATTTCGACCTGCGGCGCGGCGAGGTGCATGCGCTGCTCGGCCAGAACGGCGCCGGCAAGTCGACGCTCATCAAGATCCTCGCCGGCGTCTATCCGGCCGACGCCGGCGAGATCCGCTTCGCCGGCCGGCCCGTCGATCTCGCCGCCGAGACGCTGCCGATCTCCTTCATCCACCAGGATCTCGGCCTCGTCGAGTGGATGACCGTCGGCGAGAACGTCGCGCTGCTCAACGGCTATCCGCGCTTGCCGCTCGGGCTGATCTCGTGGCCGCAGGTGCGCAAGGCCGCGGCCGACGCGCTCGGGATCATGGGCAGCGATCTCGATCCGGACGCGCGCATCACCGGCTTGCCGGCGGCCGAGCGCTCGCTGGTCGCGATCGGCCGCGCGCTGGCCCTCAAGGCCAGCATCCTCGTCCTCGACGAGCCGACGGCGGCCCTGCCCGAGGCCGATGTCGAGCGGCTCCTGCAGATGCTGCGCCGCCTGCGCGCCAGCGGCATCGGCATCATCTACGTCACGCATCGCCTCGACGAGGTGTTCCGCATCGCCGATCGCATCACCGTGCTGCGCGACGGACGCCGCGTCGCGACGGTCGAGGCGCAGGCGACGTCACCGCAGGACCTGATCGGGATGATCGTGGGCCGCTCGATGAGCGACGCCTTCGTCAGGCCGGCGCCGGCGGCCGAGCGCACCGTGCTCGAGGTCAGGGACGCGGTCTCCGGCCATGTCGGCCCCGTGTCCTTCACGATCAGGGAGGGCGAGACGCTCGGGCTCGTCGGCCTGCGCGGCGCCGGTCACCACACGATCGGCCGCGCCATCTTCGGCCAGGTGCCGCTTGCGTCCGGCCACGTCGCCATCGACGGCACGATCGTCGATCCCACGGACCCGGCCGACGCCATGCGCAAGGGCATCGGCTTCGTCTCGAGCCGGCGCGCGGAAGAGAGCATCGCCGCCAACATGGCCGTACGCGAGAACATCTATCTGAACCCGGCCGCGACCGGAAAGGACGTGCTGCAGATCGTCGGCCGCGCCGCCGAGCGCGGCGGCGCGCGCGCCGCCCTCGGCCGCTTCTCGATCAAGGCGCACGATACCGAGCAGGCCGTCGCCACGCTCTCCGGCGGCAACCAGCAGAAGGTGGTGGTGGCGCGCTGGATGGAGGCGCGCGTCCGCCTGCTCGTGCTGGAAGAGCCGACCATCGGCGTCGACGTCAGCTCGAAGGCGGAGATCTATCACCTGCTCAAGCTGTCGCTGCAGAAGGGCATGGCCGTCCTGCTGATCTCCTCCGACTTCGAGGAGGTGGAGCGCATCTGCCATCGCGCCCTGGTCTTCAGCCGGGGACGCATGGTAACGGAGATTTTGCAGGACGAGCTGACGGTCGCGCAGCTGACGGCAAGCGCCGCGGGCGGCGCCTCCGTCGCGCAGGCCGGAGCGGCGTTGCCAGGAGCGGCTTCATGAGCGCACGGATATCGTCGTCCTCCCTCGGCGCCGCGGTGACACGGGCGATCTCGGTCTGGGGCCTGCTGGTGCTGCTGGTCCTGCTGATCATCGTGTTCTCGCTGCTCAAGCCCGACACCTTCCTGACCTACTTCAACATCCGCTCCATTCTCTCCAACAAGTCGGTGCAGGCCCTGGTGGCGCTCTCGGTCTTCATACCCATGACTGCAAACCAGTTCGATCTCTCCGCCGGCTTCAACATCGGCATCTCCCAGGTGCTCGCCATCGGGCTGCAGGCCCAGGGATTGCCGTGGTGGGCCGCGGTCATTGTCGTCGTGCTCATGGGCGCCTTCGTCGGGCTCCTGAACGGCCTGCTGGTGACGCGCATCAAGATCGATTCCTTCATCGCCACCCTCGGGACGGGTACCGTGCTCTACGGCCTCAACGCCTGGTACACCGGCGGCCAGCAGGTGCTGGGCGACCTGCCGCCGGCGTTCCTGGCCATCTCCGGCAGCGTCGGCAAGATACCGGCGCCGGCGATCTACGTGCTCGTGGTCAGCCTGACGCTCTGGCTGGTCTTCGAGTTCCTGCCGCTCGGCCGCTATCTCTACGTCCTCGGCGCGAGCCCGCGCGCGGCCGAGCTCAACGGAATCTCCGCGAAACGCTACGTCACCCTCGGCTTCGTCGCGGCGGGCACGCTCGCCGCCTTCGCCGGCGTCGTGCTGCAGTCGCAGCTGCAGGTCGGGCAGAGCTCGGTCGGCCAGGAATATCTGCTGCCGGCCTTCACCGCCGCGCTGCTCGGCGCCACCTCGATCCGCCCCGGGCGCGTGAATGTCTGGGGCACGGTGCTGGCCGTCGCCGTGCTGGCCGTGACCGTCGCCGGCCTCAATCAGCTCGGCGCGCCCTTCTTCGTCGAGCCGCTGTTCAACGGCTCCATGCTGATCCTCGCCGTCGGGCTCGCGGTGCAGGCCGCGCAGCGCCGCACCAAGCGCGGGACCGAGGCCGACCGCGCCGCGTCGGCAGAAGCCGCCGCCCAGGTCGGAGAGTGAAAATGGCCGACAAGGACGCCTACGACGACCTGCCCGAGAATGCCGCGGCGAGTCCCGCGCTCGGCCCGGAGTGGTTCAAGTCGCGCTGGGGCCCCGACGACCAGAAGGGCAACGGCAACCTGATGACGCCGGCCAAGACGCTGCAGGCCATCAAGCTGATCAAGAGCGGCGAAGTCATCAGCCTTGGCATGCCCTACGATACGAAGATGCCGATCGCGCCGGGCCGCGCCTACGCCCTGCGCATGCCCGGCGGCCCGACCGGCGGACCCTATGGCGAGAAGAGCCGCACGATCTGGAACGACGAGTTCATCGCCACCGAGATCGGGCAGATCGGCACGCAGATGGATGCGCTTGGCCATCTGGGCTCGATGTGCGGCTTCCGCGGCGACAAGACCAGGATGCTCTTCTACAACGGCAACCGACTCTCCGACATGTGGTCACCCTACGGCCTGAAGAAACTCGGCATGGAGAACGCGCCCGTGTTCATGACCCGCGGCGTGCTGTTCGACGTGCAGGGTTTGAAGGGCCGGGTGCTCGACGTCGGCGAGCCGATCGGCCTCGCCGACCTCAAGGCCTGCCTGAAGCGGCAGGGCATCGCCGGAGACTCGTTCACGCCCGGCGACGCCGCCTTCGTGCGCACCGGCCATGGCTCGCGCTGGTACACGGAGACGAAGACGTTCTACGACGGCGCGCCCGGCATCACCCTGGAATGCGCGAAGTGGCTAGCCAGCCTCGAGGTCGTGGTCGTCGGCGCCGACAACTTCGCCGTCGAGGTCGTGCCGCCGGTGGACCCGGAGGTCTTCCACCCCTGCCACCAGCATCTCATCATGGAGAACGGCATCTACCTCCATGAAGGCATGACGTTCGATGGATTGATCGCCCGCAACGCCTACGAGTTCGCCTACATCTTCGCGCCGCTCAAGATCGTCGGCGCCACGGGCTCGCCGGGCAACCCGATCGCCGTGATCTAGGCGCGCCCGGCCTGCCAGCGTTCAGTCGCGCGACGGCAGCGCATGCGCTGGCCGGCGCCATTCCGCCAGCCGCGACCACAAGCGTGCGACAACCGCCCTGGGCCCGTCTAAGCAGCGGGCCCATTGTCGGGCATCGCGCAATGCGGCCTTCAGCTCTTCCGCATCCGGCATCGGCTGCACGCCGCATGAGGGGCACGCAAGTCCCACGTCCATCCCGAGTCTGCTTTCGCTCTTTCTCGCCATGGCGCGCTCCACGGGCTCGCAAGCAGGGCCGGTCGATCGCCCATCATCCCAGCATGGTCCGGAGCGGTCAAATGACCGGCCGAGCGGCTACCGGCCGGACGCCGGCACGGCCGAGATGATGACGATGGCTTGGGCCTGGGGGAAATCGTCGGTGATGGTGAGGTCGATCTGGGCGCGCATGCCCGGCGGGGTGATCTCGGCGAGGCGGGCGGCGGCGCCGTTCGTCAGCACCAGCGTCGGCTTGCCCGAGGGCAGGTTGACGACGCCGAGGTCGCGCCAGAACACGCCTCTCCGAAAGCCGGTGCCGAGCGCCTTCGAGCACGCCTCCTTGGCGGCGAAGCGCTTAGCGTAGCTGGCGGCGCGGTTGGCGCGGCGGTCCGACTTCTTCTGCTCGGTCTCCGTGAAGATGCGGTCGGTGAAGCGGGCGCCGAAGCGCTCCAGCGTGCGCTCGACGCGGCGGATGTCGATGATGTCGCTGCCGATGCCGAGGATCATGCGCTCTTCTCGCCGGCGGATTCGGCGCGTGCCTTGTCCATGAGCGCGCGCATGCGGCGGATGGCGCTGTCGAGGCCGCCGAAGATGGCCTCGCCGATGAGGAAATGGCCGATGTTGAGCTCGGCGATGGTGGGGATGGCGGCGACGGGACCGACGGTGTCGAAGGTGAGGCCGTGGCCGGCATGGCATTCGAGGCCGATGGCTTCGGCGTGGGCCGCGGCGTGGCGCAGGCGGCGCAACTGGCGCTCGCGCTCGGACTCCTCGGTCTCGCAATAGGCGCCGGTGTGCAGCTCGACGATGTCGGCGCCGACCTTGCGGGCGGCGTCGAGCTGGGCCGGATCGGGCTCGACGAAGAGCGACACCCGGATGCCGGCGGCGCGCAGCTCCTGCACGAAGCCGACGAGGTGGTGCTGGCCAGCGCGCACGTCGAGCCCGCCCTCGGTGGTGCGCTCGGCGCGCTTCTCCGGCACCAGGCAGGCGGCGTGCGGCTTGTGGCGGAGCGCGATCTCCAGCATCTCCTCGGTGGCCGCCATCTCCAGGTTGAGCGGGCGCGACAGCTCGCGCACCAGGCGGGCGATGTCGTCGTCGGAGATGTGCCGGCGATCCTCGCGCAGGTGGGCGGTGATGCCGTCGGCGCCGGCGGCCTCCGCCATGCGCGCGGCGCGCACGGGGTCGGGATGGCGGCCCCCGCGCGCGTTGCGGATGGTAGCGACATGGTCGATGTTCACGCCGAGGCGGAGGGAGTTCTTCATGGGCGATACTCCTCGAGGGTTCTCGACCGCTGTGCGCGCCGCCGGAGGTGATGACGCCGGAAGTTGCGATAGGCCACCACCGCCCAATAGGCGAAGGCGAAGGCGGCGGCGGCAACGGCCAGGGCGACGGGCAGCGAACCGATCATGGTCGGCAGAAACACGTCCCAGGGGTGGTGCAGCTGGTAGCGCCAGCCCGGATGCGGCGGCAGGCGGTGGCCGCTGGCGCCGATGATCCCGCTGCCGAGCTTGTATGTCCAGACCAGGACGAAGGGATAGAACCAGCCGAGATTGGCGCCGAGAAACGAGGCGATGATGCTGCCCCGCAGCGCCCAGGCCAGCGTGATCGCCAGCAGGTAGTGGAAGCCGAACAGCGGCGTGAACGAGACGAAGGCGCCGCAGGCGAAGCCGAGCGCGATCGAGGCCGGCGCGCCCGGCAGGCGCCGCACCCGATAGACCACGTATTTGGAGGCCCGCCACCAGCCGGCGCGCGGCCAGACGAAATTGCGGATGCGCTGCCCCAGATTGAGCTTGTCGCGGCGGCGGAACATCAGTTCTGGATCATCGTGAGCAGAGCTTCGCATTGCGCGGCATATCGGTATTGTCACCCCCGCGAAAGCGGGGGTCCAGGGCAGCCGCTTCGTCACTTGCCCCGGACCCCCGCTTTCGCGGGGATGACAACCTCAAATGCGACATGGTCAAGCGAACCCTGCCTTGGCGAGAACAGAAACTCGGGCCGCGCGTCAGCCGCGCGCGCGCTCGACGGAGTTGACGACCGGCGTCGCCCGCAGGGCGGCGATGATGTTGGTGAGGTGCCGGACGTCGCTCACCTCCACATCGACCATCAGCTCGAAGAAATCAAGGGAGCGGCTGGTGATCTTGAGGTTGGAGATGTTACCGTTGGCGCGGCCGATCACCGTCGACATGCTGCCGAGATTGCCGGGGCCGTTGGCCAGCACGACATGCAGACGGCCGACATGCATGCCGTCGCCTTCCGGACCCATGTTCCAGGACACATCGAGCCAGCGCTCCGGCGCGTCGGCGAAGCTCTCCAGCGTCTCGCAGTCGATGGTGTGGATGGTGACGCCCTTGCCGGTCGTCACGATGCCGACGATGCGATCGCCCGGCAGCGGGTGGCAACAGCCGGCGAAGTGCACGGCCATGCCCGGGATGAGGCCGGTGATGGGGACGGCATGGTTGTCCTTGCCTTTGTCGCCCCGGGTGCGGCGGGTGCCGAGCGGCACGACCTTGGCCGTGCGCGGCTTGCCGGTCTGGCTGCCGGGGAAGACGGCGTTCATCACCTCGCGCTCGGTCTGCAGCCCCTCGCCGACGGCGGCGAAGAGGTCGTCGACGGACTCGCAGTGGAATTTCTTCAGCACGCCCTCGAGCGCCTTTTCCGTGAAGTCGTAGCCGTCCTGCTTGAAGGCCTTCTGCAGGATGGCGCGGCCCAGTTCGACGTACTGGGCGCGCTGCTGGGTGCGAATGAAGCGGCGGATGCAGGCCCGCGCCTTGCCGGTGACGACGAAGCGCTCCCAAGTGGGCGACGGCGTCTGCGCCCGCGAGGTCACGACCTCGACCTGGTCGCCGTTGTGCAGCTGCGTGCGCAGCGGCATGTGGCGGCCGTTGATCTTGGCGCCGACACAGGTGTTGCCGACCTCGGAGTGGACGGCATAGGCGAAATCGACCGGCGTGGCACCGCGCGGCAGGGCGATCAGGTCGCCCTTGGGCGTGAAGCAGAAGACCTGATCCTGGAACATCTCGAGCTTGGTGTGCTCGAGGAACTCCTCCGGCCCGGCGGCATGCTCCAGGATGTCCAGCAGCTCGCGCAGCCAGCGATATTGCCGGCCGTCGACCGGGCCGGCGCTGCCGCCGCCCTGCTTGTAGCGCCAGTGGGCGGCGACGCCCAGCTCGGCGATCTCGTGCATCTCGCGGGTGCGGATCTGGATCTCGATGCGCTGCTTCTCCGGGCCGATGACGCCAGTGTGCAGCGACTGATAACCGTTGGGCTTCGGCGTGCTGATGAAGTCCTTGAAGCGGCCGGGAACCATGGAATAGGCGCTGTGCAGGACGCCGAGGGCGCGATAGCAGTCGGCCAGGCCGTCGACCACGACGCGGAAGGCCATGATGTCCGAGAGCTGCTCGAACGGCACGTTCTTGCGCTGCATCTTGCGCCAGATCGAATAGGGCGTCTTTTCGCGGCCGGAGACCGCCGCCTCCACCCCCTCCTCCTTCAGCGTGCGCTTCAGCTCGGCGATGATGCGGTCGGCGCGCGGCTGGCCGCTCTCGCGCAGGAAGGTCAGGCGCTGCATGATGGAATCGCGCGCCTCCTGGTGAAGCTGGGCGAAGGCCAGGTTCTCCAGCTCGTCCTTCATCTGGTGCATGCCGAT
>DATIXH010000210.1:0-11693 GCA_035518775.1 Candidatus Acidiferrum sp.
TTGCCCGGCACGAGGAACTCGATCTTCGGTCGTCGGCTCGTGGCGCCCGCGGCCAGCGTCGCCGCGCGCTCCACGCGCAGCAGATCGGCGGTGCCGACCAAGGCCGAGAGCTGCCGCGCCTTCGCCATGGCCGCCTGCGCCATGGCGGCGGCGGCGCCGCCCTCGCCGGCGCGAGCAAGGTCGGCATAGGCCTTGAACTGCTGCCGGTGCAGGAATTCGTCGTCCAGGCCGCCCATCGACGGCTTCGACATCCAGACGGGCACGGACGGGCCGAGCGCTCCCTGCGGCGTCCGTCGCGTCGCAAGGATCTGCTCGGTGGCGCCGATCGCCTCCCGCAGCTTGGCATCGGCCCGATGGCCGCGCGCCCGCTCGAGCATGGCGCCGGCGTCCTTGAGCTCGTCGCTGTCGAGGGAGGCCTGCGCCGCGGCAAGGTAGGCCGCTGCCGTCGTCTGGTGCGCGGCGCTCTTGCACTTCTCGTCGCCGATCGTGGCGCAGCGATCCGCCAGAAGCGCCCGCAGGCGGGCGAGGGGCTCATAGATGCCCTCCTCCTTTCGACGCGTCTCGGCAGTCGTGATCGCATGGGTCAGCTGGAACATGGCGTTGCGCGCCCCACTGCCTTCCCACACGCCCTTGGCCACGAAGATCTCGGCCAGCACCGTATGATGCCTCTGGATGGCCTCCAGGTCGCGCGCCTGGTAGGCCTCCGCCTTTCCTTCGAACAGGATCTCGATGTAGAGGTTCAGCTTGCTGCCGTCCCGATCCAGGGTCGGATAGCGGAACTGCAGCCAGGCCAGCTCGGTGTAGAGGTCGAGCGGCACGAAGGGTTCGCCTTTGAGGTTGCCGTAGATGTACTCCTCGAGATGCGGACTGCAGCGCAGGCCGGCGAGAAACTGCTTCTCGGCGACCTCCGGCTGTTGCGCCACGACCGACGCCCGGCCTGCCGCGAGCGCGGCCTGGGCGAGGGCCTGCCGCCTCAGCGAGGTTTCGGTCCACCAACCGCTTGTTCCGTCACACTGCTGGCCCTCGAAATAGTACTGAAAGTAGTTGCCCATGCTGACGAGCGGCGGCGCATCTGCGGCCTGCAGGAAGGTCAGATAGGCCTTCAGCGCGCCGATGGGTGGAAAGCGCGGCTCCGGATATTGGCGCGCCACCAGATCGGCCGAGAGAGCGCGCTGTTCTGCCGTTACCGCCACCCACCGCAGGAGCGCGCGTTCCGCGGCGGCAGCATCGTCGGCGGCGCGCGCAAGTACCACGGCGCGATAGCCGTCGGCAGCGGCGTCGGGGGACCGCAGCTCCCAATCCCGCAGCCGGTCGGGCAGGTCCGCGCCGCCGGCCGCGACCTTCCCGTAAGCCTCGATCAGCTTGCGGCGGGGCGCGTCCTGGCCGGGCGCCAGATCGGCGGCGGCCGCATAGCCCGCATAGGCGTGCGCCCAATCGCCCGCGTCCGCCCGCTCATCGCCGATGAGGACCGAGATCTGCGCGGCCTCATTCGGGTTTCCGACGCGAACCTGCTCCAGCAGCGCGCGCAGCTCCTCGCTCCGCCCCATCGTCTCCAGGACCAAGGCCAGATTGCTGATCGTCTCCGGGTGGGTGGGCATCTCATTCAGCACGCTGCGATAGGCGGCGACGCTCTCCTTCAGGAGCTGTCCGCGCCGTTGCGGCGCCGCGGCGCCCCAGCGCTGATACAGGTATCCGAGGTTGAACTCGAGCAGGAGCCGGCAGGACCGGCCATCCTTGTCCGGCGGGCATTGGCCGAGCGCGGTCGTGAGCTCGCCGGACGCCGCGTCCCATTGACCTTCGGCCGCCTGTTGCTGCGCCGCCGCGGCCCGTGCCTTGGCGGCCTCGAAGTCGATGGCAGCGGCCGGCGCGGGCAGGCCGGCCAGGGCGGCGCAAACGGCGACGGCGCGTGAGAAGCGTCGGTTCATGGGTTGCTCTGGGCGGTGAGAAAGCTGTCCGCCGGCGCATCCTGCGGCTGTTGCGGGCAGTTCGGAACATGCTCGATCACGAAGACGCGCTCGACCTTCACGTCGACCGGCGTGGCGGCACGCAGCTCGCGGATCATGTCCGGATCGGCGGTGGAAGCGGCTTTCGCCACGATGTTCGTCCCCGTGGCGCCGCCCGGATCGACAGCCATCACCTGGGTCGCAAAGCGCGCATGCACGCGCCCGACCTGAGCCACTGGAAACGCGGTCATGACGTCGAGGTGGCTATCGGCGGTCATGCAGAGCCGCACGCGGTCGCGATTGATGATCCACACCGACAGGTCGCCGCCTTGGAACGCGCCGTCCTCCGCGATCGGCACGTGGCTGAGGAGGTCGGAAATGATCTTCGCGCCGTTCAGCTGCGTCAGGCTGGCCTCGATCTCGGCCGCCAGCGCGTCGACCGAGCCGATGGGGTCGAGATATCGGCTCTTGTCGCGAAACTTCAGATAGCTCTGGGAGCCCTCGGGAACGTCGGGGCCGCTGAGCGCGAAGTGAAATCCGAATTCAGTCGAAGCGGACGAACCGTCGCCTTCCGCCCGCGCCAAGCGCACGGTGAGTGTGTAGTCCGACGGCTCGTCGGCGCGGAACTCGAGAAAGGGAAAGCGGCGATCGAACACCGTCGCGACGACCGCCGCCGCGTGGGCCTGGAGAATCGCCAGGTCGGGATCGGTGAATTCGTTCGTGTAGTGGGGATCCGTCACGCTGAAGGCGACGTCGACAGCCGTTTTCTCCGCGACCTGTGCCTGTCCGCAGGTTGCCCACAGCAGCGCCGCTGCAAACGCCGCGCTTGCCGCTCTCATGGCGGGCATGGGACCTCCGATCCGGGCTCGGACATGGCGATGTCCTGAAACACGTCCCGCCGGACGCTCCACAGCGCCTCGGCGCTCCGCTTGTTGGCCCTCGTTGTCACGACCGCATAGACTTGGTCGCCAGGCATCGGGGAACTGGTGGCCGCGAGGGCCTCTGGTCCGTTCCAGGCCAGCAATGCCGCTGCCGTGGTGTCGGGTTCGGATTTGCCGGCGGTCAGTTCCAGATTCCACAGCACCATACGGTCCGCCGGCGTGGGGCGCGCCATGCCGAGCAGGAATGCGCGCGCACCTTGGCGATCGCCGGCCGATTGGGCGAGCATCGTGCACCCACTGGAATCGCGTTTGAACACGCTGAATCGGCTGCCGTCGGAGTTCAGGCTCGCGAAGGCCGCGGTCGGCGGGCGGAACAGCAACGTGGGCGCGGGTGCGAGATCGCGGTCGACATCGATGGTGAGGCCGCTCAGCGGATAGAGCGTGACGACCTGGGGCATATAGCCCTCCCCGCTCAGCTGGAAGGGGCGACCGAGAGGATTCGCGGCCACGAGCAGGCGCGCCGGCGCACCATCGGAGGGCAGCTGTTTCTTGACCGCCGCAGCGGTGTCATCGAGGGGCGTGAGCGTGATCGCTGCCAGCGTGCCCTCCTTCGGCGGCACGACGATGATGCTGCTCCAGGTCGCAGCGACGATTGCCGCGGCGAGATAGAGCAACGCCAGGACGGGCACCGTCAACGCGCGGTCAAGCAGGCGGCGCACGGAGGCAAGCACGCGTTGGACCCGCTTCTCGCGCTCAGCCTCCGACAGCATCCGATCGAGAACCATCGACGCGGCCGTAGCTCCGCCCGTGATGCCGAGAAGACTCAAGGGATCGTCCAGTCCATAGCCGAGGTGCCGTTCAGCCCACAGATTGGCCGCCGCCGCCAGTATCGCCACGAATACGACGCGCACCCAAAGGTCGTTGCGCACCTTCGGCGACTCACCGGGGGTCGGATCGCGGGTGCTCATGAGGACGACTGTATCAGACTCGCCGGCCCCGTTGCTCCTCCCATATGGGAGGAACGTCAGAGCGTCTTCGTGAACAGCAGCGACGTCTTGGAGCCCGTGAAGCCCCGCGCGCGATAGAAGGCGTGGGCCTCGTCGCGGATCACGTTCGAACGCAGCCGCAGCGTGCCGAGGCCCTGTTGCCGCGCCCAGTCCTCGGCGGCGGCCATCAAGCGCCCGCCGATCCCGCGTCCGCGCTGGCCCTCCTCCACAACCAGCCCGCCGATCTCCGCGCAGGCGTCGCGCGTGAGCAGATGGAGCGCGCGCGCATGCACCCAGCCGACCACGCCGTCGCCGGCCGAGTCGGCGACGAACACGGCGGCATCGCTACCGTGCAGGGCCTGCGCCAGCCGGCGCTCGACATCCGTTGCGCTCGACGGATAACCCAGCTGCCCGCAGAGGCGGGCAATTGCGGCCGCATCTGCTGTCTCCGCGGGCCGCACGACGATGCTGCCGGGACCGGCGCTCATCGGCTGCTCGCACCGGTCGCCTCCTGCGCGCGCGGCGGGATCTTCACGACCGCCTCGCCCTCGAGGACGACCGTGTCGCCGACCCTGCACCGGCACGACAAGCGTGCGCGCTGCCGCTCCTTGATCAACTCGACCACCTCGACGCTGACATCGACCGTATCGCCGATCTTGACGGGCGCCAGGAACTTCAGCGCCTGCGAGACATAGATCGCGCCCGGTCCCGGCAGCCGCGTGCCGATCACGGCCGAGATCAGGCCGGCGGTATAGAGGCCGTGCGCGATGCGCCCCTTGAACGGCGTCTTCGCCGCGAAATGCTCGGAGAGATGGATCGGATTGCGGTCGCCCGTGATCTCGGCGAACCCCACCACGTCCGACGACTTGACGATCTTCGAGTACCTCTCGGTCATCCCGACGCGCAGGTCTTCGAGGTACAGTATCTGCAGCGGCAGAAGCGCGGGCTCCGTCATATCGCCTCGTCCTCTGTTCCGATGGGCGGTCGCCTGGAGCATGATGACAAGGACCGCAACCCGGTCGAGAAATTTTCGCGTCGCCGCGCCGGGGTGGCTTGACGCATTGTTGAATGTTCTTGTATTGTTCCAGAGTCGGTGCCCTTTTCCCGGCCCGGCTCGATTTTTGACATCGTGGATAGGAATATCAGCACGCGGCGCTCAGCGGCGGCCGGCGAGCGGGCGCTCGTCGGCGTCCAGCGGGCCGCCCGCTGGACATGGGGTCGATCGCTCAGAATTGACATGGCGTAGGGGGCGGCCCCATGTGGCCGCCCTGCCGCCGCCAACCATCACGCGGAAAGTAGGGCGCCCCCCGCGGGGGCGCCCCTACAAGTCCGACGCCGGTGGCTTCCCGCTGGGCATGGGGTCCATCGCTCAGAATCGACACGGCGTAGGGGCGGCCCGATGTGGCCGCCCTCGCGCCGCCGACCATCACGCGGAAGCAGGGGCGCCCACGCGGGGGGACCCTTGCCCAACCGGACGCCGGTGGCTTCCCGCTGGGCATCGGGTCCATCGCTCGCTTTCGAGCCGCCCCCGGCCGTCAGGCAGCCGGCTTGGCGGTGTCGACGACGGTAAAGTCGTGCGTAATGGTCGCGGTCTTGCCGATCATGATCGAGGCCGAGCAGTACTTCTCGGCCGAGAGCTTGATGGCGCGGTCGACCTTGGCCGGGTCGAGCCCGCGGCCCTTCACGACGAAGTGCACATGCACCTTGGTGAACACCTTGGGGTCGGTCGGCGCCCGCTCGGCCTCCAGCTCGGCCACGCAGTCCTCGATCGCCTCGCGCCCCTTCTCGAGGATCTGCACGACGTCGAAGGCGGTGCAGCCGCCCATGCCGATTAGCAGCAGCTCCATCGGGCTCGGGCACAGGCTGCGGCCGTCCGGCCCGTCGGCGCGGCCGAGGACCATGGTATGGCCGCTGCCGGACTCGCCGACGAACATGCGGTCCTGCACCCAGGTGATGCGCGCCTTCATGGGAACCTCCTATGCCGGCACCGCCGCGAGGCGTTCGCAGAGCCGGTCGATGTCTTGGGGATCGTGATAGAGGCCGAAGCCGAAGCGAAGCCGGTCGCCACGGTAGTCGGTGACGATACCGGCGTCGAGCAGCCGCTGGTGCAGCGCCCCGGCCTCCGACATGCGAAAGGTGAGGAAGTTGCCACGGTTCGAATCCTGGAGCGGGACGATGAGCTGCCGGGGATCGAGCCCAGAAAGCTTGCGGCTCGCGAGGCGGTCGACGAACGCGCGCTGCAAGGCATGGGAATGGGTGTGGATGGTGTCGACGGTAACGCCGAGCCCGGCCAGCCAGTCCATCACCGCCTTGAACCGGTAGAGGCCGACCGGGTCGAAGGTGGCGCCGAGGAAGCGGGCGCCGCCGGGAGCGTAAGGCACGGCGCCGTCGTCGCCGGTCTCGAGCGTGCCGAAGCTGGCGAACCAGCCGGTGTCGCGCGGCCGCGGGCCCTGCCCCGGCGGCACATGCAGGAAGCAGGCGCCTTCGCCGGCCATCGCATATTTATACCCGCCGGCCATGTAGAAGGCGCGCCCGGAAATGGGGCCGAAGTCGGTGGCAAGCGCGAGGAAGCCGTGATAGCCGTCGACGACGATGACGGTATCTCGCTCCGGCACCGCCCGCACGATGGCGCCTAGGTCGGGCAACACGTAGCCGGAGTTGAAGAACACTTGGCTGAAGAACACGAGGTCATGCCCGCCGCGGGCCGCCCCGGCCTGCAACCGTTCAGCGACGGTAGCGATCGGCTCGACCGCGATGCGGGTCACCTCGGCCAGCCCCTCCTCCTCGAGCCGGCGGATCTGCCGCCGGAAGCTGTGGAACTCGCCGTCGGTGGTCAGCACACGGATCGGCTTCCCCGGCGGGAACAGCGAGAGCAGCCGCATGATGAAGCCATGGGTGTTGGGCCCGAAAGCGATCGTCGCGGGATCCGGCAGGTTGAGGATGCGTGCCACATGGCGCTGCGCCGCCGGCACGATCTCGCCGAAGACCGTCTCCCACTTGCGGTCGGCGAGACGGGCGGCGTCGAGCCAGCATTGCTCCTGCGCCGCGAAAGTCACGTCGGGCCAGAAGTGGTGGCTGTGGGCAGCGAAATGCAGCCGCCCCGGATCGGCGGCGAGAAAGCGCTGGAAGTGCGGTTTGTAGCTCACGCCCGCTCGTCCTTCGCATAACGATAGCCCATGGCCGCCCGCACGTCGGCCGGCAGCGCCGGGAGGCGCGAGCGCGGGATGAAGAACGTCGAGAGGGCGAAGAGGTCGCCGAACATGCGGTGCTGCTCGGCGGTGCGCCGGAGATAATCGTGGCCGGAGGAGCCGCCGGTGCCGACCTTGAGCCCGATCATCCGTTGCACCATCAGCGAGTGCCGGTAGCGCCAGGTGGTCAGCAGCTCGTCGATGTCCATCAGGAGGCTCAGCAGGCGGAAGGGCAGCTGCAGCGCCGGCTCGTCGCGGTAGAGATTGATGAACAGCGCCGCCTGCAGCGCCCGCATCGAGAGCCGCCATGCGCCCTGCTCCTGCAGCTTGCGGTGGGCGCCCTCGTCGAACAGCGCATCGAAGCGCGCCCGCGCGTCCGTCAGCGACGTGAGCTCGGCCTGCTTCTCCTGCTCACTCAGCGTGGTGCGCGCCCGCACCATGGCGCTGTCGGCCTCCAGTATGGTCTGCACCGTGCGGCGATAGGCGTCGCGGAAGCTGTAGTCGCCCATGTCGATGAAGGGCGTACGCTCCAGCCAGCGCTCCAGCTGGTCGCTGACCGACGCCAGCTCGGCGGTCTCGCCCAGCAGCTCGCGGTCCTCCGGCGGCAGGCTGGCGTCGAACGGCCGGCTGTCGAAGGTTAGGCGGTCCTTCGGCTTCAGCCCCAGCCGCGTCTCGATCAGCCGGAACTGCAGGCTTTGCGAGCCCGAGGCCGGGAACAGCAGGTCGCGGAAGTCGAGGAAGTCGAGCGGCGTCATGGTCTCGAGCACGGTCAGCTGCTGCACCGCCAGGCGCAGGATCTCGGTGATGCGGATGAGGCCGTGGACGACATTGCCGATGGCGCGGTCGTCGACGACGTCGCCGGCGAAGATGCCCTGCACCTGGTCGAGCTCGTAGAGGATCTGCTTGAACCAGAGCTCGTAGGTCTGGTGGACGATGATGAAGAGCATCTCGTCATGGGCCGGCTGGCCGCGCTTCGCGCTCTCGCACTGCTGGCAGTTCAGGAGGGTGCCGAGCTGCAGATAGTCGCGGTAGTTGATCGGCGGGCGCGCTTTTGTCATGGCAGGACCCTCGGCATGGCGACGGCCCCTATCTAGCGCATTCGGGCGCGGGCTGACAGTATCCCGGGTCGAGGGAGGAGCCACCGATGACAGAGCAGGTCATACTCAAAGCCGGCAGGGGCACTGCCATCCGCCTCCGCGCCGGCCAGCGACTCGCGATCGTGAACACACACGGCACGCAAGTGGTCGATTGCTGGGCGCTCAATACTGGCGATCATGCCGAGCACATGTCGATGCCGCATTGCCGCAACCAGTGGTACCGCCTGATTCCGCGGCCTGGCGACCTGCTCGTCACCAACCTGCGCAACCCGATCCTTCGCCTGATCGCGGACACCTCGCCCGGCATCCACGATACGCTCATCCCCTGCTGCGACCTCACGCGCTACCACCAGCTCGGGATCAAGGGGCACCACGCCAGCTGCGCCGAGAACTTCACGGCCGCCCTGCGCGGCATCGGTACCGAGCAGGCACTGGCGCCCGCGCCACTCAACCTCTTCATGAACGTGCCGCTGAAGGCCAACGGTGCACTGGCCGTGGCGCCGCCCGACAGCAAGCCCGGCGACCAGGTCGAGTTCGAGGCCGAGATGGACTGCGTCGTCGTGCTGTCGGCCTGTCCGCACGACATCTTCCCGGTGAACGGCGCCGACTGCCGGCCGAAGGACGTCGCCTACACGGTTCGTTGAGGTCAGAGCCCGAGCAGGTGGCGGGCGTGGCGAGCGATGATCCGCTCCTCGTCGGTGGGGATGACCCAGGCGCGCACCGCGCTCTTCACCTGCGAGATGATGGGACCGCCGGCGGCGTTCGCCTGGGGGTCGTAGACCAGGCCGAGCCACGCCGTGCCCTCGCAGACCTGGGCGCGCACCGCCGCCGCGTTCTCGCCGATGCCGCCGGTGAAAACGAGGGCATCGAGCCCGCCGAGCGCCGCCGCCAGCGAGCCCAGATGGCGGACGATGGCGTAGCAGTACTGCTCGACGGCATCGCGGGCCTGCGGCTCGTTGCTCGCCAGCAAGGTCTTCATGTCGGCCGAGATGCCGGAGAGACCGAGGAGACCCGACTTGTTGTAGAGCAGATCCTCGAGCTGCCGGAACTTCATGCCTTCGCTGCGCAACAGATGCAGGATGACGCCGGGATCAAGGCTGCCGACGCGCGTGCCCATGATGAGCCCGTCGAGGGTCGAGAAGCCCATAGTCGTGGCGATGCTACGGCCGGCGCTGATTGCGCACATGCTGGCGCCGTTGCCGAGATGGGCGATGACCAGGCGCTCGGGCAGACGGCCGTCGCTGAGGTCGCGCAGGCGCTGGGCGACATACTCATAGGACAGGCCGTGGAAGCCGTAGCGCAGGATACCCTGCTCGGCATATTCGCGCGGCAGCGCGAGCCGGCGCGCCTCGGCCGGCTGCATGGCGTGGAAGGCGGTGTCGAAGCAGGCGACCTGCGGCAGGTCGGGCAGCTGGTTGCGGAGCGCCCGGATGGCCGCGAGGTTGTGCGGCTGGTGGTGCGGCGCCAGCGGCTCGAGCGCCGCCAGCGCGCTGATGATCTCCGGCGTCAGCAGGCAATGGGCGGTGAAGGTGGTGCCGCCGTGGACGATGCGGTGGCCGGCGCCGGCGAGGGCCGCGCCCTGGCCGCTCTCGCGCAGCCAGCCCAGCAGGAAGGTGAGGGCGGCGCCGTGGGTCGGGATCGCCGGCAGCGGATCGCTGGTGCCGTCGAGCGGCTTGCCGGCAGCGTCGGCGGCGGTGAAGCGGGGCTTGGTGCCGATGGCCGCGATCTGGCCGCGGCACAGGAGGGCGACGTCGGCATCCTCGGCCGGCACCTCGTAGACGCCGAACTTCAGGCTCGAGGAGCCGGCATTGAGGACGAGAAGGCGATCGGACATCGGCGCGGCAGGACCCCCTCCGCCGGCCCTCCTCGGTGGAGGAGGGAGGCGGCCTGCCGGCTACGCTACGGTGTAGGCCTTGTACTTGTCGAGGGCGCGCACAGGCTTCTTGAGGGCGTCGCGCCGGAAGGGATCGCCGAGCTCCTGGGTAACCATCAGCTCGAGGACGGTCGGCTTGTTGGATGCGACCGCCGTCCTAAGAGCGTCGCCGACCTCGCCGGGATGGCCGACCGTGATGCCCTCGGCGCCCATGGCCTTGGCGATGCCGGCGAAGCTGGGGTTCTTCAGGTTGGTGCCGACGAAGCGGTCGGCATAGAAGTCGATCTGGTTCTTCTTCTCCGCCCCCCATTGGCCGTTGTTGAAGACGACCGCCACGACCGGGATGTCCTCGCGCACGCAGGTGAGGGTCTCCTGCAGGCTCATGCCCCAGGCGCCGTCGCCGACGTAGGCGATGGCGGGGCGGTCGGGCGCGCCGACCTTGGCGCCGATCGCCGTGGGGAAGGCGTAGCCGCAATTGCCGAAGCTCATGGCGGCGAAGAAGCTGCGCGGCTGCTCGAAGCGCAGATAGCTGTTCGAGACCGAGCAGATGTTGCCGATGTCGGTCGTGACCATGGCGTTCTTCGGCATCGCCTTCTCCAGCTCGCGCAGCGCTCGCCGCGGCGCGACCGGCGAGCCGTCGGCCTGGCCCCATGTATTGAGCTCCGCTTCCCACGCGTCTTTCTGCTTTTTCAGCTCGGCAAGGCGGGCGTCCTTGTTGCCGTGGGCGGTGATCTTCACGTTGCCCGTCTGCAGGCGATGGAGCATGTCGGCGGCGGCCGGCTTGGCGTCCCCGCAGACGCCGACGGTGATCGGTTTCACCAGGCCGAGCATGCGATGATCGCTGTCGACCTGGATGATCCTGGCGTTCTTCGGCCAGTATTCGATGCCGTGCTGGGGCAGGGTGCCGAACGGCCCGAGCCGCGTGCCGAGCGCCAGCACCACGTCGGCCTGGGCGATCAGCTTCATCGCGGCCTTCGAGCCCTGGTAGCCGAGCGACCCGCACATCAGCGGATGCGAGGCCGGGAAGGCGTCATTGTGCAGATAGCTGGTGACCACGGGCGCCAAGAGGTATTCGGCCAGTGCCTTCGCCTCGGCCTGCCCGTCGCTCATGATCACGCCGCCGCCGGCCACGATGACCGGGAACTTGGCGTCGGCCAGCAGCTTTGCCGCCTCGTCGAGGCTCTTCGAACCGCCGGCCGCCCGCTCGACCCTGATCGGCTTCGGCAGCGTGACGTCGATGTCGCCGTAGAAGTAGTCGCGGGGGATGTTGAGCTGGGTCGGGCCGCGCTCGGAGAGCGCCAGGTCGAAGCAGCGGCTGGTGAATTCGGCGAGGCGATCCGGCCGGTTCACATGGGCCTGGAACTTGGTGATCTTCGAGAAGATCGGCAGCTGGTCGGTCTCCTGGAAGCCGCCCAGCCCTTGCGTCCCGCTCCCCGTCTCCGGCGTGATCACGACCACCGGGGAATGCGCCCAATAGGCGGCGGCCACGGCGGTGACGAAGTTGGTGATGCCCGGCCCGTTCTGCGCGATGCAGACGCCCTGCCGATTGGTGACGCGCGAATAGCCGTCCGCCATGTGGCCGGCGCCCTGCTCGTGGGCGACCGAGATGAAGCGGATGCCGGCCGCCGGGAACAGGTCGAGAGCGTCCATGTAGGCGGACCCGACGATGCCGAAGATGTCGGTCACGCCATGCGCGACCAGCGTCTCGACGAAGGCTTCGGACGG
>DATIXH010000211.1:0-9031 GCA_035518775.1 Candidatus Acidiferrum sp.
GTGTAGCCGGCCTGCGGGCTGACCGAGCCGATGCGGCCGATGAGGGCCCAGCCGGCGAAGGCGCAGATGACGCCTGCGACCACGTAGACAGACAGCAGGATCTTGTCGGTGCTGATGCCGGCCAGCCGCGCGGCGTCGGGATCGTCGCCAATCGCGTAGATGTAGCGGCCGTAGGCCGTCCAGTTCAGGATGTACCAGAAGAGCCCGAAGGTTCCGAGCATCAGGATCGAGCCCAGCGTTATGCGGGCGCCGAGGAGCGGGAATGACGTGCCGGTCAGCTGCAGGAAGGGCGCCGTCAATTCGATGTCCTGCGCGCGGATCGTCTCGCTGCCGGAATACCAGAGATTGAGCGCGAAGAAGATGCTCCAGGTGCCGAGCGTCACGATGAACGGCGGCAGCTTGAGCCGCGTCACGAGCAGCCCGTTGATCGATCCGCAGATGATGCCGACGAGCAAGCCGGCGGCGAAGGCGATCGGCAGGGGCAGACCCAGCTGGATGGCGAACTTGCCCATCACGACCGAGGAAAGAACCATGATCGCGCCGACGGAGAGATCGATGCCGGCTGTGAGCACGACCAGGGATTGGGCGACGGCCACGAAGCCGATGATCGTGACCTGCTGCAGCACCAGGGAGAAGTTGAACGGGTGCAGGAAGCGGCCGCCTGCGATGATGCTGAAGAGGATGACGCCCAAGAGAAGGACGATCGCGGGGATCGCCGTCGGGTTGACGTGGAGAAAGTGCTGCAGTCGCCGCAGCAGCGTGACTTCGTCTTCGTCGAAGGCCGCAACCTTGGTATCGCCTTGCTTCGATACCTGTTCGTACTCGGCCACCGCCGGCGTGGGTGGTTGTGCGCTCGTGGTCATAGCGTCCTCCCAGAAGGAAAGGATGTCGTTATGGTGTCGGGATCGAGAGAGGATGGTCCGCAGGAGCATCCTCTCCCGTCCTGTTCAACGGAGGATCGAAGCGGTCCTTCGGAGTCTCATCCCCAGCACTTGCCGAGTCCGTCGGCCGTCGTCGTCGACGGGAGGCCGTTGACCGGCTTGTCGGTGATGAGCTCGACGCCCGTGTTGAGGAAGTCCAGGCCCGGAGTCGTCTCCGGCTTCTTGCCCGACTTCGCATAGTCGACGATCGCCTGGACGCCCTTGGAGGCCATCAGCAGTGGGAACTGCATGGAGGTTGCGCCGATGACCCCGGCCTTCACGTTCTTCACGCCTGGGCAGCCGCCGTCGACGGAGACGACCAGCACGTCCTGGTCGCGCCCCACGGCCTTCAGCGCCTCGTGCGCGCCGGCGGCGGCCGGTTCGTTGATCGTATAGACGACGTTCACCTCCGGGTCCTTCTGCAGCAGGTTCTCCATGGCTTTGCGGCCGCCTTCCTCGTTGCCGGCCGTCACGTCGTGCCCGACGATGCGCGGATCGGACTCGTCGCCGATGCGGGCGGGATCCTTCACGTCGATGCCGAAGCCCTTCATGAAGCCCTGGTCGCGAAGCACGTCGACCGTCACCTGATTGGGGCTGAGGTCGAGAAAGGCGATCTTCGCGTTGGTCGCCTGGTCGCCGAGGGTGGTGGCGGCCCATTGCCCGATCAGCTCTCCGGCCTTGAAGTTGTCGGTCGCGAAGGTGGCGTCAGCGGCGGTCGGCGGATCGAGCGGCGTGTCGAGCGCGATCACCAGAATGCCCGCCTGGCGAGCCTGCTCGATCGCCGGCACGATGGCTTTGGAGTCGCTCGGGGTGATGAGGATGCCCTTGGCGCCGGCAGAGATCAGGCTCTCGACGGCGGCCACCTGGGTCTCGTTGTCGCCGTCGACCTTGCCGGCAAACGAGCGCAGCTCGACGCCGAGCTCCTTCGCCTTGGCCTCGGCGCCTTCCTTCATCTTCACGAAGAAGGGGTTGGTGTCGGTCTTGGTGATCAGGCCGATGATCATGTCGTCCGCCTGGGACGGGGCGGTCCCGGCCAGCGACAGGGTCAGTGCACCGAACGCCAGCGATGTCATCTGAAGCAGCTTGGTCTTCACGTCTTCCTCCTCTTGTGGGCCACCGCAGGTTCCGGTGGCGATGCAAATACGGTTTCGTTCTTGCGGTCGAGTTTGCCCGGCGGTGCAGTGCCGATGCCGCGCAAATCTGCTCTGTGCACAAAAATTAGCCCGTGGCCGAACCAAGAGTCAATAACTAAATCACTATGATTTAATTATTGACTCCTGTTCTTGTGTGATGCACTATCGTAAGGTCATTGAGCTCAGCCACGCGGAAACAAGTAAGCCGAATCAACAGGTTACATAGATGACGCAGGGCAATAGCGGTCACGACAACAGCGTGAGCCTGGCGCCGCAATCGACTGATTTCGCGCGCGGGACGAACCAGAGCGGGGTGCGCCTGTATAATGAGCGGCTGGCCCTGTCGCTCATTCGTCGTCACGGCAGCCTGCCGAAGGCAGAAATCGCCCGCCTGACAGGGCTTTCGGCGCAGACCGTCTCTATGATCATCAGACAGCTCGAGGCTGACGGGCTGGTGCTCAAGGAGAAGCCGAAGCGGGGTCGGATCGGGCAGCCGCCGGTGCCGATATCGCTCAATCCGGATGGCGCGTACTCCCTCGGCCTCAAGATCGGGCGGCGCAGCGCCGATCTCATGCTGCTCGATCTCGCTGGCGGCGTTCGCGGCACGACCCATCGCACGTTCCGCTACCCGACGCCCGAGCAGACCATGCTGCTGTTCGAGGAGGGCTTTCAAACCGTCACCCGCGACTTCGGGTCGCGGCAGCTCGCGCGCATCTGCGGCGTCGGGATTGCCGCTCCCTTCGAGATCTGGAACTGGGAGAGCGAAATCGGCGCGCCCCATGACGTGCTTCAGGAGTGGCGCAGCTTCGACATCAAGGAGGAGATCGGCAGAACCTTCCGTGGGCCGGTTCATCTCTGCAACGACGCGACGGCCGCCTGTGCGGCAGAGCTGACGTTCGGCAGCGGCGGCCGCTATCGCGACTATGTCTATTTCTTCGTCGGCTCGTTCGTCGGCGGCGGGGTCGTGCTGAACGGGAGCCTCTTCCAGGGGCGCATGGGCAACGCCGGCGCCCTGGGATCGATGGCCGTCCCCGCGGTCGGTGCCACAGATTCGGCGCAACAGCTCATCCGCAGCGCCTCTATCTATGTGCTCGAGAACAAGCTGGCCGCTCGGGGAATCGACCCGATGCTCCTTTGGCAGAGTCCCGGCGATTGGGCGGTATTCGGTGAGCCGCTCGACGAGTGGATCGACGAGGCGGCGAGCGGCCTCGCCATCGCGGCGTTGTCGGCCGTCGCCGTTCTCGACTGCGAAGCCGTCATCATCGATGCGGCGGTTCCCGGGATCGTGAGGAGCCGCCTGGTCGCTGCAACCAGGGAGAAGGTGGAGTCGCTCGATCGGCAGGGATTGTCGCCCTTCACGGTGGTGGAGGGAACGATCGGCAGCGATGCCCGAGTCATGGGTGGCGCCAGCGTGCCGCTCTTGTCGAACTTCGCCATCGACCGCGACGTGCTGTTCAAGGAGAACGCCTGATGTGCGCGGATAGTTCGGCGGGAGGGCCGGCGTCATGATCCTCGTCTGCGGCGAAGCGCTCGTCGACCTGTTCATTCTGAGCGAGAACGGCGCGCGGCTGGGGGCCGAAGCCGTGGCCGGCGGCTCGCCGTTCAACGTCGCGATCGGCTTGGCCCGCCTGGGCTGTCCGGCGGCGCTCTGCACGGGGCTGTCGACGGATCGGTTCGGTCGCCTCTTGACGGACGTGCTCAGCCGGGAGGGCGTGAATCTCGACTATGCCATGCGCACGCCGCGCCTCACGACCATCAGCGTGGTCGCCACCGACCGCGAGGGCCATCCGGTCTATTCGTTCCACGGGGAAGGCGCCGCCGATCGCAACATCACGATCGCGGACTTGAAGCCCGACCTGCCGCCGGCCATCGAGGCGGTGACCTTCGGCTCCTACACGACGGTGGTGGAGCCGGTCGCGGGCGCCTATCTCGCGCTCGCGCAGCGCGAGGCGGAGCAGCGCATCATCTTTCTCGATCCGAACATCCGGCCGACGGTGATCGGCGACATCAGGAACTGGCCGAGCAAGTTCCGTCCATTCCTGCGCACCGCGACGATCGTGAAGGCGAGCGACGAAGACATCGCGACCGCCTATGGCGCGGATACGTCGATCGCCGACGTGGCGCGCGACTGGATGGCGCAGGGCCCCTCTCTCGTGGTGGTGACGCGCGGCGGCAACGGCGCGGTCGCGTTCCTGGGCGAGCGGACCATCGAGGTGCCGGGGCGCAAGGTCGACGTGGTCGACACGGTCGGCGCCGGAGACACCTTCAGCGCCGCCCTGCTGGCGGGACTGCGGCGGTTCGGCCGCCTGGCGCCCAAGCGGGTCGGCGCGCTGGATCTGGAAACGCTCGGCTCCGTCCTCAGCTATGCCATCATCGCCTCGTCGATCACCTGCAGCCGGCGGGGCGCGGACCTGCCGACGGCCAGCGACGTCGAGGCCGTGCTGGCCGGCGCGACCGCGCGCTAGGACGGAGGCGCTCGTGATGGACGCGTGGATGAGACGTTTCGGAGAGGCATGATGACGTCAGTCGAATTCAAGCGCACGAAGCATCGCGCCGACGGTGAACAAAGCCTGCCGTCGCAGGCGAAGGCCGAAAGCGCCGGCGATCCCGCTGATTTGAAGACCGCCATCGCCGCCAAGCTCACCTATGCCATCGGCAAGGATTCCGCCGTGGCCAGGGACCATGACTGGCTGGCGGCAACCATCCTCGCCGTGCGTGACCGGGTCATCGACAAATGGATGGCGTCGACCCGCGATGCCTATCACGAAAAGCGCAAGCGCGTTTACTACCTGTCGCTCGAGTTTCTCATCGGCCGGCTGCTGCGCGATGCCATGAGCAATCTCGATCTGATGGACGAGGCGAGGGCGGCGTTGCAGGAGCTGAGCGTCGATCTCGACGTGGTCGCGGAACTGGAGCCGGATGCGGCGCTCGGCAACGGCGGCCTCGGGCGGCTCGCCGCCTGCTTCATGGAGAGCATGGCGACGCTCGATATCCCGGCTTACGGCTACGGCATCCGCTACGACCACGGACTCTTCCGCCAGAAGATCATCGAGGGCCGGCAGGTCGAGCTGCCGGAGGACTGGCTGTCCCACGGCAATCCCTGGGAGTTCGAGCGCCGCGAATACGGCTACGAGGTCGGATTCGGCGGCAGCGTCCAGGCGAACACCGGCAATGACGGCAGGGTCCGGCAGGTCTGGACGGCCGGCGAGACCGTTCTGGCCATCGCCTACGATACGCCGATCGTCGGGTGGCGCGGGAAGCGCGTGAACACGCTGCGCCTGTGGAGTGCGCGCGCCATCGATCCAATCAGGCTCGACGCCTTCAACAGCGGCGACCACGTGGGCGCGTTGCACGAGCGCACGCGCGCCGAGAGCATCACGCGCGTTCTCTATCCCTCCGACGCCACGCCCGCCGGGCAGGAGCTCCGGCTGCGCCAGGAGTATTTCTTCACCTCGGCGTCGCTGCAGGATCTGCTGCGCCGGCACCTCCAGCAGTTCAAGGACCCGCGCAACCTCGCCGAGCAGGCGGCGATTCAGCTGAACGATACGCATCCGGCGATCGCCGTGGCGGAGCTGACGCGGCTGCTGGTCGATGTTCACGATATCCCGCTCGATGAGGCCTGGGACATCGTCCGCGCGACGACCTCCTACACCAACCACACCTTGCTGCCGGAGGCGCTGGAGAGCTGGCCGATCCATCTGTTCGAGCGGCTGCTGCCGCGGCATATGCAGATCATCTACGCCCTCAACAGCAAGTTGATCGAGGAGGCGCGCACCCGCGGGCATGGGGACGGCGACACGCTGTCGGCCATCTCGCTGGTCGCGGACCATGATGGCGGACGCGTCCGCATGGGCCAGCTCGCCTTCGTCGGCTCGCACCGGGTGAACGGCGTTTCGGCGCTTCACACCGACCTCATGAAGGTCACGGTCTTCCGGCAGCTCAATACGCTCTATCCGGACCGCATCACCAACAAGACCAACGGCATCACGCCGCGCCGGTGGCTCCATCAGGTGAATCCGGGGCTGACGCGCCTCGTCCGCGATTCAATCGGCGATCGGCTGCTGGACGACATCGACGCGTTGGCGGATCTCGAGCGGCTCGCCGACGATGGCGGATTTCAGGCGCAGTTCTCCCGCGTGAAGCGCGCCAACAAGGAACGATTGGCGCGGATCATCGCGCAAAGATTGGGAATCGTCGTCGATCCGGGCGCTCTCTTCGACGTGCAGATCAAGCGGATCCATGAGTACAAGCGCCAGCTCCTCAACGTGCTCGAGGCGGTTGCGCTCTACAATTCGATCCGCGCCCACCCCGACCGCGACTGGGTGCCGCGGATCAAGATCTTCGCCGGCAAGGCGGCCGCGAGCTACGCGCAAGCCAAGGCCATCATCCGACTGATCAACGACGTCGGCGCGATCGTGAACAACGATCCGGCCGTGCGCGGCCTGCTCAAGGTGATCTTCGTGCCGAACTACAATGTCAGCCTGGCCGAAGTGATCGTGCCCGCGGCCGATCTGTCCGAGCAGATCTCGACGGCCGGCATGGAAGCCTCGGGAACGGGCAACATGAAGTTCGCGCTCAACGGCGCGCTTACCATCGGCACGCTCGATGGCGCCAACGTGGAAATCCGCGAGCGCGTCGGTCCGGACAACATCGTGATCTTCGGCCTGACTGCGCCGGAGGTGGAGGAACGCCGCCGAGCCGGCTTCGACTCGCGCGCTCTCATCGAGCAGTCGCCGGAGTTGAGGGATGTGCTGCAGGCGATCGGCAGCGGGGTCTTCTCGCCCGGCGAGCCCGATCGCTATCGCTCCATCGTCGATGCGCTGTACAATCACGACTGGTTCATGGTGACGGCGGACTTTGCCGCCTACGCGGCCGCCCAGCGCCGCATCGATGCGCTCTGGAAGGACGCCGCCGCCTGGTCCGCCAAGGCGATCCGCAATACGGCGCATATGGGCTGGTTCTCGTCGGATCGGGCGATCCGCGAGTATGCCCGGGATATCTGGAATGTCCCGACGCGCTGAACCCAAGCCGAGACGGGCAAGCCCGGAGCGCGGCGCGGCCAGCGCCGCCGATGTGGGGGCCATCGTTGCGGGCGCGCACGACGATCCGTTTCGCATTCTCGGCCTCCACGAGATCGGGCAGGGCTGGATCGCGCGGACGTTCATCGCCGGCGCCGATCGCGTCGACGCGACGCTCCTGGACGGCACGCCTATCGGTACGCTCAGGCAGAGAGACGCGGCCGGCTTTTTCGAGGGCGAGGTGAAGCTCGCCGGGCGCCAGCCGATCCGCTACCAGGCCGCCAATGCGCAGGGCGAGTGGAGCGTCGTCGACCCCTATGTGTTCGGGCCGGTGCTGGGGCCGCTCGACGACTACTATGGCGCCGAGGGCACCCATCTTCGCCTCTACGACCGGCTCGGCGCCCACTTGATCCGGCATGAAGGTGTCGAGGGCGTGGTCTTCGCCCTGTGGGCGCCGAATGCGCGCCGCGTCTCCGTGGTCGGAGATTTCAATGCGTGGGATGGGCGCCGGCATGTCATGCGCAAGCGCATGGGATCCGGTCTCTGGGAGATCTTCGTGCCGGGCCTCGCCGAGGGTGCCGTCTACAAGTACGAGTTGATCGCGGCCGATGGCCGGCTGCTGCCGCTCAAGAGCGATCCCTATGGATTTGCCGCCGAAGTGAGGCCGAAATCCGCTTCGATCGTCGCCCGGGTCGATGCGTTCGAATGGCATGACGCGGACTACATGGCCCGGCGCAGCGCGCAGGATGCGCGGCGCACGCCGGCCGCGATCTACGAGGTTCATCTGGGATCCTGGCGGCGGAAGGACGACGGCTCGTTTCTCGACTACGACGAGCTGGCCGACAGCCTGATCCCCTACGTCCGCGACCTCGGGTTCACGCATATCGAGCTGCTGCCGGTCACGGAGCATCCCTACGATCCGTCCTGGGGCTATCAGCCGACCGGGCTGTTCGCGCCGACGTCGCGCTTCGGCACGCCCGCCGGTTTCGCCCGCTTCGTCGACAAGGCGCATCAGGCCGGGCTTGGCGTCATCCTCGATTGGGTGCCCGCGCATTTTCCGACCGATGAGCACGGCTTGGCGCGGTTCGACGGCACGGCGCTCTACGAGCATGACGATCCGCGCCGCGGATTCCACCCGGACTGGAACACGGCCATCTACAATTTCGGCCGCCGCGAGGTCGCGAGCTTCCTGATCAACAACGCGCTGTTCTGGCTCGAGCGCTATCACCTCGACGGCCTGCGGGTCGATGCGGTGGCCTCCATGCTCTACCTCGACTATTCGCGCAAGGAAGGCGAATGGCTACCCAATGAGCAGGGCGGCAGGGAGAATATCGAAGCTGTCGCATTCCTCCGACGGATGAACGAGGCCTGCTACGGGCTGCATCCGGGTATCCTGACGATCGCCGAGGAGTCGACGGCCTGGCCCTCGGTGTCGAAGCCCGTCTTCGCCGGCGGACTCGGCTTCGGGTTCAAGTGGAACATGGGATTCATGCACGACACGCTGGCCTATCTCGGCCGCGATCCCATCCATCGCCGCTTCCATCACAGCGAGATCACGTTCGGGCTCCTTTACGCCTTCTCCGAGAACTTCGTGCTGCCGCTCTCGCACGACGAAGTCGTGCATGGAAAGCGTTCGCTGCTCGAGAAGATGGCCGGCGACGAGTGGCAGAAGTTCGCTGCGTTGCGCTCCTACTACGCGTTCATGTGGGGCTATCCCGGCAAGAAACTGCTGTTCATGGGGCAGGAGTTTGCGCAGCGCCGGGAGTGGAGCGAGGGACGGGGCCTCGATTGGGACCTCCTTGGCGAGTCGTCGCACGCGGGCGTGAAGGCGCTGGTCGCGGATCTCAACCGGCTGTACCGCGAGCTTCCCGCGCTGCACGCGCGCGACTGCGAGGCCGACGGCTTCGAATGGCTGATCGTCGACGATGCCGAGAACTCGGTGTTCGCCTGGCTGCGCAAG
>DATIXH010000212.1:0-4864 GCA_035518775.1 Candidatus Acidiferrum sp.
CGCCCACAGCATCGGCGTCTTGAACTCGATCGAGCCGCCCCACATGGTGGCGATCCAAGAGAAGATCTTCACGCCGGTCGGCACCGCGATCACCATGGTGGCGGCGATGAAATAGGCCTGCGCGCCGGTCGACAGGCCGACCGTGTACATGTGGTGCGCCCACACCACGAAGCCGATGCCGCCGATGGCGACCATCGCATAGGCCATGCCGAGATAGCCGAACACCGGCTTCTTCGAAAAGGTCGCCACGATCTGGCTGATCATGCCGAAGCCCGGCAGGATCAGGATGTAGACTTCCGGATGCCCGAAGAACCAGAACAGGTGCTGGTACAGGATCGGGTCGCCGCCGCCCTTCGGCTCGAAGAAGGTGGTGCCGAAATTGCGGTCGGTCAGCAGCATGGTGATGGCGCCAGCAAGCACCGGCAGCGACAGCAGCAGCAGGAACACCGTCACCAGGATCGACCACACGAACAGCGGCATGCGGTGCATCGTCATGCCGGGCGCGCGCATGTTGAAGATCGTGGTGATGAAGTTGATGGCGCCCATGATCGAGGAGGCGCCCGCCAGGTGGAGGGCGAAGATCGCCATGTCGACCGATGGCCCGGGATGGGACGTGGCCGTGTCGACGTTGCTCGACAGCGGCGGGTAGAGCGTCCAGCCCGTGCCGGCACCCTCGCCGACGAAGGCCGAGCCGATCAGCAGCAGGAAGGAGGGAATCAGCAGCCAGAAGCTGATGTTGTTCATGCGCGGGAAGGCCATGTCGGGGGCGCCGATCATGAGCGGCACGAACCAGTTGCCGAAGCCGCCGATCATCGCCGGCATGACCATGAAGAAGATCATGATCAGCGCGTGGGCCGTGATCACGACGTTCCAGTAGTTGCCGTCGGGCGCGGCGTCGGTGCCGAACAGGCCGGTCTGAAGGCCAGGCGCCTGCAGCTCGGCCCGCATCATCACCGAGAACAGCGTGCCGATCAGGCCGGCGATGATGGCGAACACGATGTACATCGTGCCGATGTCCTTGTGATTCGTCGAATAGACGAACCGCCGCCATCCCGTGGGGTGATGGGCGTGGCCATGATCGGCGTGCTGAACGTGGACCGGACTCATCGTTTGCTTCCCTCGCGAAACATCAATTCGAGCTGGCGACCGCCGTGGCCGGCGTGCCGCCGTTCAGCTCGGCCTTCTTCTGCTGCACCCAGGCGTCGAACTTGTCCTTGCTGACCGCCTCCACGACGATCGGCATGAAGCCGTGGCCGTTGCCGCAGAGTTCCGAGCACTGGCCGTAATAGGTGCCCTCGCGCTTGACCTCGAACCAGGTCTCGTTGATGCGGCCGGGCACGGCGTCGAGCTTGACGCCAAAGGACGGCATCGCCCAGGAGTGGATCACGTCCTCGGCCGTCGTCAGCAGCCGGACCTTGGTCTCCACGGGCACCAGGATGTGGTTGTCCGTATCGAGCAGCCGCAGCTCGGGCGCCGCCTTGTCGTTCAGGTTGGCATCCACGGTGATGCCGCCGTTGTCGGGGTATTCGTAGGACCAGTACCACTGGTGCCCGGTCGCCTTGACGGTCATCGCGGCGTCCGGCGCCCGGTCCGCGAAATAGAGCAGGCGGAACGAGCTCATCGGCGGGCCGAAGGCGATGAACAGCAGGATCAGGACGGGAATGACGGTCCAGAGCACCTCGAGAGTCGTGTTGTGGGTCGTCCTGGAGGGCGTCGGATTGCGCTTCTCGTTGAAGCGCACGATCACCACGACCAGCAAGCCCAGCACGAACACCGAGATGATCGTGATGATCCACAGCAGCTTGTCGTGAAGCGCCACCACCGCGTCCATCACCGGCGTCGCCGAGTCCTGGAAGGTCCACTCCCACTCCTTCGGCTTGTCGGCGAACGCCGCCGCCGGCGCCAATATCGACGCTGCCAGCGTCGCCCAGAAGGCCCCTAGTCTTGCCAACACCATCTCCGCTCCGTCTGAAGTGCCGTCTCCGGGTCCGCACCCGGCCGCGCGCCCTCTTAGCCCCACTGGCCGCGCCGTGACGCGCGCGAACCTACACCGCTCATTCCGCTACCACAAGTGCCCCACCCTGGTCCCTGCGGCGATTGATCTCTGGCCTTTTCCTCCTGCTTTCGCAAGGGCATGTCTTCCCCCAACACGGTCATGGCCGCGGCAATCGGGATCCGAGGCCGACCCGCACCTCGATGTCGGACCGGGGCTGCCCGCGATGCCGTGGCTGCGGCCTGGGCCGCCGCCGATTATTGCGGCGTTCTGTCGCAGAATGCGCTAGACCATGCGCCGACGACGTGCGATTCGCGCGCAGCAGACCCCTGCGCTCGCGCCCTCGCCCTCCTATATCTGTGACAGACCCACGATCTTGCCCGCCGGAGTCCCGTCATGACCGATATCGCCAGGACCGATGAGCTGTTCTTCACCCGCGCCGGCCTCGACCGCACGCGCGTCGAGCGCATCGTCGGCGACGCCCTCAAGGGGGCCGACGACGGGGAGATCTTCCTTGAATACAACCAGTCGGAGGCGCTCGGCTGGGACGACGGCAAGCTCAAGACCGCCAGCTTCGACACCACCCAGGGCTTCGGCCTGCGCTCGATCGCCGGCGAGGCCGCCGGCTATGCGCACGCCTCCGAGCTCAGCGAGGATGCCATCCGCCGCGCCGCCGCCACCGTCAAGGCGGTGCATGCCGGCCATGGCGGCAGCTTCGCGCTGGCGCCGCGCGGCACCAACCGCAACCTCTACACCGACGACAACCCGCTGGCGCTGGTGCCGTTCGAACGCAAGGTCGGCCTGCTGGCCGAGATCGACGCCTATGTGCGGGCCAAGGATCCGCGCGTGCGACAGGTGATGGCCTCGATCTCCGGCGTGTGGCAGGCGGTGCAGATCCTGCGGCCTGACGGGGCGCGCGTCGGCGACATCCGCCCGCTCGTCCGCATCGGCATCAGCGTCGTCGTCGGCGAGGGCGACCGCCAGGAGACCGGCAGCTACGGCGCCGGCGGCCGCACCGGCTACGACCTCTATCTCGATCCCGCCACCTGGAAGCCGGCCGCCGACGAGGCGCTGCGCCAGGCGCTGGTCAACCTCGGCTCGGTGCCGGCGCCGGCCGGCGAGATGCCGGTGGTGCTGGCGCCGGGCTGGCCGGGCATCCTCCTGCACGAGGCCATCGGCCACGGGCTCGAGGGCGATTTCAACCGCAAGAAGACCTCGGCCTTCGCCGGCCTCATGGGCCAGCGCATCGCCTCCAAGGGCGTCACCGTGGTCGACGACGGCACGATCCCCGACCGCCGCGGCTCCCTCACCGTCGACGACGAGGGCACGCCGACCCAGTACACCACGCTGATCGAGGACGGCATCCTCGTCGGCTACATGCAGGACCGCCAGAACGCCCGCCTCATGGGCATGGAGCCGACCGGCAACGGCCGGCGCGAGAGCTTCGCCCACGCCCCCATGCCGCGCATGCGCAACACCTATATGCTGGCCGGCCCGCACGATCCCCGGGAGATCATCAAGTCGGTGAAGAAGGGCCTCTACGCCGTGAACTTCGGCGGCGGCCAGGTCGACATCACCAGCGGCAAGTTCGTCTTCACCTGCACCGAGGCCTACAAGATCGAGGACGGCAAGCTCGGCCCGGCCGTGAAGGGCGCGACCCTCATCGGCAATGGTCCGGACGTGCTCACCAAGGTGAGCATGGTCGGCAACGACATGCGCCTCGACCCCGGCGTCGGCACCTGCGGCAAGGACGGCCAGGGCGTCCCCGTGGGCGTGGGACAGCCGACTCTGAAGATCGAGGGGCTGACGGTCGGCGGCACCGCCGCGTAGGGCGACAATCTGGGATTTTCGGTCGCCGCTGACTTCCCAGAATGTCGCCCCGCGAAGCGGGGTCCGGGTACTTTCATGCGCCTTTGCCGGAGTGACAGGACCGGTCCGACGCCGCGAACGCAGATATCGGAAATATCCGAGAAATAAAACGCCATCGTGGCTGAATTTATTTTCGGAAGATCTGAAACATTCGAAATTCCCGGAATCTTGCTTTATTGTTGTACTTATTGATGAGACATCCTATATAAGAGCTTGCGGCAAATCCTCTGTCGCGCCTTTTCACGCAGGTCGCGTGCCGAGAATGTAGGCGCCGGATGACCGTGCGAACCAGCCAAAAGACCGTAACGTTTCGTCGCCCGTTTTCCTTGAGCGCGTTGGACGAGATGCAGCCGGCCGGGACTTACACCGTCGAGACGAACGAGGAGTTGCTCGAAGCCCTGTCGTTTCCCGCTTGGCGGCGGACCGCGACCGTGATCTCGCTGCGGCCACGAGGCGGGGCCGGCCTCGGCCAAGACCTCGAAGTCGATCCTGCGGAGCTGGAAGCGGTCGCGGAGGCCGATGCGCTGGACCTGCCGCAGGCCGTCGCGGAGGCGACTCTCGGCGACCTGCTCGCCGATGGCGTCCTGCAGCACGCCGTGCATAGCGCCGGACTCTCGCCGACCGAATTCAAGACATTGCTGCGCGAGCTTGCCACCCGCGTCCTTGATGCCCGCGTGGCGCGCGATTCCGCCTCCTGACGGCGAGGGCAGGGATCCTGGCAGACAAATCGATCACGCTGGACGAGCACCGCGGGATGATGGCTCAACGGGCCACCGAAATCCGGCGGCGCCTCGCCCATGTCGAAATCGACCAGGCCGCCCTGCGCGAGCGCCGCGAAGTGCTGGAGAGGTTTCTCCTCACGGCCCCCGCTGCGACTTGGGTCGAGGCGGCGGAGAAGGCCCGCTATCTGATCACGCTCTTGGCCGGCCCGCGGGCAGGGCGCGACCCGCGGCGTCAGAAGCTCATAGAGGCCGTGCTCAGCGACTTCAGAAGGCTCTCGGA
>DATIXH010000213.1:0-7929 GCA_035518775.1 Candidatus Acidiferrum sp.
TCGAAGACGACCGCCGGCTTGAAGTCGTCCGCCGCCGCCGGTGCCGCGATGGCGAAAGCCGCAAGGGCGGCCATGATCATGCGCTTCATGGATTGTGGTCTCCCTGTTTTCTTGACCTTCCGGCCAAGAATAGCCCAAGCCGCCGAGGCCGGGCCAGCCGGATTCGCTCACGCCGCGTCGTGCGGCCCGTAGCGGAAGACCGCCATCAGAGGACGGCAGACATGATCGATCACCGGCAGGTCCGCCGGCCGCAGCGCCTTGCGGTATTGCCCGATCCGCTGGTCCGAGACGCCCTTGCCGAAGAGCTCCGTTACATACGCGTTACCGGCGCGGCGGTCGGCCTCGTAGTCGCGCATGCTGTGGGCCCAGGCGTTGGCCGGGTCGAAGCCCGCGAGGTCGAGGCCAGCCCAGGCGGCGAGTCCGGCCACGACCTCGCGGGGCGCCGACACGAGATCCTCGTAGCGCACGAAGCGGAGGCGGTCGTTGCCCGTCGGCGCGACCGCCAGACACGGCTCATAGGCGCGCATCACCTCGACGGCCAGGCGGCCGATATCGGCTTCCCGGTGCTGGCCCCGCGCGATCCGGCCCTCCCGAACGGCGATCTCGAGCTGGGAGGCGACGATGTCGCGCGGATCGCGCACGCTCACGATCACCTTGCAGTCGGCCAGCAGCTCGAGCGCCTGCAGGCAGTGGGGCGTGAGCATGATGCTCTTGAGAACGAGGTGCGGCGGCGAGCCGTAGCGAGCGCGCACCGGCTCGAGGAAATCGCGGATCGCCTTCGCGAAGTAGGCCTGCAGCTCCGGCAGGTCGCGGAAGAACTGGCCGCCGTCGGTCTGTTCGTGCCGGCGCCGCGTCTGCCGATAGGCGCGCAGCAGGGTCGGGACGAGATGGGTTTCGAACAGCGCCGGATTGGTCTGCGGGCCCGAGCAGAGCACGCCGTAGAGCAGCGTGGTGCCGCTGCGGGCGACACCGCCGACGAGGACGTAGGTCAAGGCCGGGCACCCGCCGCCAGGCGCCGCGCGACGGCAGCCGGATCGATCCCGCCAGCCCGCATCTTGCGCTCGGCCTGCTCCTTCACCGCGCCGCAGAAGGCCGTCAGGAAGGGATCGACGGCGCAGGGGCCGTCCATCTTGGTGTAGACGAGCTCGTACTCGACCGGCTCCCAGGTCGCGAAATCAGCGAGGTTGTGCTGGACCTGCACCTCCAGATGATCCAGGGCGGTGGCGAAGCGCGCCTCGGCGGTCGCCTTGGCCTCGTATTCCTGCCAGAGGTCGTGGATCTCCTGGCCCGTGGCGGGATCGAGGGCGTCGCGGATCTTCGCGATCGCCCGCTGCTCGCGCGCGGCCTTCAGGCGCTTGCGCTCGCCCTTATCGAAGAACGGCACGTCGCCGACCTCGGCTTCGACGAGATCGTGCACCAGGATCATCTTCAGCGTCTTCTCGATGTCGACGGGATGCGCGAGATGGCGATGCATCAGCAGGGCCATGAGCGCCATCTGCCAGCTGTGCTCGGCGACGCTTTCCTGCCGGCCGCTCGACAGCCAGCTGTGGCGCAGCTCGAGCTTCAGCCGCTCGGAGAGCGCGAGGAAGTCGAGGATGCGTTTGACGTGATCCATGTCTTGCCTCCGTGCCGCCGCACCATGGATCGCCGGGTCAAGCCCGGCGATGACAATTCAAGGAGACCCTGCTGCGTCGCCCCATTACCAAATCGGCCGGCCGCCGGCGACCATACGCCGTAGGTCACCGGCCGCGACCAGCGCCTTCGCTGCCGCGATGTCGGGCGCCATCTCGCGGTCGTCGCGGCGGAAGCGGACGCGGCGGCGCAGCAGGTCCATGGCCTGCTGCAGCTTCGGGCTGGTTTTCAGCGGGCGGCGCAGATCGACGCCTTGCGCCGCCGCCAGCAGCTCGATGGCGACGATTCCGGCGGTGTTGTCGGCCATGTCGTGCAGACGGCGGGCGGCGTAGGTCGCCATGCTCACATGGTCTTCCTGGTTGGCCGACGTCGGCAGGCTGTCGACGCTGGCGGGATGGGCAAGGCCCTTGTTCTCCGAGGCCAGCGCAGCGGCCGTGACGTGGGCGATCATGAAGCCGGAGTTCAGGCCCGGCTCCGGCACCAGGAAGGCGGGCAAGCCGCTCATCTTCGCATCGGTCAGCATGGCGATGCGGCGCTCCGCAATCGCGCCGATCTCAGCCAGGGCGATGGCGATGGTGTCGGCCGCCATGGCGATGGGCTCGGCGTGGAAGTTGCCGCCGGAGAGGATCTCGCCCTGGCGCGCGAACACCAGCGGATTGTCGGAGACGGCGTTGGCTTCGCGCTCGATCACGCCGGCGGCGAAGCGCAGCATGTCGAGCGCGGCGCCCATGACCTGGGGCTGGCAGCGCAGCGAATAGGGATCCTGCACCCGGTCGCAGTCGATGTGCGACTTGCGGATGGCGCTGCCGCGCAGCAGCGACTGCAGCGCCTTCGCCACCGCAATCTGGCCAGGCTGACCGCGCACGGCATGGATGCGCGGGTCGAAGGGCGTGTCGCTGCCGGCGGCGGCGTCAACGCAGAGCGCCCCCGAAACCATGGCCGCCGCGAACACGTCCTCGGCCGCGAACAGGCCGGCGGCGGCGAGCGCCGTCGAGACCTGCGTGCCGTTGAGGAGCGCCAGCCCCTCCTTGGCGGCCAGGTCCATCGGCGCCAAGCCGGCGGCCCTGAGACCCTGGACCGCCGAGATCGTGCGCCCGCGCCGGCGCACCTCGCCGATGCCGAGGAGCACGCCCGTGAGATGGGCGAGCGGCGCCAGGTCGCCGGAGGCACCGACCGAGCCTTTCGCGGGAATGCAGGGATGCACGCCCGCATCGACCAGCTTCACCAGCGCCTCGAGCACGCTGCGCCGCACGCCGGAATAGCCGAGGGCGAGGCCGTTGATCTTCAGTATCATGACCAGGCGCACGAGCCGGTCCTCGAGCAGCGGGCCGGTGCCGGCGGCATGCGACAGCACGAGGCGGCGCTGCAGCTCCGCCACCTGGTCGTCGGCGATGCGCGTGCGCGCCAGCGAGCCGAAGCCGGTGTTCACGCCGTAGACCGTGCGCTTCTCGCGAATGACGGCCTGGACGGTCTCGGCGCTCCTCTTCACCGCCGCCCAACCGCGGCGGTCGAGGCGGATGGGCCGGTCGCTCTCGTAGAGCGCGCGAATGTCGGTGAGGGTGAGCTTGCCGGGGCGGAGCTGGAAGGCTGCTTCTGATTTGGCTGGCATGCGGGAGGAACCTGATTCTCGGCGAGAGTGTCCTTGTTAGCAGAGCCTTTCGGGGTTGGCCATGTAGGGGCGACCGGCAGATCGCCCGTCGTGCCGTCGCTCCGATCGCGGGCAACCTGCCGGTCGCCCCTACGACACAAGAACAACCTGCTTGTCAGAAGCCGATGCGGCGCGGCAGGTTCTTCACGGCCATCTCCTGCTCCAGCAGGCACAGGAGAGTGCCGTCCGAGCGGGCGTCGTCGCCCAGGTGGCGCAGCTTGCGGGCGACGGCGGCGAAGTCGCCGGGCGTCAGCGCTGCCAGATCGCGCAGACCTGGCGGTGCGGCGCGCCCGAAGAAGCAGCGGTAGGCGGCGGCCGTCTGGGCCGGCGTCATGTAGTCGAACTTCACCTTGAAGGTGAAGCGGCGCAGCGCGGCGGGATCGATCTGCTCCAGGTGGTTGGTCGTGCAGGCGAAGGGCAGCGGATGCGTCTCCATGCAGACCAGCAGCTCGTTCACCATCGAGACCTCCCACGACTTGCTGGCGCCGGCGCGGTTCCACAGGAACGCCTCGGCCTCGTCGATGATGAGGAAGCGCTCCTCCTTCAGCGCCTCCTCGAAGGCCTCGGCGATCAGCCGCTCGCTCTCGCCGATCCACATCGACAGCAGGTCGGAGCCGCGCTTCACCAGCGGGTCGAGCCCCATGCCGTCGGCGAGCCGGCGCGCGAACGCGCTCTTCCCGGTGCCGGGCGGGCCGTAGAGGCAGAGCGTCACGTCGCGCGGCGCCCCCGCGCGCGTCAGCGAGTCCAGCAGCCGGTCGAGGTCGGCATCGGCGTTGGCCAGCTCCGGCGCGAAGCCAGCCGGCGCCGGCGCTTCGGCCGGCCGCAGACGGCCGACCATCGGCCGCGCGAGCGCACTGACGGCGAAATCGATCTCGTCGGCCGTGCCGCCCGCCGCGGCGACCGCTTGCGTGGCGCTCTCCATCAGGCTCGGCGCCACCTTGAAGCGGCGCGCCAGCGCCGCCGACTGCTCCGCCGGCAGATCGAGGCCGCTCCGCCGCGCGAACCCCTGCCACAGCCGCTCGCGCACGGACGCGGGCGGCGCCGGTATTTCGCAGGCGAAGCTCATGCGGCGCAGGAAGGCCGGGTCGAACTCGCACAGCGAATTGGCGGTCCACAGCACCGGCACGGCATTCTGTTCCAGCAGGCGGTTGAAGAAGGCCTTCGAGCCGGCGCGGCGGACCTGGCGGCCGCGCGACCAGCTGCGCTCGCCCTGCTGCAGCACGTCCTCCATCTCGTCGAACAGCAGCACGGCGCCGGCGCGCCGCGCCGCCAGCCGATCGGCCAGCCGCAGCGCATCGACGCGCTCGCCGCGCGTCGGCTCATCGCCGTACTCGTCGGTCTCGCCGACGGCGAAGAGGCCGAGATCGAGAGCCGTCGCGATCGCCTTGCACAGCTCGGTCTTGCCGGTGCCCGGCGGCCCGTAGAGCAGGATGTTGACGCCCGGACGCCGCATGCGCGTCGCGCCCTCCAGCAGCCGCAGGATGAAGTCGCGCTCCTTGGCGACGTGATCGAAGTCTGCAAGCGCGAGCCGTGCAGGGCGCGGGACGCCGATCAGCTGGCGCTCGATGTCGGCCAGACCGTCGTTCGGCGGCTGCAGCGCACGCCGGATACGCTCCGGCACGGCGAGACTGAACTGGAGCCCGGCCTCCGCATTCACGGTGACGAGGCCGAGCGCCTGCACGGGGCCGCGGGCCAGCAGCGCGCGGACCTCGCCTGGCCGGCAGCGCAGGGCGCTCGCGGTCAGGTCGATGCTGTCGGTAGCGCGCGTCCGCACGATGTCGTTGCAGAGGTCGTCGAAGCCGTATTCGCAGCTGGCGTGGAAGACGAAGCGGAAGGCCTGTGCGGCCGCTCCGTCGATGCCGACGGCCGCGGCGAGGGCGGCGATGTTGCGCTCGATCGGACTATCGTCTCCCGCCGCTGCCACGCGCGCGAGCGTCGCCTGCACCGCCTCCCATGCCCAGGGCGGCAGCGGCTTGTCGGCGGCCGGCAAATGGCGGCCTGCCGTCGGATCCAGGTGCGGCCCGAGCTCGGCGTCCACATCTACCGCCAGGGTCAGGCGGTCGCACCGCAGCCATTGCACGATGCGCATACCCGGCGCCGAATTCGGCGCGCAGGCCTGCATCATCGCGTGAATGTAGCCGGCGATGGTCGCCGGCGAAGCCGTCGTCGTCATCGTGTCTCTCGCCGTCTGGTCAAGCGTCGCCGTCGACGGGCTGCACCAATGGCGCAGCACCGCCTGCGGCGGCCGCTAAGCGTTATCGTGCCTGGCCGGCCCGTTCCCGGTCGCCGGCCCCGGACGCGTTACTGCGACGGGAGGACAAACCGGGATAGGGTCGGCGTCGTTTCCAAATGCACATTGCGATGCATGCCGAACCTCTGCTCGTGCTTCACCCACGGACGGGTGAAGGGCTGCGTTCCTATCAGAATTGGCGCACGCATTCAATCGTCATCTCCGCCGCCAGCGCGGGGGCGCAGCAGACGCTGCGGCGCGGGGACGCACGCACCCCTCCATTTTTCACATTCGACCATGGCGGCACGTTTCACTAAGGTGTCAGAGGGGATTCGACCATTTCGATCGACCGGGGACACGCCATGACATCGAGGCTGGGATTGATCGCCGCTGCGGCGCTGCTCGCCGTCGTCGTCGCCGCGCCGGCGGCGGCCGGCGACGTGCTCAACCGCGTGATGGCGAACAAGAAGCTGGTCAATGCCCTCGACGTCGAATATCCGCCGTTCTCGTTCGTCGACGTCGACAAGACGATGGATGGCTTCGACGTCGACGTGTCGAAGGAGGTGGCGAAGCGCCTGGGCGTGGAGGCCGAGCAAGTGACCCCAGGCTGGGACGTGATCACGGCCGGCAAATGGGCGGGGCGCTGGGACATCTCCATCGGCTCCATGACCCCGACCAAGGAGCGCGCGGCCGTGCTGGATTTCCCGGTCCCGTACTATTTCAGCCGGGCCGTCCTGTTGGTGAACAAGAACAGCGCGGCGAAGGAGCCCAAGGACCTCTCGGGGAAGAAGGTCGGCGCGCAGGTCGCCACCACCTACGAGAAGTACCTGCAGAAGGACCTGGAGATCGACGCGGTCGGCGCCCCGCCCGTGACCTATCGCATCGACAACGCGCAGATCGTCCCCTACGACGAGGAGCCGCAGGGCATCGACGACCTCGCCGCCGGCGACGGCACGCGGCTCGACGGCATGATCGTGGGGCTGCTGACGGCCGAGGAGTACCTCAAGAACGGCAAGCCGGTGAAGATCATCGGCGAGCCGCTGTTCTATGAGCCGGTCGCCGTCGCCATCGACAAGGGCGATCCCGAGTTCGCCGCCAAGATCAAGGAGATCATCGAGGCCATGCGGGCCGACGGCACGCTGAAGAAGCTCTCGGAGAAGCGCCTCGGCGTCGACATCACCGCGCCGCCCCAGGGTAGCTGACCCCTGCCCAAATGTCGGCACGAGACAAGTCGTGTCGCGCGTCCGTCAATTGGCGTCGCGGCGGCACGCGCTCCCGGGCAGCCGTTGACTAGCGTGCCCGCCATGCCAGAGTAGGGCAACGGCACTGCCCACGGGAATAACGGACACAGCACATGGCCGACGAAGGCGAACTCGACCTCCGCTCGCTCAACGACGACGAACTCGTGCAGCAGATGCACGACGACCTCTATGACGGCCTCAAGGAGGAGGTCGAGGAGGGCGTACACATCCTGCTGGAGCGCAAATGGACGCCCTATGACACGCTGACCAAGGGGCTGGTCGAGGGCATGCGCATCGTCGGCATCGATTTCCGCGACGGCATCCTGTTCGTGCCGGAGGTGCTGCTGGCGGCCAACGCCATGAAAGCCGGCATGCATATCCTGCGCCCGCTGCTGGCCGAGACCGGGGCGCCGAAGATCGGCAAGATGGTGATCGGCACGGTCAAGGGCGACATCCACGACATCGGCAAGAACCTGGTCGCCATGATGATGGAAGGTGCCGGCTTCGACGTCGTCAACATCGGCATCAACAACCCGGTCGAGAATTATCTTAAGGCGATCGACGAGCACGGGCCGGACATCCTGGGCATGTCCGCGCTGCTCACCACGACGATGCCTTACATGAAGGTTGTCATCGACGCGCTCATCGAAAAGGGCATGCGCAACGACTACGTCGTCCTGGTCGGCGGCGCCCCCTTGAACGAGGCCTTCGCCCAGAACATCGGTGCCGACGCCTACTGCCGCGATGCCGCCGTGGCGGTCGAGACAGCCAAGACCTTCATGGCCAAGCGCCAAGGATCCGCCTTCGCGAAGAAGGCCGGCTGACGCGTTCGGACTGTACGCAGCGCAATTGACCTCAGACTGAGGCGGTCGCCGCCGTCAGTTCTGCGCCGGGGCGGTCAGGGCGGCGAGATCGACTCCGGTGAGGGCCGGACAGGCGTTGAGCTCGGCGCGCGCCTGCTCAATGGCGGCCCGCAGCAGGTCGGCGATGCGGGCCCGGTCTTCAGCGACCGGAGTGCCGCCGCTCGCCGAACCCGTGCCCAACCGGCGTAGAATGCCGACGGCGGCCCAGCGATCGCTGCACGCGATGTCCTTGAGCGTAAGCGCGACCTTTGCCGTGTATTCGGCGCGCTCTGGCGGATGCGGCCAAGTGGAATGCGGCCCCCACAGGGTATGCAA
>DATIXH010000214.1:0-4379 GCA_035518775.1 Candidatus Acidiferrum sp.
GCGTACGTCTCGACCAGCTCCTTCAGCGGAATGCCCATCTCCTCTTCCACGTTGCAGGGTTTGTTCACGTGGCCGGAGATGCAGAAGATCTTGGTGCCCGTGTTCTTGGGCCGGCCCAGCGCCGACCACCAGGCGGCACCCTTGCGCAGGATCGTCGGCGCGACCGCGATGCTCTCGACGTTGTTGACCGTGGTCGGGCAGCCATAGAGGCCGACGGCGGCCGGGAACGGCGGCTTCAGTCGCGGTTGGCCCTTCTTGCCCTCGAGGCTCTCGAGCAGGGCCGTCTCCTCGCCGCAGATATAGGCGCCGGCGCCGCGGTGCAGATAGATGTCGTGATCGTAGCCGGAGCCGCAGGCGTTCTTGCCGATGAGGCCGACCGCATACGCCTCCTCGATCGCGGCCTGCAGGTTCACGGCCTCGTTGTAGAACTCGCCGCGGATATAGATGTAGGTCGCGGTCGTGCCCATGGCGAAGCCGGCGACCAGGCAGCCCTCCAGCAGGATATGCGGATCGTAGCGCAGGATGTCGCGGTCCTTGCAGGTGCCGGGCTCGGACTCGTCGGCATTGACCACGAGATAGGCTGGCCGGCCGTCAGACTGCTTGGGCATGAACGACCATTTGAGGCCGGTCGGGAACCCGGCACCGCCCCGGCCCCGCAAGTCCGACTTCTTGATCTCGCCGATGATGGCGTCGCGGCCGCGCGCGATCAGATCCTTCGTGTTGTCCCAGATGCCGCGGCGCCGCGCGCCGGCGAGACGCCAGTCATGCACGCCATAGAGGTTCTTGAAGACGCGGTCCTCGTCGCGCAGCATCGCTACTCCCCCGCGCCGCCCAGCAGCACCTGCGGCCCGCCCTCGGGCGCCGAGCCCTGGCGTCCGATCTGCGACCCCATCTCTGGCTTCTCGCCACGCGCGAAAGCGTCGAGAAGCGCCTCGAGCTTCTTCACGTCGAGGTCCTCGTAGAGATCGTCATTGATCTGCACCACCGGCGCGTTGACGCAGGCGCCCAGGCATTCGACCTCGATCAGCGAGAACTTGCCGTCGGCGGTGCGGCCCTTGAGGCCGATGCCCAGCTTGCGCTTGCAGGCTTCGGTCAGGTCGTCGGCGCCGCGCAGCCAGCAGGGCGTCGTGCGGCAGACCTGCAGGTGGTATTTGCCCGCCGGCTGCAGGTTGAACATCGTGTAGAAGGTCGCGACCTCGTAGACGCGGATCGGCGCCATGTCGAGAATGCCCGCGACGTGATCCATGGCCGCGCGCGGCAGCCAGCCGCCGCTCTGCCGCTGCGCCAGGTCGAGCAGCGCGAGCACCGCGCTCGCCTGACGGCCCGGCGGATATTTGGCCATATGCCACTTCGCCCGCTCCAGGTTCTCGGGCGTGAAGGCAAAGCTTGCAGGCTGGTTGGCGACGTCGGCAGCGCTGCTCATCGGTCGATCTCGCCGAAGACGATGTCCATGGAGCCGAGGATGGCGACGGAATCCGCCAGCATGTGGCCGCGCGAGACGAAGTCGATCGCCTGCAGGTGGGCGAAGCCCGGCGCTCGGATCTTGCAACGGTAGGGCTTGTTGCTGCCGTCGGACACCAGGTAGACGCCGAACTCGCCCTTGGGCGCCTCGACGGCAGTGTAGGTCTCGCCCGGCGGCACGTGGAAGCCCTCGGTGTAGAGCTTGAAGTGATGGATCAGAGCCTCCATCGAGCGCTTCATCTCGGCGCGCGGCGGCGGCGCGATCTTGCGGTCGGTCGAGGTGTGCGGCCCGCCCGGCATCTCCGCCAGGCACTGCTTGATGATCTTGGTGCTCTGCCGCATCTCCTCGACGCGCACCAGATAGCGGTCGTAGCAGTCGCCGTTCTTCCCGACGGGAATGGAGAATTTCATGCGGTCGTAGACCATATAGGGCTGCGCCTTGCGCAGGTCCCAGGCCAAGCCGGAGGCGCGCAGCATCGGGCCGGTGAACCCCCAGTCCATCGCGTCCTTCGCCGAGACCTTGCCGATGTCGACGAGTCGCTGCTTGAAGATGCGATTCTCGGTGAGTAGTCCCTCGATGTCGTCGAGCACAGGCGGGAATTTGTCGGCCCAGGCGCCGATGTCCTCGATGATGCCGGCCGGGAGATCCTGATGCACGCCGCCCGGGCGATAGTAGGCCGCATGCAACCGCGCGCCGCTGACCCGCTCATAGAACTCCATGAGCAGTTCGCGCTGCTCGAAGGCCCACAGGAACGGCGTCACCGCGCCGACATCCATCGCGTAGGCGGGGATGTTCAGCAGGTGATTGAGGATGCGCGTGATCTCGTCGAAGAGGACGCGGATGTACTGCCCACGCAGCGGCACCTCGAGGTCGAGCAGCTTCTCCACCGCCAGCACGAAGGCGTGCTCCTGACACATCGGCGAGACATAGTCGAGGCGGTCGAAATAGGGGATCGCCTGCACGTAGGTCTTGTACTCGATCAGCTTCTCCGTGCCACGATGCAGCAGGCCGATATGGGGGTCGAGCCGCTCCACCACCTCGCCGTCCATCTCCATGACCAGGCGCAGCACGCCGTGGGCCGCCGGGTGCTGCGGCCCGAAATTCATGGTCATCGGCTTGATCTGGACTTCGGCCATCAGGGTTTCTTCTCCGCCTTCTCGTCGCCGGGCAGCGGCCGCAGCATGCCCTCCCACGGGCTGACGAAATCGAACGTGCGGAACTCCTGGCGCAGATTCACCGGCTCATAGACGACGCGCTTCTGCTCGATGTCGTAGCGCACCTCGACATAGCCGGTGAGCGGGAAGTCCTTGCGCAGCGGATGACCTTCGAAGCCGTAGTCCGTCAAGATCCGCCGCAGGTCCGGGTGGTCGGCGAAGTAGATGCCGTAGAGGTCCCAGGCCTCGCGCTCGAACCAGCCGGCGGTGCTGTACACGCCCGCGATCGACGGGACCGGCTGGTCCTCCGCTGCCGCCACCTTCACGCGCAGACGGACGTTATGCTTGAGGCTGAGCAGGTTGTAGACGACCTCGAAGCGCGCCGTGCGGTCCGGATAGTCGACGCCGCAGACATCTATCAGCATCTTGAACAGGCACTTCTCGTGGTCGCGCAGGAACGTCATCGCCTTGACGATCGCCGCCGCCGGCACCCAGAGCACGGCCTCGCCCCGCACGATCTCGAAGCGCTCGACATCGCCGCCGAGCGCCGCGCTCAAATGATCGCCCAGGTCCTGCAGTGCCTGCTTCGTCATGTGCCCCGTCTTGCTCGACCGCCGACCGCGCCGCCCGTACCTATCGCAGGATCGTCGTCGTACGGTGGATCTTTTTCTGCAGCTGGAGGATGCCGTAGACCAACGCTTCGGCCGTCGGCGGACAGCCCGGCACGTAGATGTCGACCGGCACGATGCGATCGCAGCCGCGCACGACCGAATAGGAATAGTGATAGTAGCCGCCGCCGTTCGCACAGGAACCCATGGAGATCACCCAGCGCGGCTCCGCCATCTGGTCGTAGACCTTGCGCAGCGCCGGCGCCATCTTGTTGCAGAGCGTGCCGGCGACGATCATCACGTCCGACTGCCGCGGGCTGCCGCGCGGCACCACGCCGAACCGGTCGAGGTCGTAGCGCGCCATGTAGGCGTGCATCATCTCGACCGCGCAACAGGCCAGGCCGAAGGTCATCGGCCACAGCGAGCCCGTGCGCGAGCGCGAGACCACCCAGCTCAAGAGCTTGTCGGCCTGGGTGACGACGAAGCCCTTGTCGTTGAACTCGTCGGCGAGCGCGGTGAAGGCGGGGTCACCGCCGGCGCCCGTCTGCATCGCCGCCTTGGGATCGAGAATGGCGCTCATTCCCAATCCAACGCCCCTTTCTTCCACTCGTAGATGAAGCCGACGGTCAGCACGCCTAGGAAGATCACCATCGACCAGAAGCCGAAGCCGCCGAGGTCGCGCAGCGATATCGCCCAGGGAAACAGGAACGCCACCTCGAGGTCGAAGATGATGAACAGGAGGGAAACCAGGTAGAACCGCACGTCGAAGCGGCGGCGCGCGTCGTCGAAGGCCTCGAAACCGCACTCATAGGGCGACAGCTTCTCGCTGTCCGGACGGTGCGGACCCGCGATCAGCGACACCGCCACGATCAGCAGCGTCAAGCCGACGGCAATGCCGAGAAAGATCAGGATCGGCAGGTATTCGGCCAGCAACGTTGGCATGCTCAATATTCCGTTCGCCGCCCCACCGCACTGCCCGCCCACGACGACAGACGCCGCGGTCGTGCCCCCAAAACGCACATCAGGGCCGTCTTGAACGCAGCGCAATATAGGGCGGGTCCCGGCAATGGCAAAGGTTAAATCGCGTCGACAAACGGCCGTGTTGCCGGGCCATTACGCAACAGCAGCAGATTGCGGACGGGCCGCCGGATCTGG
>DATIXH010000215.1:0-2991 GCA_035518775.1 Candidatus Acidiferrum sp.
GCCCGGCGGCCCGATGTCGCCGTCCAGCTGATCGAGAATAAGACCATCCGGCTGCTGCCGCGGCTGCTGTCCGGCAGCATCGATCTCGCCTTCGTTCGGCCGCCGGAGAGCGCCGACAAGGCCATCGAGTTCTTCTTTCTCTTTCCTGCTTACGCGTCTTGCTCAGCCGAGCCGGAGTGCGTACAAAACGAGAACTCTTTATGTGGACGTGGGAGATAGGCGGTGGCTCGGAACAAGGTTCAATACCAGAAGGGGCTCAGCGAGGCTGCGTTTGATCGTCAATACGGCAGCGAGGAGCAGTGCCGCGCGGCGCTGGCCAAGTGGCGGTGGCCGGACGGCTTCGTCTGCCCGCGCTGTGGTGGCCGACGGCACAGCTTGGTCAAGACCCGCGCGCTCTATCAGTGCACCGCCTGCCGGAGGCAGACGTCGCTCACCGCCGGAACGATCTTCGCGGCGACCAAACTTGCGCTGCGGAGCTGGTTTCGTGCCCTCTATCACCTGACCCAGAGCAAACAGGGCATCTCCAGCCTGGAGCTCGGCCGCCGCCTCGGCGTCACCCAGACGACGGCGTGGACGGTCAAGCACAAACTCATGCAGGTCATGATGGAGCGCGACGCCAAGAAGCGGCTGATCGGCCGCGTCGAGATGGACGACGCCTATATCGGCGGCCAACGCTCCGGCGGCAAGCGGGGACGCGGCGCGGCCGGCAAGACACCGATCGTCGCCAGCGTCGAGACCACCGCCGAAGGCCGGCCGGTGCGCCTCAAGCTGCGCCGGGTGCGGGGCTTCCGGCGCAGCGAGATCGAAGCCCTCGCCAAGCGCAGCCTGGACGCTGACTGCACCGTCGTCAGCGATGGTCTGTCGTGCTTTCGCGGCGTCACCGCGGCCGGCTGTACCCACCAGCCGATCCGCACCGGCTCCGGCCGGAAGGCGGTCCTCGCGCCTGCCTTCAAGTGGGTCAACACCGCGCTCGGCAACATCAAGATGGCGATCGTCGGCACCTATCGGGCGATCCGCGACAAGCACGTCCCGCGCTATCTGGCCGAATTCGAATACCGCTTCAACCGCCGCTACGACCTCGCCGCCATGCTCCCTCGTCTCGGCTGGGCCGCCGTCCGCACCCCGCCGATGCCTTACCGCCTCCTCAAATCGGCTGAGGCTCATGCGTAAGCAGGAACGCTTTTATGAAGAAGCCTTATGCCGTTGTTTCCGGTGCGATCAGCATGTTGTAGGTGGCGGGGTTGAGGGCGACGCCGATGCCGAGCAGGGAGCGGAAGGCGGCGTGGCGGGTGCGGCGGCGATTGAAACGGAAGACGAACTCGTCGAGATAGGCCTGCAGGTGTTTCTTGCGCAGACCGTGGTAGACGCCGAGCGCCCAGGTCTTCAGGTTGGAGAAGACGCGGTGAACCCACGGCAGCACGACATGCGCGGCGATCGGACCGATGACATGCGGATCGTGGGCGACATCCGGCGCGCCGGGATAGCCCGACCAGCCGTCGGTGCGGATCGTGGTGCCGGGAGCCACGTTGGCGGTGATGAAGCCGTGCAGCGATGCGGCGGAGAAGTCCGGGATCGCGGCGAGGCGGATGCGGCCCGGACCACCGTCGTCGACTTCGACGGCGCCGGCGATGAGCATTTTGCCCTGGTGACTGCGTCCGCCCCCGCCGGCGACCGGATCATCCTTGGTGCGCAAAGGGATTTCCGTCTCGTCGACCTCGGCGAGAGCGGCCAGCGGCGAGCGGCCCGGCGCGACCATGGCGCGGCGGAGTTTGGCGCACAGCAGCCACGCCGACTTGTACGAGCCGAGGCCGAGTTGGTTGCGGAGTTGCAGTGCCGAAATGCCGTTGGAATGGGTGGCCATGAGATAGGCCGCCCAGAACCACGCGGTCAGCGGCAGCTTCGAGCCGTGCAGGATGGTCCCCGCGGTCACCGAGGTCTGCTTGCCGCAGGCGGCGCACTCGAAGGTGAAGGCCTTGGTCGCCAGCTCCCAGCCCTTGTCGTGGCCGCACGCCGGGCAACGGAAGCCGTCCGGCCAGCGCGCACGGGCCAGATACGTTGCACACGCCTCCTCGTCCGGAAAGCGGCGCTGGAACTCGATCAACGAGCGGGGAAAGTCGACCATGGCGAAGCCTCGATCCAGGATGTTCGCCATATGTTCTGCCACCGACCGCCCGCCTCGGTCACCACATTTCGTGCTGCCTGAGCCTCGGGGATAAGCCTTTGGTGTCGTTGCCGTCGTCGCCGGTGACCGTATTATAATTCGAAGAATAGCTCAGCTCGACTTTCCGCAATTTGATCGGGCGAGACGACCGGAGATGATGTCGCTCGCCATGCCGCATGATGGGGTTCTGAGCCAACTCGTGCGGCCGGCGGGCGAGCTGAGTGGCGGCGTCGGCATGTGTTGGTGGCGATCGATCGTGGACTCTTGCGCGGCCGGCGCGACTCGATTCTACGGATGCGATGACGACACATCGCTCCCCCGCCGCTGCCGGTGCGGTGCTGGTGCCACCGGTTCTCGCTACCTGGTTGTCCGCTTTCCGCGACTGCTTCACGGCGCCGGTCTGGAAGCATGTTCTCGTCCTCGTCGCCGGGGCGGTGCTGGCCCCCGGCAAGCGCACGGTCAGCGAGGCGCTGCGGGTGATGGGGTTGGCGGCAAGGCCGGGCTTCGCCCGCTACCATGAGGTGCTGAACCGAGCGCGCTGGGATGCGCGAGCCGTGGCACGCAAGCTTCTCGCCCAGGTGCTCGACGTGTTCTTGCCGGCGGGCGAGGTGGTGATCGGCATCGATGACACGATCGAGCGCCGCTGGGGCGCCAGGATCAAGGCGCGTGGCATCTACCGGGATCCGGTTCGCTCGTCGCACGGCCACTTCGTCAAGGCCAGCGGCCTGCGCTGGCTGTCGCTGATGGTCGTCGTCCCGATCCCCTGGGCCGGCCGGCGCTGGGCGTTGCCGTTCCTGACGGTGCTGGCCCCGTCCGAGCGCTGGAGCGAC
>DATIXH010000216.1:0-3914 GCA_035518775.1 Candidatus Acidiferrum sp.
GGTCTTCTCGCCTAACTCCTTGAAGAGATTGGTCGGAGTGACTGGATTGAACCAGCGACCTCCAGACCCCCAGTCCGATGCGCGATTACGTGTGCCTATGCCGCCGCCTCCGCCCGTGCGATCCATCCCCCGCCGAGCACCCGGTCGCCCGCGTAGAACACGCAAGCCTGGCCCGGCGCCACGCCGTATTGCGGCTCGGCGAACGCCACGCGCGCGCCCTCGCCCGCCGCGAACACCGTCGCCGCCACGGCCGGCGTGGTCGAGCGCACCTTCACGGTGACGGCGAGCCCCTCGCCCGCCGCCGGCACCGCCCCCAGCCAGTTCACCTCGCGCAGGCTCATCCCGGCGATTGCCAGCGCCGGCTTCGGCCCCACCACCACGCGCTGGCGCGCCGCGTCGAGGCGCACGACGTAGAGCGGCTCGCCGCCGCCCTGCGCGTCGGCAATGCCGATGCCGCGCCGCTGGCCGACGGTGAAGTTGATGATGCCCTCATGCCGCCCGAGCACGCGCCCGTCGACATGCACGATCTCGCCCGGCTCGAGCGCGCCCGGCCGCAGCCGCTCGACCACGCGCGCATAGCTGCCGTTCGGCACGAAGCAGATGTCCTGGCTGTCGGGCTTGGCGGCCACCGGCAGAGCCAGCCGCTGCGCCAGCGCCCGCGTCTCGGCCTTCGGCAGCCCGCCGAGCGGGAAGCGCAGGAAGTCGAGCTGCGCCGGCGTGGTCGCGAACAGGAAGTAGCTCTGGTCGCGCGCGGGATCGGCGGCGCGATGCAGCTCCGGCCCGCCGGCGCCGTCGACCCGCCGCACATAGTGCCCGGTCGCCAGCGCCGCCGCGCCCAGCTCGCGCGCCGTATCCAGCAGGTCATGGAACTTCACGCGCTGATTGCAGCGCACGCAGGGAATGGGCGTCTCGCCCTTAACGTAGCTGTCGGCGAAATCCTCCATCACGGCGGCGCGGAAGCGGCTCTCATAGTCCAGCACGTAGTGCGGAATGCCCAGCCGGTCGGCCACGCGGCGGGCGTCGTGGATGTCCTGCCCGGCGCAGCAGGCGCCCTTGCGCCCCACGGCCGCGCCATGGTCGTAGAGCTGCAGCGTGATGCCCACGGCCTCGTAGCCCGCCTCCTTCACGAGGGCGGCCGTGACCGAGCTGTCGACCCCGCCCGACATGGCGACGACGACCCGCGCTCCCTTGGGCAGGCTATGGTCCGTGAATGGATTCATGGCGCGCGACTATAGGCCGAACGCCGCAAGCTGCAAGAATCGGTCGATTCCCGCTCGCGCGCAGCGCGAATCTGCTTCCAACGGCCCGAAACGGACCGAAACTGGTAAAGGTCATCCCATTGAAAAACAGGGCCGATTTTTCGATCCATGGGGTCGTTTTGCAGAATCGCCTAGTTCCGGTTTTTTCGGCCGCGATGTTTCACGTGAAACATCTTTGCGTAAATCGGCCGGCTAGTTCCGGCGCAGGCGCTCCGCCAGGCGGCGCAGCGGCGCCGGGTCGCGGATCAGGTCGAGGGCGGCCGAGAAGTGGCCCATCGGGCGCAGGAACAGGCTCTCCGGCGGGATCTCCCAGCGCTTGGCGAGGGCGGCGCCGCGCGGGAACGGCGTCACGTCGTCGGCCGTGCCCAGGACCATGATGATGTCGCGCGGGTCGAGCGGCGGCGCCTCGATCGGATCGGTCAGCGGCCGCCAGCGGTCGAACTGTCCTTGCGTCCAGCCGGCAGCGCGCAGCACGCCGGGCACGCCGACCAGCTTGGCGATGCTGCTGTCGAAGGAGAGCCCGCCCACGTCCTCCGTGGTCGTGCCCAGGAACACCGCGTCGGGCTGGTAGGCCGCCGGCCAGTTGCCGCAGTGGCTGGCCACCAGTTGGCTCGCCAGCGCGCCCAGGCTGGTGCCGCCCACCGCGACCCGCCCCCGGCTGTTGCCGCGGCACCAGGCCACCAGCATCGCCATCTCCCGCACCTCGGCGCTGAAGAGGTCGAGGGCCGAGAGCGGCGGCCCCGCCAGGAACGGCTCGCCGCCGTACCAGCCGGGCGGGCGGCGGCGGCTGTGCCAGGGCGCCTCGATGCGCACCACCCGCACGCCCATGCGCACGAGGTCGGCGACCCCGTCCTCGACCCCGTCCAGCGACTCGATCTCCACAGCGAGGCCGTGGGCATCGATCAGGCTCGGCGGGTCCTTGAGCCCGACCGGCTCGAACACATGCGCCCAGGCCGACTCGCCCACGGCCGGATCGCCGCTCGGATAGTGCAGCCAATACTCGACCGCATGCAGCCCATGGATGCGCCGCGACTCCTTGATGACCGGCAGCGGATCGGGCGGCAGGTAGGCGCCGGGGATGTTGGCCAGGCGGGCGCCGTGCCGCGCCTCCACCTCGGCCGGCTTGGGCAGGGCGAAGCGCACGGCCGGCAGCAGCCCGCGCAGCCGCAGCGGCAGGAAGGCCAGACGCCCCTTCATGAAGCTGTCGCTCGCCCGCCGCCGCGCCCGCTCGATCTGCACCAGCCGCTCCGGCCCGGCCGCCGGCCCGCCGTAGAAGGCGTGCTCCCATTCGCGGGTCATCTCGTCATGGTCGGCGCGCAGCTCCGCCACCCGCCGCAGCGAGCGCCGCAAGCCCCGCTCCATGCTCGGCGGCACGCGCCGCAGCGGCACCTCCGCGACGAACCGGTCGAGGTCGCCCTCGGCCTCGGCCGCCGCCGCCCAGGCGCGCGACAGCGGGATGTAGGCCGCCAGCCCGACCTGCAGCACCACCCGGTCGAACCAGGGACGCGTGATCAGCGAGCCGAAGCGTGAGGCCAGCAGCCGGCCCGGCAGGTCCTGCGGGACCGGCGGCCGGCGCCGCTCGGGCGCGCTGCGCACCACGTCGCCCACGCTAGAGGTCTTCTCCCGCGCGAGCACGGGCTTTCAAGGGATTGGCTGCAAACACTTTTGCAGACTGCCGCAGGACGGCGCGGCGGTCCAGTGACACCTTCGCAACAGGGGGGCGCGCACCGTCCCGCTACGGGGGACGGTGCGCGATGGCCGGATGGACCTGTCGGAGGGCCTGGTCGATGGCGTCAGCGGGCGACGCACTGGAAGTTGGCACTATCCAGCGTCCGGTCCATGTACTGCGCCCGCATCAGGTTCTCGTCCTTGTAGCAATGGTCGTCGGCCTTCGCCGCCGAGGCGTCGAACTCGGCCATGTTCTTCGCCGAATAGGCGATCGGCGCCTGGGCGGTCGGCGGATTGGCCTTGTGGCCCGCGCATCCGGAGACGACGAGCGCTGCGACGACGCACAAACAGATCGCTTTCATGCTGACCCCTTTCTGTCACGGTTGTTGTTGACGCGCGGTGGCGCCGGCGCCGAGTGCCGGGGATCACCGGACCGGAAGGCTAACCGGGGCCGCTCGCAATGCCGGTGCGACCAGTGGCCGCTGCGCAATCGTGACGCGGCCGGCGCGCCGGCGGTTGGCACAAGAGCATGAGGTCCGGATCGGGATAGGCCGAAAGTCCGCGGCCGCGCCGCAGGCTACTTGCCCTGCATCATGTTGCGGGTGCCGGCCGGGAGCGAGACCGTCAGCCCGTCGAGCTCCTCGGTGACGATGATCTGGCAGCCCAGCCGCGAGGTGTGAGTGAGGCCGAAGGCGAGGTCGAGCATGTCCTCCTCGTCCTCCTTGGCCGCGGGCAGGATCTCGTACCACTCGGGGTCGACGATGACGTGGCAGGTCGAGCAGGCCAACGAGCCCTCGCAGGCGCCCTCGAGGTCGATGTTGTTGCGGTGGGCGATCTCCAGGACCGAGAGGCCGGTGGGCGCGTCGATCTCGACGCGCGTGCCGTCGGTCTTGATGAACGTCACTTTCGGCATTGCTCTAGATTCCTCCGCCCTGCGAAGGGCGGGCATGGGTGCCACAGGCTCCCGCGGGCGTCAAGCCGAGGGCG
>DATIXH010000217.1:0-5479 GCA_035518775.1 Candidatus Acidiferrum sp.
GCGTCCGCGCTTATCGTCGATGGCGGAGAACGCTGGTGATGGCCGCCAGCAGTTCCTCCGCCGCGAAGGTCTTGTCCAGCCGCGGACGGTTCGCGTGCGCGGCCGCGAGCGCACCCTGATAGTACCCGGTCGCGAAGACGAAGGGCACGCCGCGCGCCGCCAGCAGGTCGGCGACCGGCTCCGTCGTGCCGTCGGGCATCTTGTAGTCGAGCACCGCGCCGTCGACGCTCTCGCGCTCGATCAGCGCAAGCGCCTCGGCGGCGGAGCCTGCGGGACCGATGGCCAGGGCGCCGGACGCCTCCAGGATCTCGGCGATCCACAGCCCGATGAGGGCCTCGTCTTCGACGACGAGAATGCGGCGGCCGGCGAGTACGCCCGTGCTCGGCATCTCACAATCCTTCCAACAGTGCCCATCGATGGCTGTCGTGCCACCGCCCCGTGCGGCAACGGTCTGGGAGAACCTGAAATCGGCCTGACGAACGCGGCACCGATGGCCTAACAAACGCGACCCGGCCGCCGAGGTTCCCGCGCTGTCGCCGGCGGAACCTTTGCCGCCGAGGCGGTGTTCAGAATCGCAAAGCCTCGAACGAAGGCCGCCATCAAAAGGGAGCACCGCCGCCGTGGGGAGCGCATCCGGACCACGCCGATCAAGACGCGCTTCGACCGTCCTCATCGTGGAGGACGAGGTTCTGATCCGCATGGCCGTCGCCGATTACCTGCGCGACTGCGGTTACCGCGTCGTGGAGGCCGACAATGGCGATGAGGCCGTGAGCCTGCTGAAGACCGACGCCGAGGTCGACGTGGTGTTCAGCGACGTGAACCTGCCCGGCGGCATCAACGGATTCGCGCTCGCCCAATGGATCCGCAGAGAACGGCCGGGCCTGCGAACCATCCTGACCTCCGGCATCGTAAGAGCCGCGCGCGAGGCCCACGACCTCTGCGAGGAGGGCCCGCTGGTGGAGAAGCCCTACGACCACCGCGAGGTCGAGCGTCGCATACGTTCACTCCTCGCCAGCCGCGCCCGGCGGGATTAGGCGCGGGACTAGGCGCCCGGCGGAACGGCCGCGGCGTTTTTTTCCCACAGAACCTCGCAGCGGGTCGGCGCGTTCGTTCATAGGAGCTGCCGTCGTCCGACCCCCTGGCGGCTCCGGCACGATCGTCGAAAGCCCCGCAGCTCCCAGATGCGGGGCTTTCCCGTTTCGTAGCCCCGAGCGCGGAACCTTCGTGAATCCCTGCCGTTCGACAGTGAGGAACCCGTGGTCGGATCATGACGTCGAGAAATTCCGAGGAGTACCGGCAGCGCGCCCAGCGGGCGCGAGACCTGGCGGACGAGGCCAAGGACGCAGCCGCGGCCGAGGCGCTGCGCAGGGTCGCTGCCGACTACGACAGCATGGCGGATCGGGTCGAGGCACAATCGAAGCACAAGCCGGAGACCGGCCGCGAGCGATGATGCCCGAGAGCCGTTGGCCGCCGCGCGGCGTGCCGCATCGATGCGCGCGCGCTGGGCCGTGACAAAACTGTTGCATAGGGAACGCCTGTGGCCCGCAAAAAGCGCACCCGGTCCACGGCGGAACGGCGGCTCGATTCCAGGGTTTTCCTTTTATCGCGCCACGGCCTGCGCCCATCCGAAGCGGGCGGACCAGGCGCTCCGAGATGGAGGTCCAGTCATGACCAGATCCGATCGTACGCGGCGTCGTATGGTCCGCATTGCCGTGGCATCTGCCGCGCTGCTGTCTGTCAGCGCCCTGAGCGCGCCGGCGGACGCGCACGACGACCACGGGCGACACCATCACGACGACGGCTCTTTCTCCTTCGGCTTGAGCCTGCCGGGCTACTACGACCCGCCGCCGACGTACTATTACGCGCCGCCGCCGGCGTACTACGCGCCGCCGCCGGCCTATTACTATCCACCGGCCCCGCCGCCGCGCTACTACTATGACCCCGGCCCCTCCTTCGATTTCGGCCTGAGCATCGGCGGCAGCCACCACTGAGAACGTCCTCCTAGCGAGCCCGCGACTCCGCCGGCAGCAACAGCAATCTCTGGCGACGGCGCTCCCGCACGCCGTGTCCGCGCCGCTCGCGCGGGTCCGCGGCTGCGGGAGCGCGCGCCGGGAACGACGCTGCGGGACAACGCCAAGCTTCTTGGCGGGCATCGCACGAAGCCTTGCGGCCCGGTCACCGGATAAGGGATGGTACGGTCTGAACGTCCCGACGCCGCCGCGGCCGGTTCGCTGGCCGCCGCCGATGTTCGACAGGAGACGCGGCCCGATGCCGAACACAAGCAACCACCGGCGGATTCATGGCAGCTGTCATTGCGGAAACATCCGCATCGCCTTCGACTGGCCCGAGAGCGGGCCGACAATCCCGGTCCGCGCCTGCGGCTGCGCGCTCTGTACGAAGCACAGGGCGGTCTGGACCTCCCATCCCGACGGCCGCTTCCAGCTGCGCGTCGCCGACGACTCCCGCGTGACGCGCTACCGCTTCGGCACGAAGACCGCGGATTTCCACGTCTGCGCGACCTGCGGCGTCGTGCCGATCGCCACCTGCATCATCGAGGGGGCGCGCTACGCCGTCGTCAACGTGAACACCTTCGACGACGTGGATCGCTCGCAGCTCGTGGAGACGCCGCGCGATTTCGAGGGCGAGACGACCGAAAACCGGCTGGCGCGGCGGCGCCGCAGCTGGACGCCGGAGCTCGCGACCGCGATCGCGGACGCGACTTGACGGCACTGTCTCGGGAAATGAACAACGGGCTCTAGAAGGAGGCGAAGATGCCAGCAGAGAAAGTCGCGATCGTCACGGCCGGCGGCAGCGGCATGGGCGCGGCCGCCGCGCGGCGGCTTGCCGGCGACGGCTTCAAGGTCGCGATCCTCTCGTCGTCCGGCAAGGGCGAGGCGCTGGCCTCCGAGCTCGGCGGCTTCGGCGTCACCGGCTCCAACCAGTCGAACGACGATCTGACGCGCCTGGTCGACGGCGCGCTGCAGCGCTGGAGCCGCATCGACGTGCTCGTCAACAGCGCCGGCCACGGCCCGCGCGCGCCCATCCTCGAGATCAGCGACGAGGACTGGCGCCGCGGCATGGACGTCTACCTGATGAACGTCATCCGCGCGACCCGGCTCGTGGCGCCGGTGATGCAGAAGCAGAAAGGCGGCGTCATCGTCAACATCTCCACCGCCTGGGTGTTCGAGCCGAGCGCGATGTTCCCGACCTCCGCCGTCTTCCGCGCCGGGCTGGCCGCCTACACCAAGATCTTCGCCGACACCTACGCCGGCGACAACGTCCGCATGAACAACGTGCTGCCCGGCTGGATCGACAGCCTCCCCGCGACGGAAGAGCGCCGCGCCGGCGTGCCGCTGAAGCGCTACGGCACCAGCCAGGAGATCGCCGCCGTCATCGCCTTCCTCGCCTCCGACGGCGCCGCCTACATCACCGGCCAGAGCATCCGCGTCGACGGCGGCCTGACCCGCTCGGTCTGAGGCGGCGTCAGTCGAGCCGCTCCCAGCGCTTCGCGTTCTCGAGCTCGGCGGTCGCCACGATCACCTCGTCGTCGCTTTTCTTCTCGTTGCGCAGCACCCATTCGCGCGTGCTGCCGATCTCGCTGGCCGGGCCGATGACGGCGTAGACGTCGCGGCGCTGCTTGTCGCCGGCCCGCCGGTAGCGTGCTCCGATCATGTCGTCCTCTCCTCGCTGCTGTCCGCCCTTCCCGATACCGCGCCGCCGCCCGGCCGGCCCTGATCTGGATCAACGATCCATGGCGGCAGCCTGTCCGATCGCCGGCCGCTGGGGTAACGTCAGGGCCTTTCTGCGATCGATCCCCATTGGATGCTCAGCGCAAGAGGCCCCGCACCACCATGGCAGACAACACCGCCGCAATCTTCGGCATCAGCGGCATCGGCGGCCGCGCCCTCGCGGAGCGGCTGCACGCGGCCGGCGGCTGGCGCATCGTCGGGGTCTCCCGCCACCGCCCGCCGGACATGCCGGACATCGAGCATGTCGCCTGCGACCTCACCGACGAAGCCTCGACCCGCGCCGCCCTCGCCCGCGCCACCCCGGCCACGCACCTCTTCTTCGTCACCTGGAGCCGCCAGCCGACCGAGACCGAAAACTGCCGCGTCAACGGCGCCATGCTCCGCCATGCCCTCGAAGCGGCGGCCGCGGCCGGCCGGCTGCGCCACGCCGCCCTGGTCACGGGCCTCAAGCACTATCTCGGCTCGTTCGAGAGCTTCGCCAAGCACGAGCTCGACACCCCCTTCACCGAAGACCAGCCGCGCGTGCCGGGCGAAAATTTCTACTACACCCAGGAAGACATCCTGTTCGCCGCCGCCGAGGCGCACGGCTTCAGCTGGTCCGTCGCCCGCCCGCACACGGTCATCGGCTACGCCCCCGGCAACGCCATGAATCTCGGCACCTCCCTCGCCGTCTACGCCAGCCTGTGCCGGGAGACGGGCCGCCCCTTCGTCTTCCCGGGCTCGCCGCAGCAACATGCCGGCCTCGTCGACGTGACCGACGCCCGCCTGCTCGCCGCCCACCTGCTGTGGGAGGCCACGACGCCCGCCGCCGCGAACAAGGCCTTCAACACCGTCAACGGCGACGTCTTCCGCTGGCGCAAGATGTGGCAGCGCATCGCCGGCTGGTTCGGCCTCGAGCCCGCGCCCTATCCCGGCGCGCCCAGCCCGCTCGCGGCGATGCTCGCCGACGCCGGCCCCGACTGGGACCGCATCGTCGCCCGCCGCGGCCTGCGGCCGATCCCGCTCGAGCGCCTGGCCCCCTGGTGGCACGTCGACGCCGATCTCGGCCGCACCCAGGAGACCTGCGCCGACATGGGCCGCAGCCGCGCGCTCGGCTTCCTCGACTACCGCCCCAGCTGGTCCTCCTTCGCCGACCTCTTCGACCGCCTGCGGCGCGAGCGCATCATCCCGTAGCGGCCGCAGCGCGGCCTGCGGCGCGGCTCGCCACGATGCATGCGCCAGGATACCCTCACGACATGGACATCATGTCACTGATCGCCGTCGGGGCGGCTGCAGCCGCGATCTTGGGCGTCGCGGTCGCGTCGCGAGCGCGCCGATCCACGATGCTGTCACGTGAACGCCGAGACTACATCCCGCTGGTGCAACCCGCGGGTGGCCGAGCTTTCAGGGTAGTCGTTGCCGGTGCACGACCAAGGATCGTCCGCAAGTGCAGCATCGGGGAGCGCCTGCAGCTCGTGCCAGAGCCCAGCAACCCGAGTAACAAGCGCACCGTCGGAGTGTTCCGCCGGTCCGGTGAACAGGTGGGCTATCTTCCGCGCGGTCATGGGCTGTCGAAGGAAATCATGGATGACCGCGTGTCGGCAGTTGTCGACCATATCAGCGCCGTGACGCTGGCCAAACCGATCAGGAGTCTGGTGTTGAAGGTGACTGTGCGAGACTAGTCCCGCGCCGAGACCTGCCGCCGGCCGTGCTTCTTCGGACCGGCCGATGGGGCGCGCCGCCGATCGCAC
>DATIXH010000218.1:0-4340 GCA_035518775.1 Candidatus Acidiferrum sp.
CGATATGACGGCAGCGCCGACATCGTCTTCCGTCAGGAGATCCGGCACATCCGGACCAGTCGCGGCCGCTACAGTATCGTGAAGAAGATGGGCTTCTTCGGGATCGCCGAACCCGAGCGCGTCCGCGATCTCATCCGCGCCATGCGCGGCGACGTTGCGGGCGCGCCGAGTTTCCTGGAGCCGTAGCTACTCCGCCGCCTTCTTCGCCGGCTCCGGCACCGGCGTGCGCAGGGTGACGAACTCCTCCGCCGCCGTGGGGTGGATGGCGACGGTCTGGTCGAACTGCTGCTTCGTCGCGCCCATCTTCACGGCGATGGCCAGGGTCTGGATGATCTCGGGCGCGTCGAGGCCGACCATGTGGGCGCCAAGGACGCGCTGAGTGGCGCGGTCGACCACCAGCTTCATCATGGTCTTCTCGTCGCGGCCGGAGAGCGTGTGCTTCAGCGGGCGGAAGGTGCTGCGGTAGATGTCGACGGCGCCGTACATCAGGCGCGCGGCCTCTTCGGTGAGGCCGACGACGCTCGCCGGCGGCTGGCTGAACACGGCATGCGGCACGGTGTGGTGATCGACGGCCGTGGGCTTCTTGCCGAAGACGGTGTCGGCAAAGGCGTGGCCCTCGCGGATGGCGACGGGGGTGAGGTTGAGCCGGTTCGTGCAGTCGCCGACCGCGTAGATGTTGGGCACGGAGGTCTGGGAGTATTCGTCCACCCTCACCGCGTCGTCGGCGCCGCAATCGACGCCCGCCTCCTTCAGGCCGATGGTCGCGGTGTTCGGTCGGCGGCCAATGGCGTACATGACGCAGGCGACGTCCAGCGTCGTGCCGTCGCTCAAGGTCAGCGACAGCCCCGCTGCGGTCTTCACGGTCTGCTTGATGATGGTCTTGAGACGGATGTCGATACCCTTCTTCCGCATCTCGGCGGCGAGCGTATTGCGCACGTCGTCGTCGAAACCGCGCAGAATCTGCTCGCCGCGATAGAGCTGCGTCACCTTGGCGCCCATGCCGTTGAAGATGCCCGCGAACTCGCAGGCGATGTAGCCGCCGCCGGCGATCAGGATGCGGCGCGGCAGCGCGCTCAGATGGAAGGCCTCGTTCGAGGTGATGCCGAGCTGGGCGCCGGGTTCGCTCGGCATGACGGGTGCGGCGCCGGTGGAGATCAGGATGTACTCGGCGGTGACGCGCTTGCCCCCGAGCTCGACCGTATGCGGGTCGACGAGGATGGCGCGGGCCTCCGTGAGCGCGACGCCGGACTCGGCGAGCAGCTTCTTGTAGATGCCGTTTAGACGGTCGATCTCCTTGTCCTTGGCGGCGATCAGCGCGGACCAGTCGAAGCGCGCGCCCTCCACGCTCCACCCGAAGTTGCGGGCGTCCTCGAAGTCCTCGTGAAAGTGCGAGGCATAGACCAGCAGCTTCTTGGGCACGCAGCCGCGGATCACGCAGGTGCCGCCGACGCGATATTCCTCTGCAATCGCGACTTTAGCCCCGTAGCCGGCGGCGATACGAGCGGCGCGCACGCCACCCGAGCCGGCGCCGATGACGAAGAGGTCGTAGTCGTAGCGCGGCATCGAAGGCCCTCCCTCAGGCAGCCGGGCGCAATTCGAGCGTGCGATCCTGCGCCGACCAGCAACGCTGCAGCAGAATCACGGCCAGTATCACCTGGACCAGCGGCGCCAGAACGACGAGCAGCCCGCTTCTGGCGGCGCCCGGCAAGAACAGCGGCAGCAGCCATGTGGCGCCCGCGGCCATCGCCAATCCGCCGCAGATGCCATAGAGCACGATCAGGTACAAGACCGCCGCGAGGTCCGGCGCCTTCGGGCGCTTTGCGAAGTTCAGCAGCAGCACGATGCCGAGGTCGCGCAACATGAACAGGATGAGTGCGATCGCCGTTGGCAACGTTCCGGCCGGAATCGGCATGGACCACAGCCGTGCGACGCGCTCAACATCCGCGAAGGACTGCATGTCGTCCCGTGCCAGCACGGCGACGAGGATCGAGAGGGCCGCTGCCAACAGTAGACTCGGTATCCACAACGGCAGCAGCGACTGCGCGTTGCGCCAGTTTCCGTGGCCCAGATGATGGAGCAGCCAGCGATAGCGGATGATGTCGTTCGACTGCGCGAAGAGCGCGACGTAATAGAGCGGCACCGCCACGACGAGCGCCGGCAACAGCCGCAGCGACCAGGGATCGTTCAGACCGACCAGCAGGAAGCCCTGGTAATAGAGGATGAGAAACAGCGAAAACGACAGCCACACCCACGGCCGCTGGCGGACCTGCAGCTCGCCTGCCATCAGTCGGTAGACCGCGGCGATCGCCCAACCGAGGAATAGCACCTGCGTCAGCAGCGCGAAGTCATCCGACCTGAACGCGACGCCAAACCAGGTGATGCGCTCCGCCAGTCCGAAACCGAAGCGCTCCGTCACCGAGGGCAACAGTACGGATGAAACGCCGAAGAGACCGACCACGAGTGCGCCGCCCTGGGCGAACGCCACCGTGCGCCGGCTCAAGCGCCGCCCCTTGCCGACGAGGACCAGCGCCAGCAGCAGGGCCCCCGCTTGAACGAGGAGTGCGCCGGTGATCTTGATCGGCAGGTTCGTGATCAGCGCGCCGCCGCGACCCACCTCGACTTCGGCTGCGGCATAGGTCGCAAGGCAAAGCAGCGCGCAGTACCACGCATAAACCGTACCGCCCAGCAGCTTGCCCCAGGCCATCGTCCAGGGGTCGATTGACGACATGCGCTGCCCGTCCCAAGTCCCGGCCGCGATCTCGTCGGCCAGGACATTGACGGCGCGGCGCGCGCCCCAGAGGTAGGCAATGACGAAATAGCCGAACGCGGCGACGCGGCCGACGATTTCCCAGCTGTCGGTGGCAGAGCCCGCAAGGGCGAAGGCGGCGCCGAGAATGATCGGCGCCGCGATCAGGCGCTGCGGCGAAACTTGCAGCCACAGATTGCGCAACAACTCCGGGTTCATGACACGGGCTGCTTGCGCATGAGCGCCAAGTAGGAGTCCTGGAGCGAGCCCTGCGCGGGCGCGAACTCGGCGACGGGGAGGCCCTCGTCGATCAGCCGCTTGAGCAGTGCATGGTGTGCCTGCGCGCCGCCGGCAGCGCTGAAATGGACGAGCTGGGTGTCGACGACGACATCCGATACGCCCGCGATGCTCGCCAGCAACGGACCGATCCGCGGATCGGGCGTTGCGAGGCGCAGCTGCATCGGCGTGGGCGTCTCGCCTGTGTCGGTCGCCTGCAGGGCGCGCAGGTCGACGATGCGGCCATCACGAATAGCTAGCAGGTGGGTCGAATAGTCCTCCAGCTCGGCCAGGATGTGCGATGAGACGATCAGGGTCATGCCGTCGGCGCGCAGCTCGCGGAAGACGGCGGCGAGGCTGTAGCGCGCCTCCGGATCGAGGCCGGCGGCGGGCTCATCGAGCAGCGCCACGCGCGGCTCGTGGATGATGGCCTGGGCGATGGCGAGGCGCTGCTTCAGGCCGCGCGAGAGCGTGCCGGCGTAGTCCTTCATGCGGTCCGCGATGCCGAGGCGCTCGGCGGTGCCTTCGACGGCGGCGCGCCGGCGCTCGCGCGGCACGCCGTGGGCGCGGGCGCGGTAGCCCAGGCATTGCCGGACCGTCAGGTCGTCGTACACGCCGAAGAAATCGGGGAGGAACGCCATGCGCTTGTGCGCCTCGCGCGGCGCCTCGTGCACGTCGAGTTCGTCGAGCATGACGCGCCCGGCGCCGGGGCGGTCGAGGGCGACGAGGCAGCGCAGGAGGGTCGTCTTGCCGGCGCCGTTGGGACCGACCAACGCCGTAATGGTCTGCGGTGCGATCGCGAAGGAGACGTCGTCGAGCGCGCGATGGCCGGGATAGTCGAAGATCAGGTGTTCGGCCTGGATCATCGGGCTACGTGCGGAAAGGGGCGACCACGTGGGGTCGCCCCTACAGCGGATGGCGGATCGTAAGGGCGGCCTTGCGTGGCCGCCCTTGCGTCAATCAGATCCCGCCCATGCAAGGGCAGGCCTTTCTGATCAGAGGGTTGCAGCGCGGTTTCCACATCTTGTGGCATAGCATATCAGCATCTATCGCGGGAGACACGCCGCGCAGGATGTCGCAGACCGGCCAGTCTGGCGTCAGCTGGCGGTTGGCAATACCGACGTTCTGTAACATGACGGTGCCCGTTGCTGCCCTTCGGGTACCAGCATGACGCACGCGCTGTCGCCCGACGAAATCGCCAAGCTCAGCGCAGCCCGCGAGCGCAAACAACGTTTTCTCGCCCGGCGCCGCGCGGGACGCTTCATTGTGCCGATCGAGATGTCGGGCGACCTGCTAGACCGCCTGACAGGTGCAGGGT
>DATIXH010000219.1:0-3249 GCA_035518775.1 Candidatus Acidiferrum sp.
AGCTGCGCCAGGTCCTCGATCGAGTAGATGTCGTGGTGCGGCGGCGGCGAGATCAGCGACACGCCGGGCGTGGCGTGCCGCAGCTTGGCGATCATCTCCGTCACCTTGAAGCCCGGCAGCTGGCCGCCCTCGCCCGGCTTCGCCCCCTGCGCGATCTTGATCTCGAGTTCGCGGCAGGAGTTGAGGTACTCGGCGGTCACGCCGAAGCGTCCGGAGGCCACCTGCTTGATGGCGGAGTTGGCGTTGTCGCCGTTGGGCTGCGGGCGATAGCGCGCGGGATCCTCGCCGCCCTCGCCCGAATCCGACTTGGCGCCGATGCGGTTCATGGCGATGTTGAGCGTGCCGTGCGCCTCCGGCGACAACGCGCCCAAGGACATGCCGGGCGTGTTGAAGCGCTTGCGGATCTCCGTGATCGACTCCACTTCATCGACGGAGATCGCTGCCTTGCCCGGGCGGAAATCGAGCAGGTCGCGCAGCGCCACCGGCGGCAGCTTCGTCACGGCCTCGCTGTAGCGCTTGAACGCCTGGTACGACTCCGAGGTCACCGCCGCCTGCAGCGTGTGAATCAGGTTCGCTTCCCAGGCATGGCTCTCGCCGCCACGCCGGTAGCGGTAGAAGCCGCCCACCGGGAGGGCCACGAAATCCTCCGCGAAGGCGCGGTTGTGCTGCTCCAGCGCCTCGCGCTGCAGGCCCGTGAGGCCCATGCCGGAGATGCGCGACTGCATGGCCGGGAAGTACTCGGCCACCAGCGTGCGCGACAGCCCGACCGCCTCGAAGTTGGCGCCGCCGCGATAGCTGCTGACCACGGCGATGCCCATCTTCGACATTACCTTCAGCAGCCCGTCGTCGACCGCCTTCTTGAAGCGCTTCAGACAATCTTCCAGCGACAGCTCGCCGAACAGGCCGCGGCGATGGCGGTCGGCAATGGAAGCCTCCGCCACGTAGGCATTCACCGTCGTGGCCCCGACGCCGATCAGCACGGCGAAGTGATGCACGTCGATGCAGCCGCCGCTGCGCACGTTGAGCGAGGTGAAGGTGCGGAGCTGCTGGCGCAGCAGGTGCGTGTGCACCGCGCCGGTGGCCAGGATCATCGGAATCGCCGCCCGCTCGGCGCTCAGCTTCTCGTCGCTCAGGATCACATGCACGGCGCCACCGCGCACGGCGTCCTCGGCCTCGCGCCGGATGCGCGCGATGGAGTCGCGCAGGGCGTTGTCGCCGCCCTTCGGATCAAACGTGCAGTCGATGTCCACGGCCGTGCTGCCCATATAAGCCCGCATGGCCTGGAACTCGGCCGTCAGCAGCACGGGCGATTCCAGCTGCAGCAGCCGGCATTGGCTCTCGTCCTGGTCGAGGATGTTGCCGAGATTGCCGAGCCGGGTCTTCAGGGTCATCACGCGCGCCTCGCGCAGGCTGTCGATCGGCGGGTTCGTGACCTGGCTGAAGTTCTGCCGGAAATAGTGGTGCAGCCCGCGATACTCGTCCGACAGCACGGCGATCGGCGTGTCGTCACCCATGGAGCCGACGGCTTCCTTGGCATCCTCCACCATCGGATGGAGGATCAGCTCCAGATCTTCCTGCGTGAGTCCGACCGCCACCTGCCGCCGCCGCAGCTCGTCCTTCTCGAACGTCGCGGGCTTGCCGGGCTTGGAGCGGATCAGCGTGTCGATGACCGTGATGCCCTTCACCCAGGCGCCGAAATCGGCCTCGGCCGCCAGCTTGTCCATGATCTCCTGGTGGTGATAGAAGCGGCCCTCCGCGAGGTCGACGGCGATCATCTGCCCCGGCCCCACGCGCCCCTTCTCCGCGATCTCCTGCTCCGGCAGGCGTACCATGCCGGTCTCCGAGCCGGCCACCAGCAGCCCGTCGTTGGTGATCGCATAGCGCAAGGGCCTGAGGCCGTTGCGGTCCATGCCGGCGACCGCCCAGTTGCCGCCGAAGGCGCAGATCGCCGCCGGCCCGTCCCACGGCTCCATCACGGAGTTGCAATAGCTGTAGAGGTCGCGATGGGCCTTCGGCATGGTCTCGCGCTCGGCCCAGGAATCCGGGATCAGCAGCGCCTTCACCATCGGCAGGGTGCGTCCCACCCCGACCATGGATTCGAACACGTTGTCGAGCATCGCCGAATCCGAGCCGCCCGGCTGGATCACCGGCTTGATGTCGGCCATGTAGTCGCCATAGACCGCCGTGGCCATGCGCGTCTCGTGCGCCTTCATCCAGTTGATGTTGCCCTTCAGCGTATTGATCTCGCCGTTGTGCGCGATGACGCGGAAGGGCTGCGCCAGGTGCCAGGTCGGGAAGGTGTTGGTCGAGTAGCGCTGGTGCCAGACCGCGAAGTTCGAGACGAAGCGTTCGTCCAGCAGGTCCGGATAGAAGGCGGTGAGCTGCTCGGCCAGGAACATGCCCTTGTAGATCACGGACCGGCAGGACATGGAGCAGATGTAGAGCTCCTTGATCGACTCCTCCATCGCCACCTTCTCGATGCGCCGGCGGATGACGTAGAGATCGACCTCGAACTGCTCCTCGGTCGTGCCGACGCTGTTGGCGATCATGATCTGCTCGATCTCGGGCCGCGTCGCGTTGGCCTTCTCGCCGATCACCTCGACGTTGACGGGCACCTGACGCCAGCCATGGATCGTATAGCCGTAGGCGAGTATCTCGCGCTCGACGATGACCCGGCAGCGCTCCTGCGCCCCGAGATCGGTGCGCGGCAGGAACACCATGCCGACGCCGAGTCCGCCGCCGCCCGTCTTCTGCCCCTGCTTGCGAAAATATTCCTTGAAGAACTCCTGCGGGATCTGGACATGGATGCCCGCCCCGTCGCCGGTCTTCCCGTCGGCATCCACCGCCCCGCGGTGCCACACCGACTTCAGCGCCGCAATGCCGGCCTCCACCACCTGCCGCCGCGGCTTCCCGTCGATGGCGGCGATCAACCCGACGCCGCAGGCGTCATGCTCCTCCGCGGGATCGTACAGCCCGTGCTCGGCGAGATGCGCTGCATTGCGTTGCCAACTGGAGATGAAATCGTCACGCATGATCAGGTCCCATCGTCGAAATCTAGGGGCGACTTCAGATATTCGGCATGCTCAGGCCGCGTTTCTGGAACTCCGGCGCCATCTTGTGCAGCACCTCGCCCGCGACATTGCGGCCCCAGGCCTGCGCGATTCCGGTCATCTCGTTCAGCATCGCTGGCTGCTCCGCCACCAGCTTCTTCCCGACCGGGCTCTGGTAGAACGCGAGCAACTGGTCCAG
>DATIXH010000220.1:0-12950 GCA_035518775.1 Candidatus Acidiferrum sp.
CTGGTCGAGCTCGATCGATTCGAAGAGGGCGCGGAAGTTGCCTTCGCCGAAGCCCTCGTCGCCCTTGCGCTGGATGATCTCGAAGAAGATCGGGCCGATGACGGTCTTGGTGAAGATCTGCAGCAGCAGGCGGCGGTCGCCGGCCTTCGACTCGGGCGCGCCATCGACGAGGATGCGGTTGCGCCGCAGGCGCGCCAGGTCCTCGCCGTGGCCGGGCAGGCGCTTGTCGATCATCTCGTAGTACGTGTCGGGCGTATCGAGGAACTCCACGCCCTGGCCGGCCAGCCGCTCGACCGTCGCATAGATGTCGTTCGTGCTGAGAGCGATATGCTGGATGCCCTCGCCGCGATAGGCGGCCAGATATTCCTCGATCTGCGACTTGTCGTCGGAGGACTCGTTAATGGGGATGCGGATCTTGCCGCAGGGGCTGGTCATCGCCTTCGATTTCAGGCCGGTCAGCTTGCCTTCGATGTCGAAGTAGCGGATCTCCCGGAAGTTGAAGAGCTTGGTGTAGAAGTCCGCCCAGGCCGTCATGCGGCCGCGCTGCACGTTGTGCGTCAGGTGGTCGACGCCGGCGAGGCCCACGCCCTTGTGCGAGAGGTCGGCGCCGGCGATCGGCTTGAAATCGACGTCGTAGATCGAGCCGTTCGCGCCGTAGCGGTCGACGAGATAGATCAACGAGCCGCCGATGCCTTCGATGGCCGGGATGTTCAGCTCCATCGGCCCGACCTTGCCGACGAACGGCTTGGCGCCCAGTTCGAGCGCGCGCTTGTAGGCACAGGCGGCGTCGGCGACGCGAAAGGCCATGGCGCAGACCGAGGGGCCGTGGGCGCGCGCGAAGGCTTGCGCGAAAGACTCGGGCTCGGCATTGACGATGAAGTTCACGTCGCCCTGACGGTAGAGCGTCACGTTCTTCGAGCGGTGGCGCGCGACCGCCGCGAAGCCCATGCTCTCGAACAAGCGGCCGAGCGCCGCCGGATCTTGCGCCGTGTATTCCACGAACTCGAAGCCGTCCGTGCCCATGGGGTTGTCCCAGAGATCGGTGCGGGTGGTCGTTGTCGGCGTCGTCATGCGCTGGGCTGCCACGGCCATATCATAGCACTCCGAGGAGAAAGGTTGCAGGAGTCGCGGCGAATCAGGCGGCCATCAGCCGGCCGTTGGTGCCGCGATGCAGGACGCGGTCGGTGGTCAGCACCGCCTCGGCCGGCAGCAAGGTCTGATCGCGCAGCCGGTCGTAGATCGCCGTGAAGTCGCGGCGGGTGGCGCCGAACAGCTCGTCGAAGCTGTCGAGCACGAAGTAGCTCTTCTGGAAGCTGTCGATCATGTAGTCGGTGCGCATGATGCGCGCGGGATCGAAGCGGATGCGGTTCGGCACCGGGCTGTCGATGGCGTAGGCCAGCTCGGCCTGGGAGGACAGGATGCCCGCGCCGAACACCCGCAGGCCCTCGGGCGTGCGGATGAGGCCGAACTCCACCATGTACCAGTAGAAGCGCGCCAGCATGGTCACGCCGTCGTGCTTCAGTGCCTCCGCACCCTTCTCGCCGTAGGCCTGCATGTAGTCGGCGAAGACGGGATTGAAGAGCAGCGGCACATGGCCGAAGAAATCGTGGAACACGTCGGGCTCGACGATGTAGTCGAGCTCTGCGCGCGTCCGGATCCAGATCGTCACGGGGAAGCGGCGATGCGCCAGGTGATCGAAGAACACGTCGTTCGGGATCAGGCCGGGGACGGCCACCAGCTGCCAGCCGGTGGCGGCCGCGAGCTTGCGGTTCACGGCGGCGAGATCGGGGATGGCGTCAGCCACGTCCATCAGCCGCACGGCCTCGATCACCTCGCGGCAGGCGTAGCGCGGCAGCATCGCGGACTGCCGCCGGTACAGCAGGCGCCAGATCTCGTGCTCTTCGGCGGTGTAGGCGCTCCAGTCCTGGTCGACCGTGTAGTCCGGCCGCATGCGGCTGTAATCGCCGCGCAAGCCGCTGTTGGATGGGACGTCGAACATGGCTGAAGTTTACCAAAACGGCCTTAGCGGATTCTTGCAAAAATCGCGCTCATAAGAGATAATTAGCAGCTTTTCACTATCTTCTGGCGTTATATTAGATGAAAGATGCAAAATCGACACTCGACGATATCGACCGTCGGATCCTGGCGGCGCTGCAACGCGACGGCCGGCTGTCGGTGGTGGACCTGGCTGCGCAGGTCGGCCTGTCCGCCACGCCCTGCCTGCGGCGGGTGAAGCGGCTGGAGCAGGCGCGCATCATCACGGGCTATACGGCGCTGATCGACCCCGCCGCGACCGGCCGCAGCCTGCACGCCTTCGTCCAGGTAAATCTGGACAACCACGGTGAAGAAACCGTGACCGCCTTCCAGCGCGCCATCATGGCGCGCGACGAGGTCGTCGCCTGCTACCCCATCAGCGGCGAGTTCGACTATCTGCTGCAGGTGATGGTGCCGGACCTCGAGGCCTACGGCGAGTTCGCCCTCAAGGCCCTCCTGCGCATGCCCGGCGTGAAGGACACGCGCTCCAGCTTCGCCATGGGCGTGCTGAAGCCCTTCACGGTGGCGCCGCCGACCTGACGTTGACTCCCCTGTCGGGACCTTGTTCCATCATGCTCATTCGCGTGCACACAACCGGTATGCAATCCCGTGATTGAAGAGCCGATCCTGCGCGACGTCTACGACCGGATTCGCGTCGTCGAACTGCAGTGGATTCCGATGGCCGACGGGCGGCGGCTGGCGGCGCGGCTGTGGCTGCCCAACGATGCCGAGCAGACTCCGGTGCCGGCGATCCTCGAATACATCCCCTATCGCCGGCGCGACGGCACGCGCTTGCGCGATGACGAGCGGCACGCCTGGATGGCGGCGCAGGGCTATGTCTGCGCCCGCGTCGACATTAGCGGCAGCGGCGACTCGGACGGCCTGCTGCGCGACGAATATCTGAAGCAGGAGCAGGACGACGCCTGCGAGATCATCGCCTGGCTGGCGAAGCAGCCCTGGTGCAGCGGCGCCGTCGGCATGATCGGCATCTCCTGGGGCGGCTTCAACGGCCTGCAGGCCGCCTTCCGCCAGCCGCCGGCGCTGAAGGCGATCATCACCTGCTGCTCGACCGTCGACCGCTATGCCGATGACGTCCACTACATGGGCGGCTGCCTGCTGAGCGACGACATGGATTGGGGCGGCTCCTTCTTCTCGGTGGCCGGCGTGCCACCCGATCCCGCCATGGTCGGACCGGACTGGAAAGAGCGCTGGCTGAAGCGGCTGGAGATCCTGCAGCCCTTCCCTGCGCTGTGGCTGCAGCATCAGCGGCGCGACGCGTTCTGGCAGCACGGCTCCGTGTGCGAGGACTATGGCAAGCTCAACTGCGCCATCCTCGCCGTCGGCGGCTGGGCCGACGGCTACACGGCCGCCGTCTTCCGCCTGGTCGAGAACCTGAAGCGGCCCGACGTGAAGGGCATCGCCGGCCCCTGGGGCCACCTCTATCCGCAGCGCGGCATCCCCGGCCCCGCCATCGGCTTCCTGCAGGAATGCAAGCGCTGGTGGGACCGCTGGCTGAAGGGCGAGCGCAACGGCGTGGAGAACGATCCGGCCCTGCGCCTGTGGCTGCAGGACTATGTTCCGCCGGCACCGCACTACGACCATCGCCCGGGCCGCTGGATCGCCCTCGACGGCTGGCCCGACCCTTCCATCGCGCGGACCTCCTGGTCGCTGAATGCGGATGGCCTCGCGCCGATGCCCGGCGCCAAGACCGCGCTCACGATCCGCTCGCCCCAGACCAACGGCCTCGCCAATGGCGAATGGTGCCCCTACGGCCTCGGCAAGGTGGCACCGGAGATGCCGCTCGATCAACGCATCGACGATGCCGGTTCGCTCCTGTTCGACACCGCCCCGCTCGGCAAGGAGATGCTGCTCGTCGGCGATCCCGTCGCCCATCTCGACATCGCCGCCGATCGCCCCGTCGCCTTCGTCTGCGTGCGCGTCAGCGACCTGGCGCCGGACGGACAGGTCACGAAGGTCACGTACGGCCTGCTCAACCTGACCCACCGCGAGAGCCACGCCAACCCGACCAGGCTCGAGCCGGGGCGGCGCTACAAGGTGGCGGTCCGCCTCAACGAGATCGCCCATGTCTTCGCGCCCGGCCACCGCCTGCGTGTGGCGGTCTCGACGAGCTGCTTCCCGATGGTCTGGGCCTCGCCCGAGCCGGCGACTCTGACCCTCCATGCCGGCGAAAGCTTCATCGACCTGCCGCTCGTGAAGGACGGCGCCCTGCGCGTGGTCGACCCGTTCGGGCCGGCGGAATGCGCGACGCCTCGGCCGATGACGGTCATCCGTCCCGGCGGCGACGAGCGGCAGATCATCCACGACCTGATCTCCGGCCGCACCACCCTGCATGTCGGGCGCGACGACGGCTGCACGCGCATCGACGACATCGGCACCGAGGTCGCCTACCGCAAGCTGAAGGACATCAGCATTGCCGGCGACGATCCGCTGTCGATGCGCGTGACCGTGGCGACCTCGCACGCCTTCCACCGCAGCGACTGGGACGCCAGGCTCGACACCCGCATCGTCATGACCTGCGACAGGACGCACTTCCACCTGCAGTCCGACATCGACGCCTACGCCGACGGCACCCGCCTCTTCAGCCGCTCGCTGCAGCACAAGATCGCGCGGGATCATCTGTGAGCGCCGCCCCGCGCATCGTCGATCCGCTGCCGGAGGCGGTGGAGGTCCTCGATCCCGTCTGGATCACGCTGAGCGACGGCTGCCGGCTGGCGGCGCGGCTGTGGCTGCCGAAGAACGCGCGCACGGCGCCGGTGCCGGCGATTCTCGAATACATCCCCTATCGCCGCCGCGACGCCACCATCATCGGCGACACGCCCCGCCATGCCTACACCGCCGGCCACGGCTATGCCTGCCTGCGCGTGGACATGCGCGGCTCCGGCGATTCCGATGGCGTGCTGCTCGACGAATATCTCAAACAGGAGCAGGACGACGCGCTGGAGGTGATCGCCTGGATCGCGGCCCAGCCCTGGTGCAGCGGCCGGGTCGGCATGATGGGCATCTCCTGGGGCGGCTTCAACGCGCTGCAGGTGGCGGCGCGGCGTCCGCCGGCGCTGAAGGCCATCATCACCGTCTGCTCGACCGACGACCGCTACGCCGACGACTGCCACTACATGGGCGGGGCGCTGCTCCTGAACAGCATGTCCTGGGCGTGCACGATGTTCGCGTACAACGCCCGCCCGCCCGATCCGCTGGTCGTGGGCGAGCGCTGGCGCGAGATGTGGATGCAGCGCCTGAACGGCTCGCCGCCCTTCCTCGCGGCCTGGCTGCAGCACCAGCGGCGCGACGACTACTGGAAGCACGGCTCGGTGTGCCAGGACTACGGCGCCATCGAGGCCGCCACCTACGCCATCGGCGGCTGGGCCGACGCCTACACCAATGCCATCCCGCGCCTGCTCGCCCATCTGAAGGCGCCGGCCAAGGGCCTCATCGGCCCCTGGGCGCACGAATATCCGCACCTGGCGCGCCCCGGCCCGCAGATTGGCTTCCTGCAGGAGTCTCTGCGCTGGTGGGACCAGTGGCTGAAGGGCCGCGACGCCGGAATCATGCGCGAGCCGCGGCTGCGGGCGTGGCTCCAGGACTCGGTGCCGCCGGCCCCGGACTACGACGAGCGGCCCGGACGGTGGGTGGCGGAGCGGCATTGGCCGCCGCATCGGCGCGCGCGCCGCTTCCACCTTGGCGACGGACGGTTGCTCGAACGCCGCGCACACGGCGCCCTCCGCCTCACGCACCGCTCGCCGCTCGTCACGGGCATCACCTGGGGCGAGTGGTGTCCCTACGGCTTTCGCGGCGAATTGCCCTCGGATCAGCGACCGGACGACGGCCGCTCGCTCTGCTTCGACAGCGCGCCGCTGGCCGCGCCGATGGACCTCCTGGGCGCGCCGCTCGTCGATCTCAAGCTCGCGGTCAGCGAGCCGAACGCGCTGATCGCGGCGCGGCTGTGCGACGTCGCGCCGGACGGCGGCTCGCGGCTGATGAGCTACGGCATCCTCAACCTCAGCCATCGCGAGGGCCACGCGCGCGTGCAGCCGCTCACGCCGGGCAAGCCGGTCAGCGTGCGGCTGCAGCTCAACGACATGGGCGAGCGGGTCGCGGCCGGGCACCGGCTCCGCCTCGCGCTTTCGACCAGCTACTGGCCGATGGTCTGGCCCTCGCCGCAGCTGGTCACCCTGACCCTCTTTGCCCACGAGTCGGCGCTCGAGCTGCCGGTGCGGCGGCCGGCGGCCGCCGACGGCGGCCTGGGCGACTTTCCACCGCCGGAGATGGCCCGGCCGGTGGCGAACGACCGCTCCCGCGCCGGCCGGCGCGAGCGCGATATCCACGAGGACCCGACGACCGGCGAGGCGGTCTTCACGATTCATCGCGATCGCGGCGCCTATCGCCTGCCCGACATCGACCTCACGGTCGACGGCGGCGCGGTCGAGCGCTTCTCGATCACCGAGGGCGATCCGCTCTCGGCCAAGGGCGACGTCGCTTGGCGTTACCGCATGACCCGCGGCGGCTGGGATGTCCGCACCGAGAGCCGCACCGTGCTGACCGCGAGCAAGGACGGCTTCCACCTGCGCGCCTGGCTCGACGCCTTCGAGGGCGAGACCCGCGTGTTCGCGAAGAACTGGTCGTTCGACATTCCGCGCGACGGCGTGTGACCGTCTGTCGACGGGCCGCGCCGTCCGCGGTTACAATCGCCGTCCATCGGAAACAAGCAGGAGCGGCCATGCGCCTCGGCAGATGGACATCGATGCGGTTCGTCGCGGCTCTGCTGGCCGGCGCCCTCTGCGCCGCCGCTGCGCATGCCGAGGAGCGGGTCGCGCTCGTGATCGGAAACTCCGCCTATCAGCATCTCCCGGCGCTCGACAGCCCGCGCAGCGATGCCGCCGCCATGGCCGAAAAGCTGAAGCGGCATGGCTTCAAGGTCGTCCTCGCCACCGACCTCGATCGCGCCGCCATGGGCAAGAAGCTGAAGGAGTTCCGGCATGCGTTCGCCCACGCCGGCACCGCGCTGCTCTTCTACGCCGGTCACGGCCTGGAAGCGTCGGCCCGGGATTTTCTCGTCCCGATCGATGCCGACCTTGCGGACGCCGCCAACCCGGACCACGGCATCATGGAGCTGGCGCCGATCGTCTCGGCCATGCAGCACGGGCCGAGCCTCAGCCTGCTGTTCATCGACGCCGGCCGCGACAACCCGCTGTCCGACGCCACGCTGCCGCCGGCGAAGCCCGACCCGGACCCGCCCGAGGAGCCCGCACGCCTGCTGATCTTCCTCGCCACCGGCCCGGGCGGGACCGCCGCCCACGGCGCCGGCGATGCCCATAGCCCCTTCACGAGCGCGCTGCTCCAGCATATCGATACGCCCGGCCTCAAGATCCAGGACCTGCTGACGCTGGTCCGCGACGACGTCGCGCAATCCACCGGCGGCGACCAGCTACCCTGGAGCATGTCGACGCTCGACCGCGACTTCATCTTCGCCAAGCGCTAGCGTCAGAGGATGCTGGAATGCGCGGAGCCATGAAGTCGATCGTCCTCGTCATCGCTGCGCTGCTCGCGCTGGCGCCCGTCGCCGCGCAGGCCGAGAAGCGCGTGGCCCTGGTCATCGGCAACTCCGCCTATCGCAACACGCCCGCCCTGCCCAATCCGCACAATGATGCCGCCACCATCGCGGACGCCCTGACCAAGCTCGGCTTCGCCGTGCAGAGCGGCTTCGACCTCGACCGCGCCGCCACCGAGCAGGTGCTGCGCGCCTTCGCCGAGTCGCTCGGCGACGCCGACGTAGCGCTCTTCTACTATGCGGGCCACGGCCTGCAGGTGGACGACAAGAACTACCTGGTCCCGGTGGACGCCAGGCTCGCCAGCGAGACCGACCTCGCCTTCGAGGCGATCGACCTCACGCTGGTGCTGTCGCTGATGGAACGGCGGCCGCGCACCAACCTGGTGTTCCTCGATGCTTGCCGCGACAACCCGCTAGCCCAGAACCTGGCACGCTCCATGGGCGCCGCGCGCTCGACCGCCGTTACCCGCGGCCTCGCCATCGCCGAGAGCGGCATCGGCACCCTGCTCGTCTACGCCACCCAGCCCGGCAACGTCGCGCTCGACGGCACCGGCACCCACAGCCCGTTCACCCAAGGCCTGCTCGACTACATCGCCACGCCCGACATCGAGGTGCGGCAGATGCTGACGCGCGTGCGCGCCGAGGTGGTGCAGGCGACCGGCGGCAAGCAGGTGCCGTGGGATCATTCGTCGCTGACGGGCGACTTCTTTTTCGCGCCGCGCGGCGCTGCCGCCGGCGCGCCACCGGCTGGGGCGCCCGCCGATCACGAGCTGGCCTTCTGGGAATCGATCAAGGACAGCCGCGATCCCGCCGACTTCCAGGCCTACCTACAGCAGTATCCGAGCGGCACCTTCGCCGCGCTGGCGCGCAATCGGATCGCCGCGTTGCAGCCGCAGCAACAGACGGCGACCGCAACAACGACGACTCCCCCGAGCCAGGCGCCGACGCGGCAGGAGGGCCAACCCGGCTCCCTCGGCCTCACGGTCGCGGAGCTGCAGCCGGATTTGCGCGCGCAGTACGGCGTACCCGCGGTCCTGCAGGGGCTCGTCGTCACGGCGGTGGCGGCGGGAGGCTCCGAGTTCAAGGTCGGCGATGTCGTCGTCGAGGTCGACCGCGTGGCCGTCAACACCCGCGACGGCTTCGACCGTCAGGTAGCCGCCGCCCGCGAGCGCCATGCCGCCGCCGTGAACGTTATGATCAATCGCGGCGGCGTGTTCTCGCTGCTGGCCTTGCCGCTGGCAGACTGACCGTTCCCGCCATGTCGGATTTCATCCCGTCCGTGCCGCTGACAGTCGAGGGGGCGAGGCCGCAGCCCCTAGACTGCGCCGTCCGTCCGGGAGGGGCGCCATGCAGTTCGGCCTGACATCGGAGCAGCAGCTGCTCGTCGACAGCGTACGGCAGTTCGTCGACACGGAGCTGATGCCTTACGAGGAGGAGGTCGAGCGCACCGATCACGTCCGCCCCGAACTCATCAAGCAGATCCACGAGCGCGCCCTTGCCGCCGGCTTCTACGCGGCCAACATGCCGGAGGAGCTGGGCGGCGGCGGCCTCGACCACGTCGCCCTCGCGCTCATGGAACGCGAGCTCGGCCGCACCTCCTTCGCGCTCCAATACGCGGTGGCGCGGCCTTCCAACATCCTGCGCGCCTGCAAGGGGCCGCAGATCGAGCGCTACCTGCTGCCGGCGATCCGCGGCGAGCGCGTCGAGTGCCTGGCGATGACCGAGCCCGACGCCGGCTCCGACCTGCGCTCGATGAAGACCCGGGCCGAGCGGGAGGGCGACCACTATGTCGTCAACGGCACCAAGCATTTCATCAGCTACGCCGACGTCGCCGATTTCATCGTGCTGTTCGCCGCCACCGGCAGCGAGGAGACGGCGCGCGGACCGAAGAAGAAGATCACCTCATTTCTGGTCGACAAGGGCGCGCCCGGCCTCGAGGTGCGGCTCGGGCCGAAGTCGGTCTCGCACCGCGGCTTCCATCATTGCGAGCTCGTCTTCACGAACTGCCGCGTCGATACGGCGCAGGTGCTGGGCGAGGAGCACAAGGGCTTCGACGTCGCCAACCACTGGCTGGGCGCCACCCGCCTCACCGTCGCCGCCCAGTGCGTCGGCCGCGCCCAGCGCGCCCTCGAGCTGGCCACCCAATGGGCGGCGACGCGCAAGCAGTTCGGCCAGACCATCGGCAAGTTCCAGGGCACCAGCTTCAAGCTCGCGGACATGGCGACGGAGATCAACGCGGCCGAGCTGCTGGTGCTGAAAGCCGCCTGGAAGGCGGACGAAGGCACGGCCGTCGACGAGGACTATGCGATGGCCAAGCTCTACGCCACGGAAATGCTGGCGCGCGTCACCGACCACGCGCTGCAGATCTTCGGCGGCATGGGCCTGATGCCGGATCTGCCGGTCGAGCGCCTGTGGCGCGACGCCCGCGTCGAACGCATCTGGGACGGCACCTCGGAAATCCAGCGCCACATCATCTCGCGCGCCCTCCTGCGGCCGCACGAGTCGTAGGGCCCGCGCCGCAATCTCAGCGGTTCTCGGGCCGGTCGAGCGCCGTCAACTCGCCCTTGATCTTGTCCATCGCCTTGTCCGTGACGTTGGAGGCGAGGCCCAGCTTCCAGGCCTGGCGGATGAGCCAGCGCAGCGTTCCGCCTGTGATCGCCTGCAGCTCAGTCGCGATCAGCGCATCGCCGACGCCCGATACGCGGGTCGACACGGCCTTCTCCAGCTGGTCGACGTTGGCATCGCTCGCCTGCGGAAACGGGCGCTTCCCGATGTCCGCCGCCGCCGAGCCGCAGAGCGGGATGATCGGCAGGTACGGCACGCGCTTGCCTGGCTGTCGCTTGCTGTCGAACAGTTGCGTCGTGCCGTCCTTCTCCCGCACGTACCAGGGGTCGCGCTGGGTGAAGCCGTCGAACAGGTCATTCGTCTCCGGCAGGCTGAAGTGCCAACGCAGGAACGCTTGGCAGTTGCGGCGGCCGAGATGGAAATCGTGCCGGCGGAAGACCTCGCTGAGGAAGCCGCCGAAGCCGCCGAGGATGGCCGAGGCCATTGCCAGCGTGGCGCGCTGGCCGGCCGAATTGCGCCGGCTGGGCATGATGGCGAAGCGGCTGTAGACGTCGCCGCGCGCGGCCGTCGCCAGATCCTCCGGCCGGAAGCGGGCCTGGTCAATCAACGCCCCGAACATCTTCCCGGCAACCTTGACGACGCGCGCGTCGGTATCGGCCTTGAGATCGGGAGCGAGCACGTTGGGGAAGGGGTCGACCATGACGACGGCCCGGTCGGCCTCCTCGCCTTCACGCAGATTGCGCGCGCCCGGCCCGCCCGCCAGATACTCGCGAGCCAGTTCGAGCGGCTCGTTGTTGATCATCCCGCCGTCGACGTTGAGGAAGTCGAAGGGATCGACGCGATCGCGCCACAGCGGGTTGACCGCGAAGTGCTGGTCCCCGGATTCGACGATGAGGCGGTCCTTGTAGTCGCCGTAGGGGCGATTGAGCGCGCGCGGCCGCAGCCCGACCGGAAAGGCACTGCTGGCGAGCGCGGCATCCGCCAGTTCGGGCCAGTTGCCGCCGGGAGCCTTCGCCGGATCGAGCGTCCGCGCCCAGGGCACCGTGGCGCCCGTGCGGCTCACGGCGAAGCGCATGTCGTCCATGTGGCGGAGCATGCCGTACATGAACTCGTCGTCGCCGCCGAAGAGCTGGAAGCCGTAGGGCACGCCGCGCAGGTTGGAGACGGTGAGAAAGACGGCCACCGGGTCCGGCACATACGGCCGCGGCGCGGCCAGCTTCGGCGCGTCCAGCGCGCTCCTGGCAATCGCGTCGAGCACGGTCGAATCGAGCAGCGAAACCACCGGGCCGCCGCCGGCGATGTCGTCCGTGCGCAGCAGTTTCAAAAGGTCGATCTGCCGCACCCAGGCGTCGTAAAGCCGGTTCGCGTTGTCCGCCGGCGGCCGGTCGACGTCGACGACCGGCGCGGTACTGCTGTTGAAGGCCACGGCGGCGATCGCCGAGGTAATCGCCCCGGCGGAGGCGCCGGACATGACGGGAATCTCGACCTTGTGCTGCGGAACGGAAGGATCGGCCTTGGCCTTCTCCCATTCGTCGAGGGCCTGCATCAGGAAATCGACCACGCCGCCGGTATAGGCGCCGGCGGAGATGGCACCGGCCATGGTCAGGCCGAGCCGGAAGGTCTGCTGCGCAGCGGGAGCCGGCATGGCGCCGCTCTCAGGCCGTGGCGACGAACTTGGCGATCTTGGCGGCGATCGAGAGCAGCGTTCCGACCGCTTCCAACACCATTTGGACTTGCGCGAGATTCTGGCGCGCCCGGGCAAGCGCGTCCACGCCCGCGAGCAGATCGGTCTCGTTCGCCACCAGCTTGTCGCGGATGGCGGCCAGATCGGCGTTCTCCAACTCCAGGATGGCCTGCTCGATATCGACCGCCTTGTGCGCGGCGTCGCGGCGCACCTCCAGCGGCTGCTTCTGAATGAAGACCTTCCACGGCCCGGACATCATGGACTTGCGGGCCGCGCGCAGTTCCTTGAGCGTCATGTCCTTCAATTCAGCGGGCGCCGGCATGGTCTTGCCTCCTCTCAGGCTCGTGTCGCGTCAGCCGCTGGCCTTCAGCTTGTCGGCCAGCGACAACATCTCGTCGACATCCTTCAAGAGCTGCAGCACGGCCGCCTCGTCGAGGCGGTTCTCGACGAACGCGATCCAGCTCTGGTGCAGGTTCTCCGCGGCGGCGGCCGCGGCATCGAGCGATTTGAGCTCGATGGTCTGGCGGAAGGCGGCGATGCGCCGGTCGTTCCAGCCGCTCGCCAGCGACGCGCCGCTCACATATTCGGTGAACAGCTGGGCGCGCACGTCATGCTCGATCTGCGCGTCCTTGTCGGCCACCATCTGATCGCCGATCGCCGCCAGGGCGGCGCGCTCCAGCTCGAGCTCGCGCTCGATGACGTGCCCGCGCTGGTCCAGCTCGTGGCGCAGGGCGACATTCTGGTAGACGCCGACGCCGAACTCGACCGCCGGCTGAATGACGTCCGCGATCGCGACGCCGGCGATCTGCTTCTTCTTGAGGTCGAGCCCGACGCCAGACAGCCGGTCCACGACGTTCTTGGTGGCGTCGCTGATGCCGCTCGTGGCGTCGCTCTTCACCAGCGCGCCCAGGGCGATGAAGTAGGAGCGCAGCAGCCGGGCATGCTGTTTCAGGTCACGCAAGACGTCCAGACGCTGGACCAGGAGCGCATCCTGCTGCTGCAATTTCTGGCTGCGCTCTTCCTCCGTCAGCTCGGAACGGGCGTCGGCCAGCACCAGGGAGTCCGCCGTGACGGCGAGCGCGAAGGATTCGTCGATCACCG
>DATIXH010000221.1:0-4513 GCA_035518775.1 Candidatus Acidiferrum sp.
AGCGCCGTCTTCGCCATGCCCCCATCATGAGCCATTCCCGCGCCCCAACACAACTGGTCCGTTCGGAAGAAAGACTCACCGCAGAGGCGCAGAGGCGCAGAGCAGGAAAGTTGGAACCACAGATGAACACGGATCAACACAGATGGCGCTTCGCGCCGAAGGCGCAATCATTCCTATCTGTGTTCATCCGTGTTCATCTGTGGTTTCAAACCTACCAAGGCCCTGGCCGTCGATCGGAAAATCGCGGTCGACTCCGTCATTCCTGCGTCTCTGCGCCTCTGCGGTGAACCTTCCTTCCCATTAACCATCCCTCGGCATTTTTTCTCCGCCATCAACGGCATTTTCGCCACAGTCCGCCGGCAATCAGGGTGAACCCGACCAACCCTTCGGAGAACGAACCATGTCGACGCGTATGGGCCTGCTGTCCCTGTTCACCATCCTGGTCCCCTGCGGCCAGCTGTTCGCCGCCGATCTGCCGGTCAACGCTCCCATCAAGGCCGTCACCGTCTTTCCCGACCGCGCCGAGGTCACGCGTGTGGTCGATGTCGACCTCCCCGCCGGCGCCACCACGCTCGTGATCGAGAACCTGCCGGCCAGCCTGTTCCCCGAATCCGTGCGCGTGAGCGGCGAGGGCGGCAAGGATGTCGTCATCGGCTCGGTCGAGACCAAGCCGGTCTACGCCGACGCCATCGTCAGCGAGCAGGAGCGCGAGCTGCAGGCCGCGATCGTCGACCTGCAGGATCGCCGCCACGCCGCGGAAGACCGCATCGCCTCGCTGCAGGTGCAGCTCGATTTCATCGCCACCATCGGCCGCGACATGCCGGCCACCGCCAACCAGGAGATCCAGCGCGGCAGCATGGACCCCGGGAAGTGGCAGGCCGCCTGGACCGCCATGAGCGGCGGCGCCGCCGAGGCCCATGCCGGCATGCGCGCCGCCGAGATCGAGATGCGCGACATCGATACCAAGGTCGCCAAGCTGCAGCAGGAGCTGGCGCAGATCCAGACCGGCCGCTCCGCCACCGTCGTCGCCCGCATCAACCTCGAGGCCGGCGCCGCCGAGGGCGCCACCCTCAAGCTCAGCTATCAGCTGCCGGACGCCACTTGGCAGCCGCTCTACGATGCCCGCCTCGACAGCGAAGCCGGCAAGATGAGCCTGGCGCAGCTCGGTCAGGTGCAGCAGCGCACCGGCGAGGACTGGACCGGCGTGGCCCTCACGCTTTCGACCGCCCAGCCCTCGGCCGGGGCCGCGCTGCCGGAGCTCGAGAGCTGGTTCGTGCAGGTGGCGCAGCCGCAGCTCGCCGGCGAACTGCGGCGCGACCTCGGCGCTGCCGGCGCCCCGGCCGTGAACGAGCCGCAGAACATGGCCAGCATGGATGACCTGAAGAAGGAGGACAAAGACAAGGTCGCCGAGATGAATGCCCGGCTCGTCGCCAGCGAGTTCTCGGCCGAGTACCGCATCCCCGGCACCGCCAACGTTCCCTCCGACGCGGCGCCGCATAAGTTCGCCATCGCCACCCACGAGATGACGGCCAAGCTGGCCGTGCGCGCCGTGCCGAAGCAGGGCGCCTTCGCCCACCTCTATGCCGACGTCACCTATGACGGCGCGGAGCCGCTGTTGCCCGGCCAGGTCTCGGTGTTCCGCGACGGCGCCTTCGTCGGCACGGAGTCCATGGACACGCTGCGGCCGAAGGAGAAGGAGCAGTTCGGCTTCGGCATCGACGACAAGGTGCGCGTCGAGTACCGGCTGGAGAATGGCGAGCAGTCGACCTCCGGTCTCTTCACCGACAACCAGCATGTCGAGCGCCGCTACCGCATCGAGATCGCCAACCACCACGGCAAGCCGATGGAGGTCACCGTCCTCGATTCCCTCCCGGTCTCCCAGGACGAGCGCATCGAGGTCGCAGAGCTGAGCGACTCCACCCGCCCCACCAAGACCGACTGGGAAGCCCACAAGGGCGTGCTGGCCTGGACCTACGAGCTGAAGCCCGCCGAGGAGAAGGTCATCAACTTCGGCTACTCCCTGACCTACCCCGAAGGCACGATCGTCGCGGGGATGTAGGCGCTCGAGGCGCCAACACTGGTGTGTGTAGGGGCGGCCCCATGTGGCCGCCCCTCGCTGCATACCACCCCGCGTCCTTCGACAAGCTCAGGAAGAGGAGAAATCTTGGTGGCACAAAGACTATCCCTCATCCTGAGCTTGTCGAAGGACGCACGGTGCTGATCCTAACCCCTTGCGCGCATCGCCTCGCCGTGCCATTCGTCGAACGAACCACCGACGAGGCCGCCATGCTCTTCATGGTCATCGAGACCTTCCGCAACCAGGACGCCAAATCCGTCTACCGCCGCTTCCGCGACAAGGGCCGCCAGATGCCCGACGGCCTCGGCTTCGTCAGCAGCTGGGTCTCCGCCGACCTCGACCGCTGCTTCCAGATCATGGAGACCGACGACGTCACGCTCCTGCAGCGCTGGGTCACCGCCTGGTCTGACCTCGTCGACTTCGAGATCGTCCCCGTCGTGCCCGGCAAATCCACCGCCGAGGCGCTCGCCAGCCTGTTGTGACGATCTGAAAGTCTCGGAATATTTTCCCCTCCCCTTGCGGGAGGGGATGAAGGGGAGGGGTCTGCGCGCGGCGGCGCGCGAAGAGCCTATCACCGCATCACGATGTCATGCGCGCCTGCCAGCGCGACACCCCCTCCCCTTAATCCCCTCCCGCAAGGGGAGGGGAAGAGAACTCCGGCCGACCCGTCCGCCCCCGCACTGCCTCGCGCCGCTGCTGCAGGAAGCGCCGCACTGCGGGATCGGATTCCAGGCCGATCGCCTGCGCATAGGCCGCGTCGGCGCCGGCGACATCGCCGCTGCGCGCCAGCAGCTCGGCGCGTGCGGCCCAGTAGGGCTGGTACTGTGCCAGCCGCGCGTCCGCGTCGACGGCGTCCAGCGCCGCCAGGCCGGCGGCCGGCCCTTGCGTCTCCGCCACGGCGACCGCGCGGTTGATGGCCACCACCGGCGATCCCGTCAGCGCCGCCAGGGCGTCGTAGAGCCGCTCGATCGCCGCCCAGTCGGCGCGGCCGCTGCGCCGCCGCACCGCATGGGCCGACTGCACTGCCGCCTCCAGCTGGTAGCGGCCGAGCGCGCCCATGGCGCCGGCGCGGAACAGCAGCGCCTCGGCCTCGGCGATCATGGACGCATCCCAAAGCGCGGCATCCTGCTCGCCGAGCGGCACATAGTCGCCCGTGGCCGAGCGCCGTGCGCCGCGCCGCGCCTCGGCATGGAGCATGAGCGCCAGCAGCCCGAGCGCCTCCGGCTCGTCCGGCAGCAGCGATGCCACGAGGCGGCCGAGCCAGATCCCTTCCTCCGCCAGGTTGCGGCGCCGCGCCTCCGTGCCGGCCGGATCGGTCCAGCCCTCGGCGAAGGCGGCATAGATGGCGTCGAGCACGGCCTCGAGCCGCTCGCGCAGCTCCGCGCTCTCGGGCACGCGAAAGGGGATGCCGGCCTCGCGGATCTTGGTCTTGGCGCGCACCAGCCGCTGCCCCATGGTGGCCGGCGCCAGCAGGAACGCCGACGCGATCGTCGCGGCGTCGAAGCCGAGAATGGTCTGCAGGATCAGTGGCGCGCGGATGCCGGGCTCGATCGCCGGATGGGCGCAGGCGAACATCAGCGCCAGCCGGTTGTCGGGCAGGGGCGCATCGCCCGTCGCCGCCTCCGCCAGCTCCTCCCCCAGCAGCCGCAGGTCGGCGGCCGCCTCGCTGCGGCTGTGCCGGCGCCGCGCCGCATCGATCAGCCGTCGCCGCGCCACCGTCATCAACCAGGCCTCGGGCGAGTCCGGAACGCCGCTCGCCGGCCAGTCCGCGAGCGCGGCCGCGAAGGCGTCGGACAGGGCGTCCTCCGCCCCCGCCACGTCGCGCGTGCGGGCCGCGAGGTAGGCGACGAGCTTGCCGTAGCTGCGGCGCGCCACCGCCTCGGCGGTCGCGCGGGCCGGTTCGCCGCCTTCGCCCGCCATCCGCCCTACATCTCCCAGATCGGCCGCACCTCGATCGTGCCGGTGCCGGCCCCGGGGCAGCGCGCGGCCCAGGACAGCGCGGCGTCGATGTCGGGCACGTCGATCATGTAGTAGCCGCCGAGTTGCTCCTTGGTCTCGGCATAGGGACCGTTCAGCACGTTGGTCTTGCCGTTGGCGACGCGCACGCTGGTGGCACTCGCCGTCGGCCGCAGCCGGTTGCCGCCGACGATGACGCCCGCCTTCGCCAGGGCTTCCGTATAGGCGCCGTAGGCGGCGTGCATCTGCTCGGTGTCCTTCTTGCTGGCGGCCGCCATGTTCGCCTCGTTGGCATAGATCAGCAGCAGGTACTTCATGGTTGTCTCCTCGCTCGCTAGTCTAGCGCCGGGCCTATGCTCCGGCGCCACGAAGACGCCCGACCCCGCCCGATTTCGACAGCGCCCGCGCAATTTTCCCGGTGCGGACTATAGCAACCGCCGCCAAGGGCTCGGAAACCATATGCCGCACCCAGCTATGGGA
>DATIXH010000222.1:0-5382 GCA_035518775.1 Candidatus Acidiferrum sp.
GCTGAACGCGGTGGCATGGGCGCGGCGGGCGAGGTCGAGCACCTGCGGCCACAGCGGAAGCTTGCGGCCCAGGATCTGCCCGCCGGTGTCGGGGTGGCGGTCGCACCAGCCGGTGCCCGGCCCCAGCGCCATCGCGCCGTCGGTCGCGCGTCCGAGGACGCCGGTGCGGATGTCGACCTTCGCGAGGATGCCGCCGGCGTGGAAATTGTCGACCACCGTGTTGGCGCCCTGGGCCATGCGGAAGGCGGCGTTGGTGACCTCGTACTCGCCCTGCTCGTTGCGGCAGGTCATCACGCGCACGGTCGTGAGGGCGCCGTTGCTGAGGTCGCCGAGGTCGGGGTGATTCACCAGCCGCGGCTGCACGATGTAGCCCTTGCGGGCGGTCAGCGTCAGCACCTGCAGGCGCGCCACCAGGGCCGCTGCGCTCAAGACATGCCCGCGGGAATCTTCGTATTCGCCGCCACCCCGATAACTCCAGCGCTCGGCGCCGCGCCCGCCGGTGCCGCGGATGAGCTTCACGAACAAATCGATCGGCGGCAGCAGCGATCCGTTGGTGTCGCGCTGGAGGACCGCACCGTCGCCGAGAACCATGAGGTTGGGAATGGCCGGCAGCTGGTAGTCGCGGCAACGCTCGCTGAACAGGGCCTTGTCGCTGAGCGCCTCGGTGCTGCGCCTCGGGGGCACCGGTTCGCCGCCGTTGGTGCGGCGCAGGAACTCGTAGGCGAAGCGCTTGGTCTCGAAGCGGTGCAGATATTCGCCGGCGCGCCGGCGCTTGTCGTCGTCGTGCAGCTCGAAGATGTAGTACCAGGGCGGCAGGGTCGAGCGCGTCGCCGCCAGGACGATCTGCTCCCGCATCTGCCGCGCCAACCCCTTTCTCGTGCGACGTCGAACGTCGAGGCCGTTGTGCCAGGTATAGAATGCCGCCAGTGCGGGGATGATCACCGGCCAGGCGAGAACCGCGGCGACCAGCCCGATCCGCCTTTTGAGGCCGCTCTCACACCACATCTCGCGCGCGCAGGAGCGGTGAAATAGCGCCGCGGGGGTGCCGTCGTCGTGCCGAAGCGGCCATGTAACGGCGGCGCCGCTGCCGAACTTGACGATCTCTTCCGCCCACATGGCTTTTCCGCGCTCGGCCGGGATAAGGCCCGGCCTACGCGAGCTTGCGCTTGTGGAGGCGCTCGAGCACGCGCAGCGGCGACCGCTCCGGGTTGTGCATCGCCTTCACATCCAGCCAGAAGGTCTGCTCGAAGGCGTACTGGCCCTTGAGAGCGCCGTGCAGCACGTCGTCGGTGAACAGCATCCAGGTCGAGCCGGTGGGAAATTCCAGCACCTTGCGTGCCGTGTTCTTCTGATAGTCCTTGTCGACCTTCGTGATGTTGCGCATCTGCCGCATCAGATGGTCGTAGGGCGTGCGGCGCGCCTTGGTGATGCCGAGCTTCTCCAGGAGCCAGCCGCTTCCCGGTATTTCGCGCCGCATCTGCGGCATGAGCCGGCGCGCGAATGGCTCGAACGCCTCTTCGCCGAACTGCCATACGCGCGGGCGCCCCTCCGGGTCGATATTCGTGAGGACGCGCAAGACCCGCCGCCCTTCGGTCGGAAAAAAGAAGAAGGAGTCGACATGCAGGCGCTGTGGGCCGCTGCGCGGGCAGGGCCGGAAGGTGGCCGGGCCTTGCGCCAGGCCGGGTTCATATTCAGGAAGCAGGCGCAGGACCAGGTCCTTCGCCCAGCCGGAGAAACGCGCCATCATCGCCTGCAGGTCGTCCCGATCGGCGCCGGTGAGCGTCGTCTTGAGCAGACGCTGCGAAGACGGGAGATAGATGATGCGGGCGCGGCCCGAATGGACCCGGGGCTGCTGCACGATGTCTGGGGTGAGGAAACCGTGCTCCCGGTTCGTCATCGTGAAGCCCGTCCGCGGCATGTACGTCACGGCGCCGCCCTCGATGGCGTCCGCAATGCTGCTGCCGGCTGTTGCAAGTGCGTTCTCGAATGGACGATCAAGTTCGACGATGTCGACCACTTGGGAATACCTCAATTGTGGCAAGCATTGCGGCAACTATGCACGCTTGCAAGAAGGCACCTCGCGGTGCTTCGCGAGCCGAATTCCGTCCGCTATCGAGAGGAAATCTCACAAGCTGGTGTAAAGGCCGCATTGATTCAAGTCAACGGCTGGACGCCAAAAGCCATTCGAATGCTCCACTGCAATGCACGAACCGCATTGGCACCGCTCAGTGGGCCTGGCGCCGCAGGAAAGGGCGGCCGGTGAGTCAGAGAGGCCCTTAGGGAAACATTCCCGGTTGTTCAGACCGACATCATCTCAGTGACCTGATTTCTTTGTGACGGCATGTAACCGGACACCTCTTGGCAATAGGGCGTTACCAATCCGCTGTTCACTGCAATCGAGCTGTTACCGCCGAGTGCCAGTGTGGAGATGGCGATTGCGGTTCGCCCTTTGCTGCGAGTGAGAGGCGTTTTGGCAGCGCGGTCGTTCCGCGGTTGAGCCTGCAACAAACCGATATCAGGAGCATAGAGATGCGCAAGATGACTGTCGCTGCGGGCGCTGTGGCCGGCATTGCCCTGCTCAGCGTCATGGATCTGGGCTCCACTGCGATGGGTGCGATGAACGCGGAGGAACAGTGCAAGGCGTGGCAGGAGCAGTTCGATACGGAGATCAAGACTCACGCGACGCATGCCAAGGCGGCCGAAGCCAAGGCCCTCGCGGAGAAGGGTAGCACCGAATGCAAGGAACACAAGTGGACCGAAGGCTCGACGAAGCTCGAAGAGGCGTTGAAATCGATCGGCGTCAAGCCGAAGGGATGAGTGCCTCGGCGAGGCAGGCCGGGCAGCGGCACGGCAGCGAGCGTCGTGCTGCTGCCAGCTGGTTCGCGGTCGGGAGTACCAGTCAGCACGGTGTCATATGCCGGTCGGTCGGCGCGCTTCGGTGATTGGAGAAGAACCGATGAGCGTAAAGTCAATCGGCTGCGCGCTGGCGACGACAATCGCGCTTGCAAGTGCGCCAGCGTATGCCGGATGTGCGCCCAGCGACAAGATCGACAGCACGACATTCGATCAGGCCATGCATAGGATCAAGCAAGCCGGCTACCGGCACGTTCATGAGCCAACGAAGGGATGCGACAACTATTGGCATGCCGTCGCCACAAAGGACGGCGTTTCGGTCGGAGTGGTCGTTACGCCGAAAGGCGAAGTGATGACGGAAGGCAGCTGAGACGGCTCCCATCTCATTGGCTAAGCACGCGGATCGGGATGCACTGCGTTACCCCAACTCCAGGAGAAATGACGATGCAATACCAACACACCAAGACTCGAGCGTTTCTATCTTCGGTCATCTGCAGCGCCATGGGACTCGCGCTAGCCTGCGGCGTCCTCTCGAGCGTGCCAGCACGCGCCGAGGAGCCGCTAACGCCTGCGCAGAGTTGCGATGCGCTGGCAGCTGCCTTCGATATCGTTGCTGCGCAGAGCAAGGGCACGAATCTCGACAGGGCCAAAGCGTTGAGCGTCCAGGGCGTTGGCGACTGTAAGAACAACAAGCATCAAGAGGGCATCAACAAGCTTCACGAGGCGCTATTCATCATAACAAAGCACTAGTGAAGTCGTCTTGTGGACGCCAAACGTGCGGGGGCGCAAAGGAGCCGCGGTCAGGTGGCGATCGGCAAGGTGGCGTTGCAGGCGTTGCAGGCGATCTTGGGCGCAGGCGAGGAGCGATGGCTTGCGCCAGCCCTGGGGATCTTCGCCTTGGTCGCCGTTGCCGCATCGGCTGCATTGTCACGGTGATGCTACAACACGAAATGAGGCTTTCATGAAAGCGGTCTGTCTTTGTGTCGTCGCGGGGCTTGTCGTCTCCGGATGCGCGAGCCCCAAGGCCAATCCCCCCGCAGCCCAAGCGCCAATCGCCTATCCGGCGAAAACATGAGCGAGTACGATGCTTCGGCGCAGAGGGCCGACGACCACTGCTACAAGGACGAGAACTTGATGCGGGCCTAGTACGTCGACCGGACGCTGGACAGCGTCCAACTTCCAGTGCGTCGCTCGACGCTGACGACGGCTCCCTAACCGAAGCCCAGCCAGCTAGCCGAGCACTACTCGCCTTGCGCGAACGTAGCGGTCACGCTTCACTCCGCAGCATCCACAGCCTACTTGTGCGGGTAACGCAAATGGCAAGATTCAATGGAGACTGGCCGATATTCTGGCTCATCGCGCTTGTGTCTTCGTTGCCCGCCAGCGCTGCGCCGCGGTGGTGCTCGGCGATCAATTCATCGAGATGACGCGAAGTAGCACCATATCCGGCACGACTGCTGCCGACATGGCGTTCAACGTCTACTTTCCGCCGGTTCGTTCACGGACGCGATGTTCGAGATCATTGCGGGCCCCAAGCAGCTTTCTTCCGTGGCGCGCCGTCTCAGACTGAAGGCGTTCGTTGCCACCGCACCGACGGCGAAGGCCAATAGCCACGAGCCGCGAACGCGTATGACCTGGCTTTGGCTCACGGCTCCTGCGCGGCCGCCGCGGCGGCGCCCGCGATCACGCTCGTCGGAGAGTCGCGCCCTTCGACTTTGACCGCGACCCCGCTCCCGACCAGTTGGATGCCGTGCTCCTGAAAAGCGGCAATGATCCGGCTGTAGGCCTCGCGGCGGATGACGAACTGCTGGCCCAGCCGCGTGATGTATTTGATGCCGATGGTCATGGCGCCGTCTTCCACGTTGCGGATGCCCTGCGACTTCAGGGGCTCGATGAAGCTCGGTCCCATATCGGGGTCGGCCTGCAGCTCCTTGCTGATGCCCTTCACCAGCCGCTTGAAGAGCGAGACGTCGGTGTCGGGCGCCACGCGGAACTCCAGCCGCATGAGCGACCAGTCGCGCGTCTGATTGGTCAGCGATTTGATCTGGCCGAACGGCAGATTGTGCACGGCGCCGCGCTGATGGCGCAGCTTGAGCGAGCGCACCGATATGCTCTCGACCGTGCCCTTGAGGCTTCCGACCTCGACATAGTCGCCGACGGGGAACGCGTCCTCCGCCAGGAAGAAGACGCCGGCGATGATGTCCGCCACGGTCTGCTGCGTGCCGAGCCCGATGGCGAGGCCGACGAGCCGGCGCCGGCGAGTGGCACCGGCTCGGCCCTGCGCCCGCCGTCGCCTACTGCGCCATGCTCTTCAGCACCATGTCGGTCACGCCGCCGCGCAACGTGGCGCGGCCGCTGCCGGCCTTGCCGGCCCAGTTGACCTTGCTCCCGTCGACCGTGACGGTGAAGCAGCCCTCCTGCAGATTGGCCGGGTCCTTCCAGGCCACGCACACGTCGCCGTCCTTGTCGAGGTGCCAGCTGCCGCTGTCGCGCGTGCCGCCGCCGTCGTCATAGGTGGCGGTGCCGCCG
>DATIXH010000223.1:0-12490 GCA_035518775.1 Candidatus Acidiferrum sp.
GAAGTCGCCGCGCGAGATCACGCCGACCACCTTGCCGCCGTCGACGACCGGCAGGTGGCGATAGCCGCCATCCTGCATCGCCCTCAGTGCTTCGATCGCCGTCAGGCGCGGCGGGACGGTATCAGGATTCCCGGTCATGACGTCGGCCAGCGTGGTCGTAGCCGCCTCCTTCCCCTCGGCCAGGACACGGCCAACCGCATCGCGGCCGGTGAAGATGCCGACCAGCCGGCGATCACCTTCCGTGACCAGCACGGCTCCGACCTTGCGGTCGCGCATGCGTTGACAGGCCTGCTTGACCGTCGCCGTCGGCGGCAACATCAGGGGATTCTGGTGGCTGACGATATCGGATGCGCGCCTGCTGTTCATGACATCCAACCTGGGATGGCTGCGGAGACCAGCGAGACACATAGGCGCGCGCGTCGCGGCAGTTCTTGATGCACATCAAGCGGGGGCGCGATATCGACGATCGACGATCCCGCGCGCTCATTCGAGCGGGCGGTGGGGTCGCGGCACGCCTTGGCAGAGGGTTTCGGTAAAACCATCACTGATCCAAATCAAGGCAACCATCGACCCCACGCACGGCGGCAGGAAGGTGAAGGAGCGGTCGCCCGAGTGCGCCATCTGGGCGCGGCTGGTCTGGCTTCGGCGTCGGAGTGGTCTTCGCCGGTCGTCCTTTCGAACGCATGGGTCGATTCCAGGCCCTCCCGGCGTGCTTTTGGCAGGTCGGATCCGAGCCGATCTGGTGCGAATGTCCGAATCCTGCTGGGAACCGCTCGAATGTCGTACCAAATCGGCACACCCCAGCTGTCGATTGGAACGCAGGAGCCAATTGCAGTTTGGCCAGAAAAGCGCGTCGGGAGGCTCAAATATCGACCAATGCGTCCGATTCTGCGCCCGGCGAAGCCCATTTCGACGCGGCAGTACTGCCAATAGTACCCAACGAACGGCAGGGCGTGGGCCAGTTTGGGTGGTCGCAGCCGCCGTGCATGGGGTCGATGGTCAAATCGGTGATTTCTCGTGACGGGGAGAACCCGTCCACCACGATGCCGCCGCAGGGGCGGCTATTTGCCGCTGTCGCATGGCCAGGACGCTGGCGGGGTCTGACCGATCGGAAGCCGCGTGGTTTCGTCTCCGCAAGCATCGGCCAGCTGAGCTGGCGTCAGCCCGTCCACCTCCGACAGGTCGGCGCTGCGCAGGTCTGCAAGGTGTAGGTCGGCGTCCCGCAAATCGGCTTTCGCCAACTGCGCCCGGCGCAGATCAGCGCGCGCCAGATAGGCGCTCCGAAGGAGCGCGCCGGTGAGGTCGGCGTTGACCAGCAAGGCCCGGCCAAGTTCGGCTCTTTCCAAATTGCTGCCGACAAGCCGTGCGTTCGTGAGGTCGGCCCGCGCCGCATCGGCCTTGACGAGGGTCGCAGCGCCGAGGTCTGCATCCCGAAGATTGGCGCGGTTAAGGATTGCCTTGGTGAGGTCCGCTCCTTTCAGCTTCGCTCTGGTAAGCCGCGTGCGAATGAGGACAGCGTTGCTCAGATTTGCGCCGGTAAAATCGGCGTCAGCAAGGTCACTATCGCTGAAGTTGACGCCGGCTAGTATAGCGCCGTGAAAGTCATTGCCGGCCATCAGCCGCCCAAGTTTTCTGCAACCGGACCAGTCGACACCCGGACCCGGGCTATCACTGCAATCGGCGGCACCGGCGGGAACGCCCTCCGAGATCAGCGCCAAGGCCAGTATCCCGGCCGCGAACGCAGGCCGCGCTGCAATCGCCCGAGACAGTAGAGCGAGTGACATTGGGTTTCCTTCCGCATGGTGTGGCAGTCGGCCCGCATCCGTTCTGCCGTTCGGCCCAGAAATGACGGCACTACCGCCGGCGATATTGCAGGCAGCCCCCGACGGGCCGATCACATCTGAGACGACTAGGATTGTTCTTTAGTCCGGCGGGTTTCCGGCTGCGTTGACCTAGATCAAGAGAATCAATCGCCGCATCCCGCTGGTCGTCGTACCGCTGCGGCAAACCGCCGATGACTATTCGACTACCGAGCCGTTGACGTAAATCAAGCCAGCAGCGCCAGCGGCGAGGTATTCATTCACATAAAAGAGACCACCCGTGGTGGCCTGTAGATAGGGATGGTGTCGGTCGGCTGAGCGGTCGGCGCAATTTTTATGCTCGACAAAGTCAAATCATCGCGCTTACCCGCCGTCGCTTTCGCTACGGCGATGCTGGTGCTGGGCGTGCCGGTGGCGGTATGGGCCGATGATGCCGATGATTGCGCAAGCACGACGATCGCTGCCGATCGCTCTGCTGCCGCCTGCCGTCGGCTGGCCGAGCAAGGCAAGGCATGGGCGCAATACAACCTTGGCGTTGCGTACGAAGACGGCGAGGGCGTGAAGCAAGATTATAAGGAGGCGTTAAAGTGGTACCGCAAGGCTGCCGACCAGGGCCATGCAAGGGCCCAGAACCGCCTCGGGTGGATGTACCACGACGGCAAGGGCGTACCGCAGGACGACAAGCAGGCAGTGACGTGGTACCGCAAAGCCGCTGACCAAGGCTATGCCAGAGCCCAGAACAGCCTCGGTTGGATGTACGCCAACGGCCGGGGCACGAAGAGGACGGATGTTTCCTGCTAGCGACTTGGCGGGGAGACGGATCGGCCAAGTGATGCCGTCGGCGGAGTGTCGGGTATGGCCTCAGTTTCCAGCTGACCGGGCGCTCGAATCCGTGCGCCCGCAAGACGCCGTTGATCCACGTCAACACGACGGCCGCGCCGCCCGCATACATGGGAAGGATGATCGAACGAGCCGCCCGGCTGACCGAGAGGTGATTTTGTGCCGTGGAGTACGATTCACAAGGTTGGAGCCGCCGCCGGCTTGGCGCCCAACCTCGCGAACTACGAGGCCACCTGTCAGTCATTCACGTGGCAGACCGCTCGCGGAGAGCTGGACGGGCTGGCTGGCGGCGGTCTCAACATCGCCTATGAGGCCGCGGACAGGCATGTCGCGAGAGGTCGCGGCAATCATCGTGCAATCGTCTGGATCGGCAAGAACGATGCCGTCCGAACCTACAGCTACGCGGAGCTGGCCGTTGCCTCGAATCGATTTGCCAGTGTCCTGAGCAACCTGGGCGTCCACCGCGACGACCGGGTTTTCGCGCTTGCTGGCCGCATCCCCGAACTCTACGTGGCCGCGCTCGGCACCTGGAAAAAAGGTGGCATCTTCTGTCCGCTGTTTTCCGCCTTCGGGCCCGATCCGATACGCCAGCGCATGAGCATCGGCACGGCCAGCGTCCTCGTCACGACCGAAGCGCTGTACCGGAAGAAGGTCATGCCCTGGCGATCCCAGATGAGCCACCTCCGCCACGTGTTGTTGACGCAACGTGATTCGGAAGACATGCCGCCCGGTACCGTCGATCTCGAAGCGGCTCTCGCGGCCGCGCGTCCGGAGTTCGACATCGCTGCGACGCAGCCCAACGATCCGGCATTGCTGCATTTCACCAGTGGAACGACAGGTCGCCCAAAGGGTGCGCTTCACGTGCACGAAGCGGTCGTGGCGCATCACATCACCGGAAAGTACGCCCTCGACTTGCATCCCGACGATATCTTCTGGTGCACCGCGGACCCCGGATGGGTCACCGGTACCTCCTATGGCATCATCTCGCCGCTGACCAATGGCGTCACGATGGTCGTCGATGAGGCCGAGTTCGATGCCTTGCGCTGGTGTCGCATACTGGAGGAGCAGCGGGTCAACGTCTGGTACACGGCACCGACGGCGATCCGCATGCTGATGAAGCTCGGCGCGGAGCCGGTGCGCAGCCGGAATCTTTCGCGGCTCCGCTTCATGGCCAGTGTCGGTGAGCCCCTCAACCCGGAGGCGGTGGTGTGGGGCCAGGAGACCTTCGGCATGCCATTCCATGACAACTGGTGGCAGACCGAGACCGGTGGCATCATGATCGCGAACTTCGCCGCCATGGACATCAAGCCGGGGTCCATGGGACGTCCGCTTCCGGGAGTCGAGGCCGCCATCGTCGAACGGCAACGCGACGGCGACATTGCCGTCATCGATCGGCCGATGACGGCAGGCGAACTCGCGCTCAAGCCCGGCTGGCCGTCGATGTTTCGCGGCTATCTCGGCGAAGAGGAGCGCTATCGGAAGTGCTTTGCTGGCGGCTGGTATCTCACCGGCGATCTGGCAATGCGGGATGCCGACGGTTACTACTGGTTTGTCGGGCGCGGAGACGACGTCATCAAGTCCGCCGGCCATCTGATCGGGCCGTTCGAGGTCGAGAGCGCCCTCATGGAGCACCCGGCGATCGCAGAGGCCGGCGTCATTGGCAAACCCGATCCGATCGTCGGGGAAGTGGTCAAGGCGTTCTGCTCGCTGAAACCCGGATACGAGCCGAGCGAGGCGCTGCGCAAGGAGCTGCTGGGTCATGCCCGTAAGCGGCTCGGCGCAGCCGTCGCGCCGAAGGAGATCGAGTTCCGCCCGACACTGCCGCGCACGCGCAGCGGCAAGATCATGCGCCGCCTGCTGAAGGCCAGAGAGCTGGGGCTGCCGGAGGGAGACCTGTCGACCCTCGAGAGTGACGCGAGATGACCGACGCCGCCGGTAAGCCGCACCTGTCGCGCGAGCACCTGCTGGACCTGCTGCGCCAGATGCTGCGCATCCGCCGCTTCGAAGAGAAATGCGCCGAGCTCTATACCAAAGAGAAGATCCGCGGATTCCTGCACCTCTATATCGGCGAGGAGGCCATTGCCGCCGGCGTCATGCGCTGCCTGACGCCGACGGATGCGGTCGTCGCGACCTATCGCGAGCACGGTCATGCCATCGCCCGCGGAATTCCCATGCAGCCCGTCATGGCCGAGATGTATGGCAAGCAGGAGGGGTGCAGCCACGGCCGTGGCGGCTCGATGCACATCTTCGACGCCAAGACCAGATTCTATGGGGGCAACGCGATCGTCGGCGGCGGCTTGCCGCTCGCCGTTGGATTGGCGTTGGCTGACCGTATGCAGCGCCGGTCGAACGTCACCGCCTGCTTCTTCGGCGAAGGCGCCGTCGCCGAGGGCGCCTTTCACGAGAGCCTTAATCTCGCCGATCTGTGGCAGCTGCCAGTCCTCTTCGTCTGTGAGAACAACCTGTACGCGATGGGAACCGCGCTCGCGCGCTCCGAATCCGAGACCGACATCCACCGCAAGGCCGAGAGCTATCGCGTACCGGCGGAGGTCGTCGACGGCATGGATCCGGTCGCGGTGGAAGCAGCGGCAAGTCGCGCCGTCGCAGCGGTACGGGCGGGAAACGGCCCGCGCTTCCTGGAGTGCCGCACCTACCGCTTCCGGGCTCACTCCATGTTCGACCCCGAGCTCTATCGAGAGAAGGCGGAAGTGGAGCAGTGGCGAAAGCGCGACCCGATTCCGCACCTGATCGGTTGGATGCGTGAAGCAGGTGCATTGCACGACCCTGACCTCGCCGCGCTTGAAGCAGAAGTTGCGGCGGAGATCGAAGCAGCGATCGCATTTGCCGAACAAAGCAGCTGGGAGCCGATCGAAGATTTGACGAGAGACGTGTACGCGCCGGTGCAACCATGATCGCCGAGACACGGGATGGGGGGTTCACCGAGACGACCTATCGCGAGGCCGTGCGGACCGCTATCCGTGAGGCGTTGCTCAGCGATGACCGCGTCTTTCTCATGGGCGAGGACGTCGGCCGCTATGGCGGCTGCTATGCCGTGACCAAGGGACTGCTCGCCGAGTTCGGGCCGGAGCGCATCCGCGACACGCCGCTATCGGAGGGCGCCTTCGTGGGCGCGGGCATCGGGGCGGCCCTCGGCGGCATGCGGCCGATCGTGGAGGTGATGACCGTGAACTTCAGCCTCCTGGCGCTCGATCAGATCGTCAACAATGCGGCCACGATTCGGCATATGTCCGGCGGGCAGTTCGCCGTGCCCGTTGTGATCCGGATGGCGACCGGCGCCGGCCGCCAGCTTGCCGCCCAGCACTCGCACACGCTGGAAGGCTGGTACGCGCATGTGCCGGGGCTCAAGGTCGTTGCGCCCGCGACGATCGAGGACGCGCGCGGCATGCTGTCGGCGGCGCTCGCCGATCCAAACCCGGTGATCATCTTCGAACATGTATTGCTCTACGCTGTCGCGGGCAAACTACCGGCCGTCCCGGCACCGATTAGTTTGACGGGCGCGGCCGTCCGACGCGAAGGACATGACATCACGTTGATAACTTACGGCGGCTCGCTGCCGAAAACGCTCGCCGCTGCCGATTCGTTGGCGAGCGAGGGGATATCGGCTGAAGTCATCGATCTCCGCTGCCTCCGCCCCTTGGATACCGCAACCATCGTCCGCTCCGTCAGCCGTACACGCCGCGCGGTCATCATCGATGAAGGCTGGCGCAGCGGCAGTCTCTCCGCTGAAGTCGCCGCCCGTCTCATGGAGGATGCCTTCTGGGAGCTGGATGCGCCTATCGGCCGCGTCTGCTCGGAGGAGGTGCCGATCCCCTATCCGCGGCATCTCGAGGAAGCAGCGCTGCCCCAAGCTGCGAAGATCGTGTCGGCCGCACACGTGGCCCTCGGACGCTGACGGACGTCGCGATGGGCGAATTCGTCATGCCATCGCTCGGTGCCGATATGGAAGCCGGCATCCTCGTCGAATGGCTGAAGCGCCCAGGCGAGACCGTCACGCGCGGCGACATCGTCGCCGTCGTCGAGACCGACAAGGGTGCGATCGAAGTCGAGATCTTCGAGGACGCCATCATCGACCGTCTCCTCGTCGACGTCGGCACCAAGGTGCCCGTCGGAACGCCGCTTGCCAGTCTGCGGACGATTGGCCAAGCAGGCGCCGTCGGCCCCGTTGCAGCGGCGCCACCTGGAGCGGCGGCGCCCAAGGAACAAGCCACACCCCTGCCCCCTCCCTCTGCAACGATCGTGCGGCCAGCTGCGAGGCCGGCCGGCATGCCGGCGGCTGGCGACGCGACGCGGCCGTACGCCTCGCCGGCTGCCCGACGGATCGCGCTCGAGCGCGGCGTCGATCTTTCCGGCGTTATTGGAAGCGGGCCCGGCGGCGCGGTTATCAGCATAGATGTCGAAAAGGCGGCAGGGGCTACGAAGCCCCGGGCAGCCGAACGCGGCCCGGATCTGGCCGCGATGCGGCGCGCCATTGGTGCCGCCATGGCCCGCTCGAAGCGAGAGATCCCGCATTATTATCTGAGCCGGGTGATCGATCTGACGAAAGCTACGGCATGGCTCGAATCCGCCAATGCGCCGCGAGCTCCGGCCGAGCGATTGCTGCTGCAGGTGCTCACACTGCGTGCAGTCGCCCTTGCCCTGCGGAGCCGGCCCGGCTTCAACGGGTTCCACACCGCAACGGGCTTCCGGCCGAGCGAACGCATCCATATCGGCACGGCCGTGGCGATTCGCGGCGGCGGGCTCGTGGCACCGGCGATCCACGACGTCGATCGCCTGACGCTCGACGAGCTGATGGGCCGATTGCGCGATCTCGTTGCCCGCGTGCGCGCCGGTACGTTGCGCAGCTCCGAACTCACCGATCCGACGGTGACAGTGAGCAGCCTGGGTGAGCGCGGCGCGGACGCCTTGTTCGGCATAATCTATCCGCCGCAGGTGGCGATTCTCGGATTCGGCGCCCCGGCATTGCGACCGTGGGTCGTCGGATCGGCCATCGAACCGCGGACCATCATGACGGCCAGCCTCGCGGCAGACCATCGCGTAACCGACGGACATGCCGGCAGCCTTCTGCTCGCCGACCTCGATCGTCTTCTGCAACAACCGGCCCAACTATGAAACGCGACGACCTCAGACAGCTGCTGTTGGAAGAGCTCGGCAATCTGGCACCCGAGGCGGATCTCGGAGCGGTACCGCCGGATGTCGATCTTCGCGAGGCCCTGGACCTGGACTCGATGGATTTTCTCAACCTCGTCATGGCGCTCCACAAGCGCCTCGCGATTGACATACCCGAACGCGACTACGCCGAACTGCGGACGATCGATGGCGCCATCGAGTATCTGACTGCGAGGGCGAAGAATTGAGGACGGAAAGCATGCCCGAAGATCGCATTGACGACCTGCTCGCCAAGGCTCAGCAGCCGGCGCTCCTGGCACCGCGCCTGCACGCCCTCTACAAGGGCAAGATTCAGATCATGCCCAAATGCGCGATTCGCGGCCCGCAGGATTTCGCCATCTGGTACACGCCCGGCGTGGCCGAACCGTGCCGCGAGATCGCCAAGGATCCCGATCTGGTCTTCGAATACACGAACAGGGGGAACAGCATTGCCATTGTGACCGACGGCACGCGCGTGCTCGGTCTTGGCGACATCGGGCCGCGGGCCGCATTGCCGGTGATGGAAGGCAAAGCGCTTCTATTCAAGTATCTCGGCGGCGTCGATGCGGTGCCCGTCTGCCTCGACACGCGCGATGCGCAGGAAATCGTGCGGACCGCCCGCTTGCTCGCGCCGAGCTTCGGCGCCATCAATCTGGAGGACATCGCGCAGCCGAAATGTTTTCGTGTCCTCGATGCGCTGCGCGCGGATTGCCCGATACCCGTTTGGCATGACGATCAGCAGGGGACGGCTGCCGTAGTCCTTGCCGCGCTGCTCAACGCGCTCAAAGTCGTCGGCAAGAATCTGCAGCAGGTTCGCCTCGCCATGATCGGGGCGGGTGCGGCCAATATCGCGACATACCGGCTATTGATACGTGCCGGCGTCGCCAAGGAGGCAGTGGTGGTCTGCGACAGCAAGGCCACGCTTCATCCGGGGCGGCGCGATATCGCGGCATACAGGCGCGAATATCCCGAGAAGTGGCAGCTCTGCATGGAATCCAACGGCGAGCGGACCGCGGGCGGAATCGCGGAGGCTCTGCGCGGCGCCGACGTCTGCCTCGCATTCTCGCGATCGGGCCCCGGAATCGTCGAGCCCGACTGGATCAAGGCGATGGCAAAGTCGGCCATCGTCTTCGCATGCGCCAATCCGGTGCCGGAGATCTGGCCTTGGGAAGCCAAGCAAGCGGGTGCCGTGATCGTCGCCACCGGGCGGAGCGACTTTGCCAACCAGGTCAACAACGCGCTCTGCTTTCCGGGCATCTTTCGCGGCGTCCTCGATGTCAGGGCGAAGACTATCACCGACGGCATGGCAATTGCTGCCGCGCAGGAACTGGCGGCATGTGTCCAGGAGGCAACCCTCAGCACCGAGCGGATTCTGCCGGGCCTGGACGAATGGCAGGTCGCCGCCCGCATCGCCGCGGCAATTGCTTCCGCCGCGCAATCGGAGGGTCTGGCGCGGCTCTCCCGCAGTCCCAAGGAGATATATGAGGGAGCGCTCCGCCGCATCGGCGATGCGCGCGACGCAACGGCCGCGCTCATGCGCGACGGCTGGATCGCCGCACCGCCCCCGGAGTAAAGGTCTCATGGTCCGGCACTCACATGGTCCGCCGCAGCAGAGCGCGCAATTCCCGTAGCGGCCGGGTATTCAAGACGTCGGCCTTCTCGAGCCAGCCTCGGCGCGCCTGCCCGACGCCGAAGCGCAGGAAATCGAAGTCTGTCGTACTGTGTGAATCGGAACCAATGCTGATGAGGACACCCGCGCCTTTCGCGGCCTGGCAGTAGACGTCGCTGAGGTCCATGCGGTCCGGCTGCGCATTCAACTCCAGGAAGCATCCGCGGGCGCGAGCAGTCAGCATCACCTTCTGCATGTCGAAGGGCGAGGCCTCGCGCGTTCCGAGCAGCCGTCCCGTCGGATGTGCGAGGATCGAGAAATGCGGGTGCTCCATCGCACGCAAGATGCGATCCGTCTGCCGGTCGGGCGGCAGGTTGAAGTGGCTGTGGATGGCGCCGACGACAAGGTCGAGCTGCGCTAAGGTGCTGTCAGACAGGTCGAGCCGTCCGTCCTCGAGAATGTCCACCTCAATACCCTTGAGAAGCGTGATCTCGGAGAGACGCTCGTTCAACCGGTCGATCTCGTCGATGTGCTTTCCGAGCCGCCGCGCGTCGAGCCCGCGAGCAACGGTGAGACGGTGCGAGTGTTCGGTGATCGCAATGTATTTCAAGCCGTGCTCGCGCGCCGCGATCGCCATCTCCTCCAGGCTGTTGTGCCCGTCGCTCGCCTTGGTATGGCAGTGCAGATCGCCGCACAGATCTTCGTATTTGATCAATTCCGGCAGCGTGCCGCTGCGGGCGGCTTCGATTTCGCCGCGATCCTCGCGCAGTTCCGGGGGAATGTACGGCAGGTCGACGGCGCGGAAGACCGACTCTTCGGTGTCGCCGGCAATCCGCCGTTCGCCGCGAAAGACGCCGTATTCGTTGATCTTGAGTCCCCGCTGCTGACCAAGGCGGCGGACCGCGATGTTGTGCGCCTTGCCGCCGGTGAAGTAGTGGAGCGCGGCGCCGTAGCTCGCGTCGTCGACGACGCGAAGATCGACCTGCAATCCACCGCGGAGCACGATCGTCGCCCGCGTGCCGCCGCTGGCGACCACGTGGTCGACAGCGCCACAGCTGATGAAATACTCGATCACCGCCTCGGGCCGCGACGAGGTCGCGAGAATGTCGAGGTCGCCGACCGTCTCCCGCGCCCGCCGGTAGCTGCCGGCCATCGCGACCTGATTCACCCCGGACGCGGATCGAAGGTAGGCGATCAGGGCTTCCGCCTGCGGTGTTGCTGCCGCCAATGTGAGGCGCGGGTTCGCCTGCTGCTGGGCTGCCGTCGACTCCCGGATCTTTGCCTCGGTCCGCGGGCCAAAGCCAGCCAGGCGTCGCAGTTTGCCGGCCTCCGCCGCCGCGCGCAGCTCGGCCAGTGTCTTGATGCCCAGCCGTTCATGCAAGAGCTTGGCGCGCTTCGGACCTAGTCCGGGTACGCGCAGCAGCTCGATGATACTGTGGGGGAGTTCCCGATGGAGTCGCCGCAGCAGCTCCATGCTGCCGCTGTCCACGACTTCCCTAATCTTGCCGGCAAGATCCTTCCCGATGCCCGGCAGCTCGGCCAGGTCCTGGCCGGCGGCCAGCATGTCTGCGGCCTCTTGCTTGAGTCCGCGCAGCAGCCGGGCGGCATTGCGATAGGCGCGAATTCGGAACGGGTTTTCGCCCTCGATTTCCAGCAGATCGGCCGTCTCGTCGAAGACGTTGGCAATCTCGAGATTCCGGGCGCTCACCAACGTCGTTCCTCGTCGTGCTCTCGTCGCCGGGCCTCGGGCCTTCCGACGGCCTTCCCGTACGAGGATGTCTCCGACTGCCATCGCTGGGTATCGACTTCCTGAAGTTCCCGGGAACAACGTTAGCGCTGAAGCGGTCGCCCTCGTTGATTTGTGTCAAAGCGAGGGGTTCCAACCGGGGCTACGAGACACAGGCATGGGCAGGAACCATCGTCTCCGAATTCACGAGCGACGAAGGAGATTGGAACATGGCAGAGGCAATGACGAAGCTTCCCGTCAAGCAGGAAACGGCGGCGCCGGCCGCTCGGCGGACGTCCTTGTGGGAGCCGTTCGAGGCACTCCACAAGGAAGTGGACCGCATCTTCGAGGACTTCACGACTGGATTTGGGCGGCGCGCGCTTGGTCGACGCGCCTCCGAGGCCGAACCGCTACTGCGCTACGAGACGTCGTTCGGAGTCTCGGCGCCCGTCGTAGATGTCGTCGAAAAGGAGAAGGAATACCAGATCTCGGCTGAGCTGCCGGGCCTGGAAGAGAAGGATGTCGAGGTCAGCGTTGCCGACGACATGTTGACCATCAAGGGCGAGAAGAAGGAAGTGAAGGAGGAGAAGGCCAAGAATTACTACCTCTCCGAGCGCCGCTACGGCGCATTCCAGCGTTCCTTCCAGCTGCCGCCCGGTGTCGACGCGGAGAAGATCGAGGCCAATTTCCAGAAGGGCGTCCTGACGGTAACCCTGCCGAAGACCCCGGAGGCGCAGAAGAAGGAGAAGAAGATCGCCATCAAGACGAAGTGATGCGCCGGATCGTGGCGGCTCCGAGAAGCGGTCTGCCGTTCCTCGGAGCCTCCAGGCCCGTCCGACTGACGACCAGGAAAGGTGGGTCATGGCTGCAACGGAAGTGAGATTTGGGACCGAAGCCCGGGATCGTTTGCTGCACGGCGTCGATGTTCTCGCCGATGCGGTCAAAGCCCCGCTCGGGCCAAAGGGTCGGAATTCGCTTAACGCATAAACCGGGTGCGGCAGGTCTCGTCATCCAGATCAGTTCGGGGGAAGCACGGCGCGCAACCTCGTTATCGATGGCTCATTCGGAGAGGGGCGCGGGCAGATCCTGCGGACCGCTGTGGGACTCGCCGCGATAACCGGGCGACCGATCCGCATCGAGAAGGTTCGCGCCGTGCGTCTCAAGCCGGGCCTGGGCGCACAGTACCTGACCGCGGTCCGCGCCGTTGCCGCGGTTTGCGGCGCGGAGTTGTCCGGCGATTCTCTGGGCTCGCCAATTCTCGAATTCAGGCCCCGCCACCGCCCGCGATCCGCCGACTATGAGTTTGATGTTGCGGAGGCGCGCGAGGGC